>JBEKHI010000088.1:0-27348 GCA_050012355.1 Streptosporangiaceae bacterium | reverse complement strand
CCCGCATGCCGGCACTGCCACCGGTTGAAGCAGCAACGCACCTGGAAGGTGGTGAAGACCAGCCCCCGCGAAACCCAGTGGACCGGACCATCTGGAAGAACCCGCAGTGTCCGGCCGACCCGGTACCTCTAGACCGCCGACAGCCTAGACCAGCAGCCGCGTCACACCATTACGGATCAATCACCGCCGCAGCAGGCTCGAGTTCAGGATGCCGCGACGCGCGCGACGGAGTCGCGCAACAGGGCCCGGCGGCGGTCGTGGTCGGCGGCTGGCTCATCGGCGGTGGCGGCATAGAAGCCGCTGGCTGGCGACCAGGCGAATGCCATGCCGAGGATCACGGCAAACAGATCGGAGGGATCACCGGGGCGCACCTGGCCAGCCGCCTGGGCCCGGGCGATGGCCTCGAATTTCGGCTCATTGCCGGGACTGTCGGACAGCCGCCCCGACGGCCGCCGCTCCAGGCGGAGCCAGGCCACGAGGCGGACCAGGTCGGGATGGCGCAGGTTCTCGTCGTACACCCCGACGGCCCAGCCGGGCAGGTCGTTCGCGTCGAACGGTACGGCACTGATGAGACGGTCGGCGCGGTCCGCGATGACCGCGTCGAACAGTCCGTCCTTGCTGCCGAAGTAACCGTAGAGCTGGGCCTTGTTCGTGTGCGCCGCCCCGATGATGCGATCGATCCTGGCGCCGGCGATGCCACGTTCCGCGAACTCCTCCGCGGCCGCGTCGAGGATGCGCCGGCTGGTCGCGGCCCCCCGCGACGTTGTCGGCAGTTCAGGCATGAGATCACTATAGCAAACAGACCAGTTGGTTTGTTTTGCAGCCCGGAGACAGCTACGCTGAAATAGACCGAATAGTCTGTCTTGGAGGATTCATGCGCACCACTACCGGCTGGCAGAGCCATGACCATTCCACCGAGTTGCGGCGGGTCCCGATCGAGCGGCGGGATCTGCGCGCCGACGACATCGCGGTGCGCGTCGACTACTGCGGCGTCTGCCACAGCGACCTGCACAGGATCCGCGGAGTTCTCTATGACGAAGGGGACCTCGTCCCTGGCCACGAGTTCACCGGCACGGTTACCGCCACCGGCACCGCGGTGACTGGCTTCGCCCCCGGCGACCGGGTCGCGGTCGGAACCCTGGTCGACTCCTGCGGGGTCTGCCCGATGTGCCAGGCGGGGCAGGAGAACTTCTGTTACGAGGGTGCTACCGGCACCTACGGCGGGACCGACCGCGTTGACGGCACCAAGACGAAGGGCGGCTACAGCCGCGAGTACGTGCTGCGCGAGAAGTTCGCCTACCGACTGCCCGACGGGCTCGACCCGGCCGCCGCCGCCCCGCTGATGTGCGCCGGGATCACCATGTGGGAGGCCATGCGGGCGGCCGGGACCGGGCCGGGCAGCCGAGTCGCCGTGGCCGGCCTTGGCGGACTCGGGCATCTCGGAGTGAAGTTCGCGGCCGCCCTCGGCGCCGAGGTAACGGTGCTGAGCCGTACGCCGGACAAAGCCGACGACGCCCGCAAGCTGGGAGCCACCGGCCTGCTGGTGACCACCGACGACAAGCAACTGGAACCAGCCCGCGGCCGGTTCGACCTCATCCTGGACACCATCTCCGCCCCGCACGACCTCCCGCCGCTACTGCGGCTGCTGGCCCTGGACGGCACGCTCTGTGAGCTCGGCTATCCCGGCGAGATCCCGTTGCGGATCATGGACCTGATCTACGGCCGGAAGAAGCTGACCGCCTCGGGCACCGGCGGGCGCCGCGGCACAGCGGAGATGCTGGCCTTTGCCGCCGAGCACGGCATCACCGCCGACATCGAACTTCTCCCCTCCGCCCGCGTGCATGAGGCCCTCACCCGCCTCGACCAAGGCGATGTCCGCTACCGCTTCGTGCTGGACCTCTCTGACCGCGATTGATGCCCGAACCGCGGCCAGGGCGGAACCAAGGAGGCTCGGTGCTTCTCTGCCGGTTCCGGGGCTCGGGTTTCCAGCGCACGGCGCCTTACTTGCGGGCGAGCACCAGGAACTGCTTGCCGAGCAGCCGCCACAGCGCCGGTATCCGGAGGTAGGTCCTGGTCAGCAGCGGTGACGGCGGCAGCAAACCGCGGAAGGAGTACGGCAGGAACCTCGGCGTCACCGCGGTGATGTCGAACCCGGCGGCGTACAGGTGTTCGGTGACCCCGACGTGGGTGAGGGGCACGGTGTGGTCGGCGCAGTCGAAGTACTCGCGGACGCAATACCGGAAGTTCGGCCCCATGACCGCGATCCGGCCGCCTGGTTCCATCGCGGCGCGCAGCTTGCCGAGGGCGGCCGCGACCGTGTTCTGGTCGGGCAGGTGCTCGAGGAAGTTCGAAAGGAACACGCCGTCGAAGTAGCCGCCGGGCAGGTCGGCGTCCATGATGTCGGCGATGATCGTTTTGACCCCGGTGGCGTCCGGTATCCCCTGGTTGACTGGGTCGACGCACCAGCGTTCGGCGGCGGGCACCGCGGTGATGAACTCGCCTCGGCCGGCGGCCGGGTCAAGGACCCGCTGGGGGGCGCCCATCCGGTCGTGCGTGTAGCGCGCGATCTCCTGCCACACCGACTGCCTGCTGGCCTGGTCGACGTCACGGAACCGGTAGGCGTACAGCCGCTCGTAGTTGATGCCAGCCGCCGGAAGGGCAGGGTCCAAGAGCGGCTCGGGCTTGCGCATCGGATTCCCTCTCTATTAATTACTGATGGAAGTGCGCCAGGTCTCCTCAGGTCATCAGCGGCGGGTCGGATGGATGACCACCGGCGTAGTGCTGCCCGGCCCGGAGACGGTCACTTCCTTCGTGATCACCGTCTCGACGCCGCCGCGGACGAAACCCGCGAACTGGTGGGTGCTGGCGTTGAGCAGGATCTCCGTGATGCCGTCGGTGAACGGGTAGCGGAACGCGAGGTCGGCCTGGCCGGTCACGTCGGTTATCCGCTGAACCGTGGCCCCCGGTATGTCGGCGAGCATCAGGAACCAGTCGCCCGGTGTTCCACCATCTGTGTCGTAACCGGCGATTATGCTGGCCATCACGTTGGCGGCGTTGCAGTCGCCCGCCACGTCGGCACATCCCGTGCGGTAGCTGTTGAGCGCCGCGATCAGCTGCGGGAGGGAGTCGAGGAGTTCGGCCCCCGGCGGGTGTTCCTGGCCGGTGCCTTGATCGCCGCGGCCGGCGGCGCGGTCGGCGGGCTAGGCCAGAACCTGGCCACCCTGATCGCCGCCCGGGTGCTGATCGGGATCGGCAGCTCGGCGGGATATCCCCCGGCGATGCTGCTGATCCGGCGGCGCGCGCAGCAAGCAGGGCTCAGCGCCCCGCCGGGCGGTGTGCTCGGCGGCCTGCAGATCGCCGCCCTGGTCACCGCCACCCTTGGCCTTCCCCTTGGCGGCGTGCTGGTGGGCGCGTGGGGCTGGCGAGCCGTCTTCTTCGTCAACGTTCCCTTCGCCCTCGCGGCCCTGGCCATGGCCGCCGCCTGGATCCCCCCGGATTCACCGGTGAATGTGCCGGGCGGCGCTCGCGAGCTGGCGAGCCGGATCGACCTGGCCGGGATCACCGGGTTCGCGGCCGCGATCACGGCGCTGCTGGCGTTCCTGCTCTCGCTGCCCCGCCCTGACTGGATCGCGCTCGCACTGGCCGTGATCATCGGTACCGGACTGGTGCGCTGGGAACTGCGCGCGACCCGGCCCTTCCTCGACCTGCGGCTGCTGGCATCCGACGAGGCGCTTGCCCGCATCTACCTCCGGATCGGGCTCACCATGCTGTGCGTCTACACCGTGACCTACGGCATCACCCAGTGGCTGGAAGCGGACCGGGGCATATCCGCCAGCGAGACCGGCCTGCTATTGCTGCCGATGTGCGCCGTCGGGGCACTGGTGTCCCGGCCCATCGCGCGACGCAACCTGATTCGCGGCCCGTTGCCGACCGCCGCCTTCTCAGCACTGATCGCCTCGGTATGTACGTACTTCCTCAGCACGAGCGCCGCCTTGATCTGGGTCGTCGCCGTCACCATGATCTACGGCGTCACGACCGGCACCACCACCATCGGCAATCAGGCGGCCCTCTACACCCAGGTCACGCCCGCCCAGACCGGCACCGCCGCCGGGCTCTTCCGCACCTCCACCTACATCGGCTCCATTACCTCTGCCACCATCACCGGCCTGGTCTTCCGCACCCGCATCAACGACCACGGCCTGCACGAGATCGCCATCATCCTCACCGTGGTCAGCGCGGTGATCCTGCTGATGACCATCGCCGACCGCCACATCCGGCCGATCGGCCAGGATAGATGAACCCCGACTCGCACCGCCACCCGTGGATCCGAGCGACTCTGGGCGCGATTATGGTGGAAACGTGCCGTCGCCGGCCGACGGCACGTTTCCACCATAATGCGCGAGAGCCCTCCGCACCCGGGCACATGGCTCCAAGAGTGTGGTCAATGCAGCAACGACCACAATCGCCGCGTGCCCCATGGGAGCGCTGGCGCCAGTCTCGAGGAGAAACGCCTGCAGTTAGGCTTTTGTCCCGTGTGCACCATTCCGCAGCTCATCGCGACCGACCTGGACGGAACGATCGTCCGCAGCGACGGGACGATCTCCGAACGCACCGTCGCGGCGTTCGCGCGAGCCGAGAAGGCGGGAGCGCGGATCGTCCTCGTCACCGGGCGCCCGCCGCGGGTCATGAAGCCGATCGCGGCCGCACTCGGCTACCGGGGGACGGCGATCTGCGCGAACGGGGCGCTCAGCTACGATCTGGCGGCGGACACGATCATCGGCCAGCACCTGATCGCGCCACGGGATCTCGCCGCCGCGGCCGCCGCGTTGCGTTCAGCGATCCCCGGTATCGGCATCGCCGTCGAGTACCCGGACGGGCACGCCGCCGATGAGCTTTACCAGGCGGCCCGCTGGAGCGTGAACACGGCGATCCCGCGGCTCACCGACGACCTGCTGTTCGCTAGGCCGGCCGCGAAACTGCTCGGCCGCCACATGAGCCACACGCCCGACGAACTGCTGGCCGCCGCCGCGCCGGCGCTCGACGGCCTGGTCAACGTGTCGCACTCCAACGGCAAGAGTCTCATCGAGGTCAGCGCGGCCAATGTCAGCAAGGCGAGCGCGGTCGCCGAACTCGCCGCCAGCCTGGGGATCGGCCCCGAGTCGGTGGTGGCGTTCGGCGACATGCCGAACGACCTGCCCATGCTCGCCTGGGCCGGTACCTCCTGCGCGGTGGCGAACGCGCATCCGGACGTGCTCGCCGCCGCGACCCACGTCATCGGCGGCCTCGCCGACGACGGAGTCGCCGCCTATCTAGAGGGACTCTTCCGATAACGGGAAACCCGACTGGGGCATATGAGGCGTGATATTAGCTGCGGGGTAACCGGAACAGTTACTCACCGCCGTTATGGCCAAAAGGCAGTTATTTATTTTTTTCTTCATTCTGTCGAAACCTTGCAGAAGCGCGTAGCGCTAGTTACGGTGAAATCGGCTCGAGCCGTCATCCCATGCCGTTCGCCGGCCGCTTCCCCCATGGCAGGGCGGCCGGTGTCCGGCGTACCACCAACCGGATTACCGGAAGGGAGCAAGGCGTGCATCCTGCACCCATTACGGATGGCTTGACCGGCCGGCACCGCCGCCGGATCAGCACAGCAATCCTGGCCGCCCTCGTCCTAGTCATCGCCAGCCTCACCATCTCCGTCACCGCCGCCAGCGGCGCGACGACGAAGACCGCGCCGAACCGCGCGCTGCAGTCCCCCGTCGCCGCCGCCAGCGGGCAGGGGGCCTCGATCAACGGGCAGACCGAATACGAGGCCGTGGACGCGGCCACCAACGGCTCGATCATCGGGCCGGACTACACCCAAGGGCAGCTCGCCACCGAAGCGGTCGGCCGCGAGGCCGTGCAGCTCACCGCGACCGGCCAGTACGTCACGTTCACGCTGACCGCGGCGGCCAACGCGTTCGACCTGAGCTACGCGCTCAACCAGGGCGCCTCGGGCACGCTGTCGGTCTACGTGAACGGCACCAAGCTCAGCTCCGAACTCAGCCTCACCTCGGAGTACAGCTACATCACTACCTCGGACATCACGGGCAGCGACACCCATCACTTCTTCAACGACGTGCGGATGCTGCTCGGCGAGACGCTCAGCGCCGGGTCCACGGTGACCTTCGAGGTCGGCTCCTCCGACACCGCGGTGCCGTACACGATCGACGTGGCGGACTTCTACGACGTGCCCGCGGCGGCCAGCCAGCCCGCCAACACGGTCTCGGTGGTGTCCGAGGGTGCCGATCCGACCGGCACTGACAACTCCACCTCCGCCTTCAACGCGGCCATCGCCGCCGCCAACTCCGCGGGCGAGGCCGTCTGGATCCCGTCGGGCACCTACCTGATCAGCTCGCCGCTCGACATCAGCAGCGGCACGCTGGAGGGCGCGGGTGACTGGTACACCACGATCGACTCCAACGAGATGATCGACAACACCTCGGCGGTGTCTGGGCCGATCAACCTGAGCGGTTTCGCGATCCAGGGGAATACGGTCGGCCGTTACGACGACAGCACGCACAACGCGATCGACGGATCGCTCGGCAGCGGGTGGACCGTCAACGGGCTGTGGATACAGGACACGAACGTCGGATTCTGGCTGCAGTACGGCAACAGCAACTGCACGGTGGAGAACACCGTGATCCTGTCCACCGACGCCGACGGCCTCAACTTCAACGGCAACGCGACCAACTGCACCGTCACCAACAACTTCATCCGTAACACCGGAGACGACGGGCTGGCCATCTGGTCCTACCCGGCGCTCGATTCCGGGATCACGTTCAGCGACAACACCGTCGAGCAGCCCAACCTCGCCAACGGCATCGCTGAATACGGCGGCTCGGACAACACCATCACCGGCAACGTCATCGCGGACACCAACGCGCTCGGCAGCGGGATGGACATCTCCAACGAGCAATTCCTCTCCCCCGGGTTCGTTCCGCTAACCGGCACGATCACCGTGTCGGACAACACGCTGCTGCGGACCGGCGCCTACAACCCCAACTGGGACCACCCGATGGGCGCGCTGCAGATCGACGCCTATGACTACGCGTTCTCCGGCGTCACGGTCAACATCAGCGATAACAACATCGACGACAGCCCTTACAGCGCCTACGAGATCGTCTCCGGCAGCGGCAACGGCTACGCGGTCAGCGGTGTCAACATCAATGGCGACAACGTCAACGGCACCGGAACCGTCATCTTCCAGATAGAGACGCAAGGCTCGGTGTCGGTCAGCAACGTCACGGCCAGCAACATCGGCGTGGCGGGCATCTACAACAATCCCTATCCGGCGGGCAGCGGCACGTTCACCCTGGATGTGGGCTCGGGGAACTCCGGCTGGTCCGCCACGCCGGTGCTGACCACGTTCCCCAGCCAGGTGACGCCAGGCGCGCTGACGGCGTCGACGTCCAGCCTGAGCTTCGGCGACACCGACGTCGGAGATACCTCAAGCGCCCAGGACGTGACGATCAGCAACCCGGGCAGCAGCGCGCAGACCATCTCCTCGATCGCCACGACCAGCGGCTTCTCGGAGACCAGCAACTGCGGGTCGTCGCTAGCGGCGGGGGCGAACTGCACCGTCGCGGTGACCTACTCGCCAACCGCGAGCGGCAGCCAGTCCGGCACCCTGACGGTGGACAACAGCAGCCCGACACCCACGCTGACCGTGAGCCTGTCCGGATTCGGGATCACGTCGACGACGAACCTGGCGCTGGGCGCGACCATGACCGCCAGCGGCTACACCGACGATTACCTGCCGTCGAACGCCAACGACGGCAACACCAGCACCTACTGGGAGAGCACCGACAGCGACTTCCCGCAATGGCTGGAAGCCAACCTCGGCTCCGTACAAGCGGTCGGGTCGATCACCCTCGACCTGCCGCCACTATCGTCCTGGGCGACCAGGACCCAGACCCTATCCGTACTCGGCAGCACCAACGGATCCACCTGGACCACGCTGGTTGCCTCGGCCGGATACACCTTCAACCCGTCCACCGGCAACACGGTCACGATCAGCCTGCCGTCAACCGAAGACGTCCAGTACCTGCAACTGGACTTCACCGCCAACACCGGCTGGCCCGCCGGACAGGTCTCCGAATTCGAGATCTTCCCCGGCGGTTCCGGTGGCGGCGGCACCGGAACCGGTACCAGCCCGACCAACCTGGCGCTGGGCGCCACGATGACCGCCAGCGGGTACACGCAGGATTACGTCCCGTCCAACGCCAACGACGGCAACGCCGACACCTACTGGGAGAGCACCGACAGCGACTTCCCGCAATGGCTGGAAGCCAACCTCGGCTCCACTCAGGCGGTGGCCTCGATCACCCTCGACCTGCCGCCACTGTCGGACTGGACCACCAGGACCGAGACACTATCCGTGCTCGGCAGCACCAACGGGTCCACCTGGACCACGCTGGTCGCCTCGGCCGGATACACCTTCAACCCGTCCACCGGCAACACAGTGACCATCAGCCTGCCGTCAACCGAAGACGTCCAGTACCTGCAACTGGACTTCACCGCCAACACCGGCTGGCCCGCCGGACAGGTCTCCGAATTCGAGATCTTCGGGCCGTCCTCCTCCTGACCACAAACAAGTGATCGCGGTTTCCGGTGCTGCACCACCGGAAACCGCGATCACGCGCGTACGGCTAGCCGAGCCACGCTGTTGTGTCGGGCGGCAGCGCTCCGTCCTGGAGCGGGCCGCTGGCCAGCAGCACGGTCGCGTCGGCCGGCAGGCTGACCGGCACCGCCGACAGGTTGGCGAAACACCGCACCGCACCACGCGCGAACGCGAGCACGTCGCCGGGGGCCGGCAGCCAGCTCAGCTCCGGTGCGCCGGTCCAGTACACCCGGCGTAGCCGCAGTGCCTCGCGGTACAGCGAGAGCGTGGAGCCCGGGTCGCCATCCTCGGCCTCGACGGTGAGGTCGCGCCATTCCTTCGGCTGCGGCAGCCATGGCTGGGCGACCGAGAAGCCGAACGGCGGCTCGGCGCCGCTCCACGGCAGCGGCACCCGCGCACCGTCGCGCCCCGGGTCCGCGCCGTTGGTGCGGATGAAGATGGGATCCCGGCGCTGGTCATCCGGGATGTCCTCCACCTCCCAGAGGCCCAGTTCCTCGCCCTGGTAGATGTAGACGGCACCGGGCAGGGCCATGGTCAGCAGCGCCGCGGCGCGTGCCCGGCGGGTGCCGAGCGCCAGGTCGACCTGCTGGGTGTGGTCCCGGTTGTCCAGGTCGAACGAGGTGTCCTGGCGGCCGTATCTGGACACGTGCCGGTCGACGTCGTGATTGGACAGCACCCAGGTGGGAGGGGACGGCGTCGCGTCGATCGCCTCGCGCAGCGCCCCGGCATCCCAGGGGCAGGACAGGTACGGGAAGTTGAACACCGAATGCAGCTCGTCCGGCCGCGTGTACCGGGCCAGCCGGGCGGCGTCGGGCAGCCAGATCTCGCCGATCAGCACCCGCTCGCCCGGGTAGGAGTCCGCGATCCGGCGCCACGCCCGGTAGATGTCGTGCACGTCGTCGCGGTCGATGTAGGGATGCTGGCCGGCTGCGTGGTCGTCGCCGTCATCGGGCAGCGCCGGGTCCTTGGTCAGCATCGCCGCCGTGTCGATCCTGATCCCCGCCACGCCGCGGTCGAACCAGAACCGCAAGATGTCCTCGAACTCAGCCCGCACTTCGGGGTTCGCCCAGTTGAAGTCGGGCTGCTCGGGGGCGAATATGTGCAGATACCACTCGCCGTCCGGGACCCGGGTCCAGGCCGGGCCGCCGAACCGGGACTGCCAGTTGTTCGGCGGCAGCTCACCATCGGAACCCCGCCCTGGCCGGAACCAGAAGCGGTCGCGTTCCGGTGAGCCAGGCCCGGCCGCGAGCGCGGCCTGGAACCACCGGTGCTGATCGGAGGAGTGGTTGGGCACCAGGTCGATGATCGACTTGATGCCCTGGTCGAGCGCCTCGGCGATCAGTTCGTCGGCGCCGGGCAGCGTGCCGAAGGCCGGAGCGATGTCCCGGTAATCGGCGACGTCGTAGCCGGCGTCGTTCAGCGGGGACGGATACCACGGGGTGAACCAGATCGCGTCGATGCCGAGCCGGGCCAGGTACGGCAACCGCGACCGCACGCCGGCCAGGTCGCCAAGTCCGTCAGGGACGCCGTCCGCGCCGTCGCGGTCCGCGAAGCTCTGTACGTACAGCTCATAGATCGCGGCGGTTCGCCACCACGCGTTGCTGGGCGGGTTGTCGGGCGCGTTTTCGGACAAAGGGATACCTGCTTTCGTGTCTGGCTGAGGCTTTTGTGTCGGAGCTCAGCCCCTGATTCCGCCTGCGGTCAGGCCGGCCACGATGTTGCGCTGGAAGACGAGGAAGAACACGATCGTGGGCACCGCCGCCATCGCGGACGCGGCGAGGATCAGGTTCTCCGGGGCAGTGCTGCTGGCCGACCAGATCCCGATGTTCAGCGTTTCCCGGGTCGGGCTGTAGCCGTTCTCGACTAGGAGCGGCCACAGGAAGTCCTTCCACACCAAGACAAACCCGAAGATCGACACCACGGCGAGGATCGGCCGGGAGATCGGGATCACGATCCGCCACAGCGTGCGCAGGGCCGAGGCGCCATCGATGGCGGCCGCGTCCAGCAGCTCGCGGGGTATCGAGTCGAAGAACCGTTTCAGCAGGAAGATATTGAACGCGTTGGTGACCGAGGGAAGCCAGATCGCCTCCGGGGAGCCGATCAGGTTGATGTGCAGAATCGGCAGGTTCGCCACCGTCAGGTACTGCGGGACCAGCAGCACGGTCGCCGGGATCATCAACGTAGCCAGCATCATGGCGAAGATGACGTTGCCAAGCACCGGGCGCAGCTGGGAGATCGCATAGGCCGCGGTCACGTCGAACAGCAGCTGGAAGAACAGTGCGCCGAACGCATAGTAGAAGGTGTTGAGGAACAGCGAGCCCAGACTCATGAACTTCCACGCCGACACAAAGTTGCTGAAGTGAACAGCATGCGGGTAAAGCGTCGGCGGGGTGGAGATCGCCTCCTGGGTGGACTTCAGCCCGTCGGTGAACAGAAAGTACAGCGGGCCGATGAAGACCAGCGTGAACACCACGATGACGATGGTGAGGACGATCCGGTAGATGACCCGGTTGTGCGCGCGGTTGAGCTGCGCGGGAGAGATAAGCGAACGGACGCTCGCGCTGCTCTGCCCGCGGCGGGCATTCTGCTCGCGGCGCCGCGCACTGCGCAGGCTCGTCGCCAGGGATGCCATGTAATCTCCTTTCGCGGTTGAGCCACAGATAGCCGCCGGAGAAGGCGGCGAGCACGCACATGAGCATCACGCCGAGCGCGGAGGCGGAGTTGAAGTTGGCCGAGCCGCTCATCGCGAACGCGTAGGTGTAGATCAGGTTGACCACCGACACCGTGTTGTCATTGGGCCCGGCCCCGCCGTTCAGGACGAACGCCTCGACGAACATCTGCATCGTGGCGACTATCTGCAGCATCAGCAGCATCGACAAGATGAGCTTGGTCTGCGGGATGGTGACGTGCCGGATCTTCTTGAGCACGCCGGCCCCGTCCAGCTCGGCCGCCTCGTACAGCTCACCCGGGATGTTCTGCAGCGCGGCCAGGTAGATCAGCGTGGCACCGCCCATGTTCATCCAGGTGGAGGCGATGACCACCGAAAGCATCGCCATGCTGAAGAAGCCGGTGCCCGAGGACAGCGCCCACTGTGAGGTCGGCAGGTGCAGCGCGTGCAGGATCTCGTTGAACAGGCCATAGGTCGGGTCGTAGAAGTACACGAACAGCAGCAGCGCCGAGGTGGGCGGGAGCATCACCGGCAGGTACACCAGGCAGCGAAGGTACCCCTTGGCGTGCCGCAGCTCGTTCAGCAAGATCGCGGCGAAAAACGGCACCGCGTAGCCGAGGGCCAGCGCGAGCACGGTGAACTCCGCCGTATTCCGCCAGGCCAGCCAGAACGTCGGGTCATGGAAGATGCGCCGGTAGTTCTCCAGGCCGACCCAGGTGGTCTCCGGCAAGCCGGTGACCGGGCTGATCTGCTTGCCCTGAAAGCTCATCGCGATCTCCCGGATCATCGGATACCAGGAGAAGAACGCGAAGCACACCACGGCACCGATCAGGAAACTCCACGCGGTCGCGTTGCGCTTTGCCGCGGGAACCAGCTGCCGGCGGAACAGGTAATCGCGGGCCGGCCCGCCCCCGGCGCTGGTACGCGCCGGGGACGGGCGGGCGGGATTGGCCTTTCCCGTGGTGGCCAGGTCAGCCACTGCTGTTGGCCAGAATCGTGTTGACGTTGGCCGCGGCCGTCTTTAGCAGCTGCGGGATATTGGCATTCGGATCGGTGAGTACCGCGAGCATCGCCGGGTCCAGGGACTTGTAGACGGCTTGCGCATCCGTCGGCTCCGGGATCGACTGCTCGGTGCCGTTCTTGAACGGTGCGTAGAACGGTGCGTAGTACGACACATTGATAGTGGCGGACTTGTCGAGCGACGCCTGGTACGCGGTGTCGGCCGACCCGTCGAACAGCTCGGGCTCGGGGAACCCGACAATGTAGCCATCCGCCTTGAGCCGGGCGTAGTTGAACTGGCCCTGACCGATCGTCAGGTCCTCGAAGTTGATGAACTTGATGCCGGCTTCGATCTGCGCGGGGGTGTCCCGCTTGGCGAACACGTAGCCGTTGCCGCCAGACAGGGAACCGGCTGGGCTGCCGCTGGTACTTGGCAGCGGGCCCATCCCGATGTCGTTGATGTTGCCGCCGTCCACCGGGACGATCTGGTTGTAGATGTCGTCCGGCGCGGCGATGTACATGCCGAGCTTGCCCGCCGCCATCTGCTTCTGCAGCGTGCCCCAGGCTAGGCCCTGGGTCGGGCTCATCGCGTGGTCAGTGAACCGCATGGTGTGCAGCGCCTGGAGGATCGCCTCGCTCTGCGGGGTGTCGAACGACGCCGTGGTGCCGGCCGAGTTGACCATTGTCTGGCCCTGCGCGTCGACGTAGGAGGAGAAGTGCCAGCCGCCATCGTTCTGCGAGCTGTAGTCGCCGAAGCCCCAGATGCCGTTGCCTAGCTTGGCGATCGCGGTGGCATCCGCCTCCACCTGGGCCCAGGTGGTCGGCGGGTCGTTCGGGTTAAGGCCCGCCTTGGTGAACAGGGCGCGGTTGTAGATCAGGCCCTGGTCGTAGTTGGACGTCGGTATGCCGTAGATCGTGGTTCCCGCGGTGTAGGCCTTCCTCGCGCTCGGCACGATGTCATTCCACAGCGGGATTGTCGAGGAGTTGATGTAGGGCGTGAGGTCAGCGGCCTGCCCGGCGAGCAGAATCTGATCCAGGTCGGTGAAGTAGGCGTAGTACACGTTCGACTCGGTGCCAGCGTCGAGCTGGGCGGTGAACGTCGCCGGCACTTCGCACTGGGCACCGGCCCAGATGCTGTTGACGGTGATGTTGGGGTTCTGCTTCTCGAATATCGCGACGTCCTGGATCCACGCCTTGTGCAGGACGGCATCGGTGGAATTCGGCGCGCAGTCGATGCTGAACGTGACGTGGCCGCCGCTAGCGGCGGATCCGGAGGTAGAGCCGCTGCTTGAGCATGCGGCGACGCCGGCGGCTGCGAGAACCGCGACGAGGCTGAGGCCGACTGTCCTGCGGTAACCGGCGGCTGTGCCGGACCGTCTGCCGAGGTGTCTGCCGAGGCATCTGTGCATCGACCGATCCTTCCTGCGGTGCTGGGATATTACCGGGTATGGAGCTAGAATCTGATGGAAGATATTGATTAATCAACTTACGTATCTCGACTGTAGATCGCAAGATCTGGACTAAAACTCGCAAGGACACAACTTCATCACGATGATGTTGCCGCTGGCGAGCTCATCGCATTAGCAGGGGCTGACATGCCGGTTCTTACGGCAACCGTTGCGGCCGGTTTCGGGTGACTAGCCGATCGCGGCGCGTTCCGCGGACCCTAGACCCGGTGCCGATCCGCAATACTTGCGGCATGATGTCGTATCTTTGCAGCATGACAGCGACACCAGCCCGGCGCCTTTCCGACGTGGCGAAGAAGGTTGGGGTAAGCGAAGCCACGGTCAGCCGCGTGCTGAACGGCAAGACCGGCGTCTCGGAATCGACCAGGGAGTCGGTGCTGACCGCCCTGGACGTGCTCGGCTACGAACGGCCCACCCAACTGCGCCGCGGGCGTGCCCGGCTAATCGGCCTCGTGCTCCCTGAGCTGCAGAACCCGATCTTCCCCGCGCTCGCCGAGGTGGTCGGCGGGGCGCTCGCGCAGCGCGGCTTCACCCCCGTGCTCTGCACCCGCACCGCCGGCGGAATGTCCGAGGCCGACTACGTGTCAATGCTGCTCGAGCAGCAGGTCTCCGGCGTCGTCTTCGCCGGCGGGCACTACGCCGAGCAGGCGGCACCGCACGACCACTACCGGCTGCTGCACGAGCGGGGAATCCCCTGCGTGCTGTTCAACGCGGCGATCGAGCACCTGGAATTCCCCTGTGTGGCGACCGACGACATGACGGCGGCCGAACAGGCCTTCACCCACCTGGCCTCGCTCGGCCACCAGCGGATCGGCCTGGTCCTCGGGCCGGAAGATCACATGCCGTCGCGGCGCAAGCTGGAGTCGTTCAGGTCGCTGACCGCCGACGCCGGTTTCGACGTCGCCCCGGTCGAGCACGCGCTGTTCTCGCTGGAGGGCGGTCAGGCCGCGACCACCCGGCTGCTGCGGCACGGCATCACCGGCATAATCTGCGCCAGCGACCCGCTGGCGCTCGGCGCGGTGCGCGCGATCCGCCGGGCGGGCCTGTCGGTACCGGGAGCGGTGTCGGTCGTCGGCTACGACGACTCGGCGTTCATGAACTGCACCGATCCGCCGCTGACCACGGTCCGCCAGCCCATCGAGTCAATGGGCAAGGCCGCCGTGGCGCTGCTGGTCGACCAGATCGAGAACGCCGCCGTCTACCCGGAGGAACTGCTCTTCGAGCCGGAACTAGTGGTCCGCGGCTCCACCGGCCCCGCTCCCGCGGCGTAGCTCGCCGGCGGGGGCATCCGCGCCGCTATCGATGGGCCATCGATGGGGGTATAGCGCCACCGATGGGCCATCGCTGGGCCGCGTGCCGCGGGGCGGTCCGGACAAGTCGCGATTTTTCATGTGTTTACGGAAAGTTCCGGCCGCAGCTGGGGCGCGGCGCAGCGGGCCTTTCCTGGTGAGTGCTGCATTAACCAGCTAAGAATGCGGTTGGTGCAGCACCGACCAGCAACGGCCCACCTCAATACCAAGGAGTATGACCATAACGGCGCGTGGCTGGTCTCACTGGTACATGTGCGTCGGGTAATCAAACAGTCACCCCTGAGGGCAGTGAACACTGGACCGAATTCTGGGCCGGCGACAATCCGGCCGCTCCCGGCTCCTGGGTGTTCGGGTTCTTCCCCGCCGGCGTCGGTCACGAGTGAGCGGTGCCCGGGCTGCCGCGATCCCGGGCACCGCAGCTCACGGTTAGCAGGCGCCGTCGCTGGTCCAGGCGCCCGACGAACCGCCAGGCACCTCGTCGTAGTTCCACTGGTTGGCGGTCCACTGATCGCCGTCGTAGGACACGACGTCACCGGAGACGTAGGTCGCGGTCGATGACCAGGCGGCAGCCGTGCAGGAGCCGGTCGAAGTCGGCGATGGGGACGGAGTCGGGGACGACGTCGCCACTGGCGCGCTGTTGGCGAACGCGACCGTGTAGGCGGTGAAGTCCCACGAGTTCTGCGCCACGCCGCTGCACTCACTCGACGTCACGTCGTTGTTGTCCACCGGATCGCATTCACGGTCGCGGTTGACCGACCAGAACGTGTACCGGCCCAGGCCGACGCTCTGCGCGAAGGTGAGCACCGTCTGGAAGTCGCTCTGGTAGAAGTAGTCGCCGTCGTCGTCCCGGCCATTCATCCCGGAGAAGCCCTCGTGCGCGTAAGCCACCGAGCTGCTCCAGCCGAACGCGGCGACCAGCTGGGCGTTGAAGTCCTCCAGCGCGGTGACCTGCGCCGAGCCGCCACTGTACCCGCCGTCGAACGGCATGATCGTGTAGTCATTCGGGGTGAAGCCGAGCGACAGGGCCTCGTCGAGCAACTGCTGGCCGAAGTAGTTGGCGCCGGTCGCGGTGGACGGGATCGTAATCGAGATGAACAGGCCCGGGTTGTCCGCCTGCAGGATCTGCGCGGCGCCCAGTTCGTTGTCGATCGCGGCGGAGTTCTCGATCTCTGGTTCCTCGAGGTCGAAGTCGAACGCGTGCAGCCCGTAGGCGGTGATGACCTGCTGGTACGCGGCCGCGGTGGCGGCGGCGGTCCCGCAGACCTGGCCGAGCTTCGTCCCGTTGTAACCGCCCGCGGACACGATCACGTCGCCGCCGCCGGAACGCACCTCGTTGATCACCGCGGCCACCTGCGTGTCGCTCGATACCGGGTCGGTCCCGTTCCAGGCCGGGGTGCAGCTGCTGCCGTCCGCCAGGATGAAGGCCATGTCGAACGCTTTCTGGCCGGTGGCCGACATGACCGTCCCGAGGTCGGGGGCGTCCGAGTCAAGCACGCTGTAGTACGGCGCCGACTCGTACCAGTTGTCGGTCAGCGCCGACGTCGTGTCCACGCTCAGGTTCGCCGTCTGGCGCACCTGGCCCGTGCGCGGGGAGTTCTCCCGCGCCGCCGCGGTCGCGGCGATGCAGGTGACCGCGAGCAACGCCGTGCCCAGCGTGGCGATCAGCATGCGAGCCCTTCGGGCTCTGCTCCTTCTCGGTCTGGGTGGCAGTTCCGGGACGGCTGGGTCCATCGTTCCTCCTCCGGTCATCGAGTTAGCTTCCCGAGGTCAATCCCCCGCGTCGTTATGACATATTAAATAGTAAAGTTTCTTAATAGTTAGTTATCATAAGTTTAAGTACGTGATAAATGAGTGTCAACCTTGTTGGCGCTTCAGCCGGGTTCCTCGGCCGGCCCGATCGGGCCGGCCGAGGAGTCGCCAGGCGTCAGCGGTCACCGGACACGACTGTGGTCGATACCGCGTGCGCGGCCACTTGGGCCGGGCAGAAGTAGCCGGTCGCCCACTGACGGCGGGAGAACAGCTTGGTCTGGTCGTCGTAATGCGGCGAGGCCGGGTTTTCTGACTCGGAGTAGGCAAGCACGGTGGCGGCCTCCGGGCAGGCGTCGCCGGCCGCCCAGGTGACGACCTGGATGTAGGTGGAGCTAGTGCCGGGGATCGCACCCGGCGAGTTGATGTTCATGGCGTTGAGCTCGCCGTTGGGGTCGGCCGGGCCGCCAGGCAGCGGGATGTTCTGGCCGTCGAGCGTCACGTACTGCACCTGACCGAGCGCGAGGTCGTAGGGAAAGCCGGAAGCGTTCATCTGCTCCAGTGCGCTGCCGAACGACTGCTGAACCCAGGAACTGGCCGTGTTCAGCCCGTACGGGGTGCCGAGCGGATCGGTGGCCTGGAACGGGTGCGACCAGGTGGCGTCCCAGTCGGACAGCGCGTTGTCCCAGAAGAAAGAGAACAGCAGCGCCCCCCGTGAGGACCGGCACATGGCCACCACCTGCGACTTGACCAGGGTGGCACCGTACTGGATGTCGGCGTACAGGGCGCGGCCGGCCGAGTCGGACGCGACCGTGTTGTTCCAGGGGCCGCCCTCGCACTCCTTCAGGACCGAAAGCACCTGGGTGACTGAGGGCGCCTCGTCGATGCCGAGGAACTGGTTGAGGAACCGGAAGTTGCCGGCGTCCGCGTCGTCGAGCGCGAACGCGGTCGTGGTGCTCCACCCCAACGGAACTCCCTGATACCCGCTGAGCACCGCTCCGTAGCGGGTGTACCAGACCGTGTGCTTGATCTCGCTGATCGTGCCACCGGCGGTGAGCTCGGGCACGGTGACCGTCTGGCCGGTCATGTCCGTGGCCTTGCCGTCGTAGACGTACTCGGCGGGATGGCCGGGGACCAGCGTCAGCTGGTACGGCACAACCGTCCACGAGCGCGAAGTTGTCTCGCTCCACGCCATCGATCCGGTGAACCCGACGACGACCAGCGGAACGCCGACTATCGTGGCGCCCTCGACGTTCATCGTGCCCGGGATCGTGAACTGCGCCTGGTACAGGTGCAACGCACCCTGCCACGGCAGGTGCGGGTTACCAAGCAGCATGCCGTGCTGGTGATCTCTGGTCCCGTCCGAGCCGATCGCGATCGCGTTGCTGCCAGTGCCGGCGGTGGCCTGATCGCCGAGCTTGCGCAGCTGTGAGGCAGCGGGCAGCCCGTCGGTGCCGGGCGCCCTGCGCACCACCGACGCGGCCAGCGCTGACAGGTCCGCGGTGGCCGACGGCTGCGCGGTCGCGGTTGGCGGCTGCGCGTTCGCGAGCTGGTCCGGCTCGGAGGTCAGGCCCTCGATGTCGACGAGCTGATATACCAGGAGGTAGGCGTCGAGCGCGGTGATCGGCCTGACCCAGGCCTGACCCCGGCAGGTCTTGTCGGGGACACCCTTGGTGCCTCCGACCGACGCCAGATACTCGTTGTAGCCCGCTGCGTAACCAGATCGCGGTCCGCCGCCCGCCGACCAGACGCCCGCAAAGCGCGGCACCCGCCCTGATCGCTTTATCTATATACATAAGACAGGGATACAGCGGTTGATGTCCTTGTCCAGAGATCCGGTCCGCCGGATGCGCGGCGCCACGTTGGCGGCAGCAGATCGCGGACGTAAACTAACGAACGGTGGTTTCCGGCCGCCTCTGGGTCCGCGGGCAGAGCTCCAAGCTCACCGGTGCACATGAAGCCATCGGTGGTCGTCTTTCCCGCCCGATGTCGCGGACCCCCGGGCACTGGGAGGGACTACCATGTCCGATCAGTCACGTTCACTTCCCGACCGCCCTAGCCTTCGTTTCCTGAAGCTTGAGGCGCGACGCCGGTTGGCGGCCGGTGAATTTCCCACTCTGCACGACGCGCAGCTCGTCATCGCTCGCGAGCACGGCCAGCCGAGCTGGACCGCGCTCAAGCAGCTCATCGGCGATGGCCAACCGGACCCCGAAGACGCCGCGCTCGAGCACATACGCTGGATCGCTTCCCGATTCGCCGGGGTCGGCCAGCCGGACTGGTCCGCGCCCGGCGAGGATGAGCTCAGCGAGCACTTCGAGGAGCCGTTCCTGAGCCGGATCACGTCAGGCCGGCTGGTGTCGAGTCTTTCTTCCCTGGCCGAGAGCGGAGGTCTCCGCGACGAGGTCACCGTCCTTGCCGACCGCCCGTTGTTTGTCCGTGCCCTGGCCGGCAACGTACAGATTCATGCGCTGGCGGTGGCCGAGCCGCCACATCGGCTTATGGGGATGATGACGCATCGTGTGGGCGGGGCGGTCACCGATGCCCGCCTCGCCACGACGCACACCGAGGCGGCAGGCGAGGTCCCCGCGCAGGCAGCAGCCGTGGCGGAGGAGGTAATGGGCGAGCTGGGCCTGCCCGGGCTGGTCTTGGCCGGCAGCGGCGGCGGGCGGCCTTGGGAGCTGGCCCTCGGCTGGGCTGACCTGGACCGGGACGAGCCACTGAGCACCACTCATCGGTTCCCGGTCTACAGGATCACCATGCTGATCACCGCTACCGCCGTGCTCCGGCTGGTCGCCGACGGCCGCCTGGACCTAAACGACCGGGCGAACGATCACCTGCGCACCGTCCGGCTCGCCGACGACGCCATCACCATCCGGGAACTGCTCACCAGCACCGACGGCGTAGACAGCCCGGCCGAAGTGCGCGCCGAGACGGTCCCCGACCTGGTAGCCCTGACCGGGCCGGTACTGGCCTGCGGTGGAACGCTCGGCACCTTCACCATTGGCATCGGCGGGTACGCCGCTCTCGGAGCGCTGATCGCTGATGTCAGCGGACTGCCGTACCCGGACGCGGCATCCCAGCTGGTGCTCGACCCGCTGGGGATGAACAGCTCGTGGTTCCCCGATCGCTGGCCAGCGGCTGACGCGCGGGCCATCACCGGCTACGGGCTGAACAAGGAAGGCGCCTTCCGCCCGGCACCCGCGGAAGTCGGCACCGTCCAGGCGGCCCTTGGCCTGTGGGCGACAGCAGCCGACCTGGTCCGCTTCGGCCTGGGCTGGGCCTCCCTGCTGCCCGCCGAGCTCGCCCGCGAGGCACAGCGGCCGCGGGTCTGGCCCGGCGGCGACACGATGCCCGGCATCGGATTCGGCTGGCATATCAACGAATCCCTCGGCGTGGCAGGCCACGCCGGGCGCGGCCGCGGCGCATCCGCGTCGCTGGCCATACGTCTACGCAGCGGCGATGTCCACGTAGCCATGACAAACCGCAGCCTTCCCATCGAGCAGGCCAACGGGCGCGTCATCCGCGCGATCTCCGACGACCCGCTCTAGGTAACGAAGTCGTGGCGCCTGAGACCTCCGGTCTCAGGCGCCACGCGTCGTTCAGGCGATACGGCCCGCGTAGCGGCGGCGGAAGCCGTCGCCGGTGCTGGCGGTGATCACCACGTCGTAGTAGCCGTACTCATTGGTCGGCCAGCTGACGGTCTTGGGGCCGCCGAGCTTCACGGTGACCGTCTGGGTGCGGCCCTCGTAGTCGTTCGGGGTCAGGGTGTAGGTGATCGCCTCGCTACCCTCGTTGGCCAGCGTGAGCTCGACCGTCTTGTCACCGGCGTGCTTCAGACCGGCGGTGACGACCGGGATCTGGCCGGACTTCTGGCCAGCGGGCACAACCTCGCCCGCGAAGCTGGTCAGGAACCCGTCAGGGCCGTAGACCGAGAAGGCGTACTTCCCGGCGGTCAGCGCCGCGTCCCAGACGTAGGAACCCGGTGCGGACTGGAGCACCGTGACGGGCGTGGGGGCGGCGGCCAGGAGATCGTCGGGGTAGACGGCGAAGGAGACTCCGACCTTGCCGGTGTTGGTGAGGGCGGCGGTGACCTGGCTGGTGCCGCGGTCCACCGTCACGTCGGCGAAGGGCTGGTGGTTGCTCGGGCGGTGCGGCCTGGTGCCGGGCTCCTGGGCCGGCATCTTCTGGTCGCCCTCGGCCGGAGGCGTGGTCGATCCGCCGGTCAGCTGGGTCAGGGCCCAGGTCTGGCCGAGAGTCGGGATGTTGCCAGGGATCGAGAAGTCCGGGTGCGTGAAGTCGAACGCCGCGGTCAGGTCACCGGTCACCGACTCCCGCCACGGGGTGACGTTGGCCGGCTTCACCCCTGTCCAGTGGGCGAGGAACCGGAGCATCGAGGTGTGGTCGTAGACGTTGGAGTCCACGTAGCCGCCTCGGGTCCACGGCGAGGCGATGAGCATCGGGACCCGGGTCCCGGGACCGATCGGCAACCCGTCGATGTGCTCGTCGGTGACGCTCCCCTCAGGGAAGGGCGGGAGCTGGTGGTCGAAGAACCCGTCATGCTCGTCGTAGGTGATGAACAGCGCCGTGTTCTTCCATACGTCGGGGTTCGAGAACAGCGTCTGGAGCACGGTGTTCACGTAGTGCGCCCCGTAGTCGGGGGTGTAGGAGGGGTGCTCGCAGTAGCCGGCCGGGGCGACGATCCAGGACACCTGGGGAAGGCTGTTGCTGTTTACCGCCTTGATGAACGACGACAGCACGTACGCGGCGTGGGTTTCGCTGAGGGCGGGTGCCCCCGCGTCGGTCTGCCAGGGCGTGACCGCCCCGCGAACCGCGAGCTCGCTGGTCCCGCCGTCGCGGCTGTTGGTGCTGTTGTACTGCTGGTAGAACCAGAGCGGGTTGTCGCCGTAGTCCCCGAGGAAGTAATCGGGGTAGCTGCCGCTGTCGCCTACCTGGTTGTTGGCGTAAACCTGCCAGTCGACGCCGGCGGCCTGCAGCAGCTGCGGGTAGGTCGTGACCTCGGCCGTTTCGGCGTCCGACCCGAAGTCGACCTCGTAGTCGTTCGGGTTGCTGGTCCAGCCACTCGACGTGCCGGTCCAGAAGTACATCCGGTTGGGGCTGGTGGGCGCCATGATCGCCTGGTGGTAGCCGTCGCAGATGGTAAAGGCATCGGCGACCGCGTACTGGAACGGGATCTCGTCCCGGGTGAAGTAGCCCATGGTCTCTTCGGTCTTGGCCGGAACCCAGCCGTTCCACAGCCCGCCATTCCGGGCCTCGTGGTCGCCATCCCATGAGTGGTCGAGGTCGCCGTCGGTCTGGTCGGTGAGGTTGTACGGGAGCAGGTACCCGAGGTCGGTGCGAGCCGCGTCGGGCTGCTGGAAGATGCTGTTCCCGTTCTGCCAGGTGAGGAACTGCCTGTCATCGAAGCCACGGACGCCGCGGAGTGTCCCGAAGTAATGGTCGAAGGACCGGTTCTCCTGCATCAGGATCACCACGTGCCGCAGGTCCTTCATGGTGCCGGTGAAGCCCTTGGGCAGCGCGCTGGACGCCGCCGAGCGACCGGCCACACTGGCAGCCGCCGGTCCGGCGCCGAGGCCGGTGGCCGCGGCCGCCGCCGCGCCAAGCCCGGAAGCTTGCAGGAAGCGGCGTCGGCTAACACCCGGCATGAGCAGCCGACCAGGCTGCCACGGCGATCCAGGTTTACGTGAATTATCGGAGTTTGTCACCTTGATCCATCCTCTTGATGCAGGTTGTGGCTCACTCTTGGTGCACGTTGTGGCTCAGCGAGCGGCACTCGGTGCCCAGCCCGGCCGCTCTCGCTGACTCCGCCCGCCGGCAGTGGGGGCCGAACTTGTTCTGACAAGTCGCCGTGCCACAACAAGCGCCCAGTGTGCGCGCCGCAGGTCGCCTTGGGGTGAACGCGCCATGTCCTGCTCCGGACGAGAACCTCAACATGTCGTGGTCCGCCGGTACTGCGATCCAGGTTGCGCGCCCGTTTTGCTACCCGAGTTCGGATTTTGCTGGCGCATCGGTGATCTTGCTCCTGGCGGCACGGCTTGTCCCACGCCTCGGCCTTTGGCCTGGTCATGATCGTGGACAGTTCGGGGCTTATACGCACGCGAACTGTCCACGATCCGCACCGGGCCTCGTAGATCGGGCGGCGCGTGCCCGGGGGCGGGGGTTAGTTAGTGCTGGGAGATGGTGGCGGTGGCTATTACGGTGCCGCCGGGGGTGACTAGGCGGACGGCGGCGGGCGGGGCGGTCGTGTCGGGTTCTGGGCTGCCCCAGGCGCCGTAGCCGTTGTCCAGCTGGAACGACCCGACGGTGGTGATCTGCCAGTCGCGGCTGATCACCTGGCAGATCACGGTGCCGGTTCGTGAGGACATGTCCACGTACATGTAAAGCCAATGAGGGCTGCCGTTGTAGATGTAGATGGTTCCGGCCCGCTGGTGGGTGGCTGAGAGCAGCGCCGCGGTACTCAGCGGCGACTTGGCGGGTGACGTGGTGGTGGCGGAGCGCAGGCCCCAGCCGCCCACGCCGGCGACGGCGATAGCCACCACCGCGGCCGCGACGGTCAGCAGCCGGCGACTACGGCTGAGCTGGCGGACGCGGTGACTCCGGCGCTCGGCAGTACCGGCTTCGTCCGAGACTGGGACCGGGCTAGGGGTGGTGAATCCAAGCCGGTCCATCACCCGGGTCTCGAATCCGGGCGGCGGCTCGCTGACCGGCAGCAGTTCCAGTAGTTCCTCGCCGGTCACGGCGAGCTGGCGAACGTTCTCGCGGCATGCCGGGCACTGGGCCAGATGTGCGAGCGCCTCGGCCCGCTCGCGTCCTGTCAGGACACCGAGTGCGAGTTCGGCGGCCACGTCGGCCAGTTCGTCGCATCCCATCGCGTGTGGCTCATTCATCGGATGCTGCCCCCTCCGGCAGGTAGGCGGCTCGCAGTTTGTGCATGCCATCCCTGATCCGGGTCTTCGCGGTGCCCAGCGGAATCTGCTCGGCGTCGGCGATCTGCCTTGCGGTCATCCCGTAAATCCCGGCCATTGCCACCGCCCGGGCTTGGGTGGCCGGAAGCTGAGCAAGGGCCCGACGCAGCCCGGCCGCCCGGTCACGGGCGACCGCGACCAGTTCCGGTGTCTCGGTCATCGCGGTCAGGACGACGGGCAAGTCGTCCGGGTTCACCGGCACCGCGGTCCGTACGCGGACGACGTCGATGGCCAGGTTGCGGGTAATCGTCGTCAGCCATGCCCGGACCGAGCCTCGCCGTGAGTCGTACACCTGCGCATGCCGCCATGCCTGTTCGAAGGCTCGCTGCGCGACGTCCTCGGCGGTGTCCGGGTCGCCGGTGACGGTCAGCGCGACGCCAAAGGCGACTCGCTGGAACCGGCGCACGAACGCGATCGCGAGACTGGAGTCACCTGCGCCCAGGCCCGCCAGGAGAACCTCGTCGGGTAGCCGCTCAGCTGGGGTTTCCATCTGCCGCACACTCTATACACGGGCCCGGGGGGCCAGCATTATGAGGGCCGCGACCGCTAGGACCGCCGCACCGGTGAACTCCACGACCAGGGAGAGCCTGGCGTACGGAACTGCCAGGCTCTCCTGATAGCCGAACAGGCCGATGTGCGCGCTGAGCAGCAGGCCGACGGCGGTGGCGGCCAGCGCGACCGCTCCCGCCGCCAGCAGCAGCAGCCGACGGAGCGCGACGACCGCCACCGCGAGCGCGATACACCCCACCCCCTGGACCAGGAACAGCGGGCCGATGACGGAGATGTCCCGGTAGCCGTCGTCCCAGAGTTCCAGGTGAATGACCGCGGACCAGACCAGCATGACGGCACCGGCGACCGCCAGGATGGTCACCGCCCATCGAACCGCGGCCGACCGTAGCGCGGCCGGGCCTCGCAATAGGAACCGGACAGGTCGGGTATCCCACGGTGCGGCATCCCTGGACGAGAGCACGCGGTTCATCGTTTCTCCCCTACCATCCGCCGCCGCTGCTGCTGGATTTGGCCGCGGTCTCGGTGCTGGTGATCTGGGCTCCTGACGGAGCTACCAGCCACCATTTGGCGCCGAAGCCGTCGCTGCCCTGCCCGTTGGTCTGCCCAGCGGAGGAGTCACCGGCGAAGTAGTACAGCGCATGACCGTCATAGGTCACCTGCTTGGTGCCGTCGGACCGGGTGATCGTGCCCAGGTCGGCCGCCTTCGCGTCGCCGGAAGCGGTGAGCTTGCCGGTCACCGTCACCGGAGGCCAGGCACCGGCGCACGCTCCCGAGCAGACCGACTTGTTCAGGCCGTCCTTCACCCACAGGTACACCGCGCGCCCCGACCCGTCGGTCAGGTACGACCCTGACGACCCCGAGTGCGTCGTGATCACCGTTGCCGTGGTCGATGCGCTGGCCGTGCTCCCGGCGGTGGCCGTGCTCCCGTACCCTGTCGTCGCGGACGCCGCAGGACTGCCACTGCTCGCGCACGCGGCCACCATCAGCGCCGCAGCCAGCGGGACACAAGCCTTGACCGGCAGCGGAATCCGCGCTAGCACGGAACTGCTCATCTTGATCGTCTCCCGTCTGCGGCGATGGCCTCGGTGCTGGCACCGCCGCGTTTCATCAGGTTGGTGTTGACGGAAGTACGACCGCTGGAGCCAGAATGTCTTGGAATATCGTATGTGATGTGTGTCACACCAGAGCGTTCCAGCTGCTGAGGTCGCAACCCGGGGCAGTCAGTCCGGCCGTTCCGCTCTCCTCGTCCGACCAAGTCCTCTACTGACAGGGAAGCCAGACCCGCATGGGCCGGCCGTCACGGTTGTCCCACTGAAAATAGGGGATCGCGGTTGCCGTAACGGAATCACGGCCGGCGATCTCCGTGCTTTCCTGATCACTTTGCCCTGCCCCGACGGGCGCATAAGGCGGTCCGCAGAAGGTGACCGGATCGCGATGCACGGCGTCGGTTCGCACGACCACCGTGGCGCCGATTCCCGGCAATTCGGCGTCCTGCTCGCGCAGTTGCCGGCCGGCGAGCAGGACCAGGTCATCGACTCCCGAGCCCGCCTCCTGGTCGGCCTGTTCGAAGCAGTAGACGAGCGGTCCGCGCTGGATCGCCGCCATCCCGGAGACGGCGTCGACCCGGCGGGCCGGGCGGATCACAGCGGGCGCGATGTCCGCGCGCAGCGCGAGTACGTCGCCTGGCTGCCAGTGCCGGCGGAAAACCAGGTACCCGAATCCGTCGGGCTCGCCCTCGGCAGGCCGGTCGTTGACCGTGGCCCGCGGTCCGTCACTCCAGGCGGGCACCCGGATCGCGAGCGCCGCGTCCCCGGCCGGCGCCTGCCCGATCTCGAGCAGGACGGTCCCGGACCACGGGTAGTCCGTCGAGACCACGACCCCGAGCGTCCCGCCGTCGACCTCGGCGGTGATGGCGGCCCGCGTGTAGTGGTGGATGTACAACGCTCCATCGCGGGTCGTCGCGAGGTAGTGCTGGATCGAGGCGAGCAGCCGCATGACGTTTGGCGGGCAGCAGGCGACGGTGTACCACGGGTGCCGCCGGCCAGGGTCTTCCTGCTCGTAGTGATCGACGCGGCGCTGCAGCGGGTTGACGTAGAAGAACCGCTCGCCGTCGGCCGAGATCGCCGCGGCGAACCCGTTGTACAGCACCCGCTCCATGTGGTCGGCGTACCGCGCGTCGCCGGTGGCGAGCAGCAACCGCCAGCTCCACTGGAAGCTGGCGATCGCCGCGCAGGTCTCGTTGTAGGCCCGGTCGGGCGGTAGCTCGAACCGGTCGCCAAAGCCCTCGGTGGAGTGCCGTGACCCGTTGCCGCCGGTCAGGTAGGTCTTGGTCGCGACCATGTCCTTCCAGCGGTTGACCGACGACGCGAGCAGTTCCTCGTCGCCAGTCTCCACCGCGACGTCGACGACGCCCGCCTCCAGGTACAGCGCACGGACCGCGTGCCCTTCCTCGGTGCGAGCCTGCCGGACCGGCAGGTGATCCTGCAGGTAGCGGCCATGATGGTAGGCGTGGGCCCGCCGCGGGCCCCGGATCAGCCCGTGCCCGCGACGCTCCACGAACTCGCTCGCGAGCGTGAGGTAGTCCCGGTTGCCGGTCTCCCGGTACAGCTCGACCAGGGCGGTCTCGATGATCGGGTGCCCGTCCAGCCCGGCGGCGCCGGTCGCGGGCAGGAACGTGCTCACCAGCAGGTCGGCGAACCGGCGGGCGATGCCGAGCAGTTCTTCGCCGCCGCCCGCCCGGCGGTGGGCGATCGCGGCCTGGATCAGGTGGCCGGCGCAGTACAGCTCGTGGCTGTAGGCCAGCCCTTCCCAACGCGGCTCGCCGGTGACCTGGATATAGGAGTCCAGGTAACCGTCCGGCTCCTGAGCCTGGGCGAGCAAAGCGATCGCCTCGCGGGCGAATCTTGCCAGCTCCTCGGGGAGGCCGCGGACCTGCTCCCAGCCGATTGCCTCCAGCGTCTTGTAGATGTCGGAGTCCATGAAGACCGGGCCGTTGTATTCGGTCTTC
>JBEKHI010000087.1:0-23225 GCA_050012355.1 Streptosporangiaceae bacterium | reverse complement strand
CGCTCTAGCCCCAGCGGTGGGCCATCGATGGCCCATGCAGAACCGGTATGCCAGGCTGGACGCGTGAAGCCGGTCAAGTACTCGGTCGCCCTCGTCGTCCGCGATGAGGCGGGCAGGTTCCTGGTGGTCAGGCGGCCCGACGACCCGCGGGACCCGCTCGCCGGGGTCTGGGGCCTTCCCGCCAGCACGCTCCGGGACGGTGAGGACGAGCGAGCGGCGGCCGAACGGGCGGGCCGCGAAAAGCTCGGTGTGGCCATCACCGTCGGCGCCAAGATCGGTGCGAAGACCGCCGACCGCGGTGACCACATCCTCCGGCTGTCGGACTACGAGGCGGTTATCGCACTCGGGACGCCGACGGTGCCGCAGCCCGACGATCGCGTGACCCAGTACACCGAGTGCCGGTTCACGTCCGAACCGGCCGTGCTCGACGAGGCCGCCCGCAAGGGGTCGGTGTGCGCGCAGATCTTCCTCGACGCTTACCCGCAGCGGTAAAGATCCGCGGTCGACGTCACCCCGGCGACGCTGACCACTGTGCAGTTCTGCTCCACCCAGGGGTCCACCAGGCTGGTCCCGCCGCCACCTCCTCCCTTGCCGCCTCCGGCCACTACGTAACGCAGCCGGCCCTGGTCGATGTACTGCCGCAGCTGTGCCAGCGTCGGGGCCGGGTCGTTGCCGGTGAAGCCGCCCATCGCCATCACAGGCAGCCCGCCGGTGGCGAGGATGATCTCGGCGGCGGTCGAGGATCCCGGCACCGCGGCCAGCCAGGTCGCGCCGTCCCGGTGAGCCACCAGGTAGGAGATCAGCGCCTGGCTGACGGTCGCGCCGCGCCCGCCGCCGGCCCGGCCGGCACCGCCCGCACCACCGCCGGTACCGCCCGCACCGGTCCCCCGGTCCCGTCCGGCGCCACGGTGCCGGTCAGCACCGGCACCGGCACCACCGGCGAACTGGCCGCCGATCCCGCCTGCGCGGGCGCCGCCACCGGCGGCGGTCGGGCCGGCCAGCGGGTTGTTGCCGGAGATCGTCTTGTCCAGCGGGGTTGCCGCGTAGGCGGCTGGGCCGGCCAGGATGGCGATGAGCCCGGCCATCCCGGCGGTCACGAGAAGCGCCCGGCGCGCTCGCGGAGCCAGCATCGCGAGCACAGCGACCACGGTGGCCACCAGGATGGCCCAGGGCAGCCAGCCGTTCCAGTCCGGAGTGCGGCGCAGCAGGATGAACGCCCAGCTGCCGGTGATGGCCACCAGCGCCGGCAGCACCCACCGCCAGCGGACGGACCGGCGGCCCGCCTGGAAGAGCGCGACCACGCCGATACCGGTCAGCGCCGCGATCGGCGGGGACATCGCGCTCGCGTAGTACGGGTGCTGGGTGCCCTTCTGGAAGCTCAGAACGACGAATTCAAGTATCAGCCAGCCAGCCCACAGCATGACGCTGGCCCGGGCGAGATCGGTCCGGTGCCGGCGTCCGATGATGATGATCATGGCGACGGCCGCGAGCAGGGCCAGCGGGATGAGCCAAGAGATCTGCCCGCCGAGTGTCGCGCCGAACATCCGCCCCAGGCCCGCTTGGTCGCCACCACCGCCACCACCGCCGAGACCGCCGCCGGCTCGCGGCGCCTGGTACGCGAGCGTAGCGGCGGTGGAAGCCGCCCGGGGCGCCTTGGCACCGCCGGTGCCGGCGCCCTTGCCGAGCACCCGGCCGAGGCCGTTGTAGCCGATGGCGAGGTTCCACACGGTGTCGTTGGTGCTGCTGCCGACGAACGGCCTGCTGGCCTTGGGGATCAGGTCGACGATCGTCATCCAGGACAGAGTCACCACCGCGAGGATCGCGCCCGCGGGCAGCAGCCGCGCCAACCGCTTAAAGAACGAGCCGTCCGCCGCTATCAGGTACACGACAGGAAGCGCGGGAAGAGCGATGAACCCCTCGAGCATCTTGGTGTTGAAGGCCAGCCCGAAGGCGAGGCCGCTCAGCGCGAGCATCAGGACCGGGCGGCGTGACCGCAGCGACTCAATGAGCGCCCAGGCCCCGAGCACCAGCAGCAGGGTCAGCATGGTGTCCGGGTTGTCATCGCGGTCAATCGCGACGGTGATCGGTGTCAGCGCGAGAACCAGCGCGGCGATCAGCCCGGCCGCCTGCGCCCCGCGCTCACCGGTCAGGCTGGACACGCTTCGCCGGACCGCCGCGTACACGACGGCGACCGCGGCGACCCCCTCGGCCGCCTGCGGGAGCAGCAGGCTCCAGCTGCCGAAGCCGAAGATCCGTGCTGATATGCCCATGACCCAGAAGGCGAATGGCGGCTTGTCGACGGTGATGAACGACGCCGAGTCGAGCGATCCGTAGAAGAACGCCTTCCAGCTCTCGGTCCCGCTGAGCACCGCCGCCGCGTAGAACGCGTTCGCGTCGCCGTTGCGGGACAGGTCCCACGCGTACAGGAATCCCGCGAGGACGAGCACGGCCCACAGGGCGGGCCGGGCCCAGCGCGCGTCGTCCTCGGCTCCAAGGGCTAGTCGTGCCAGGCGCCCGCGGGTTCGTCCGGAGAGCCCGGCGGTACTCGCGGGCCCGTCAATCTTGGTGGTCATCGAACTCCTGTCATACGGGCGCGGGGCGGCACCGTGACACGGTAGGTACCGGAGAGGGACCGGCGGGTCAACCGCAAGAGTCCCCGCAGATCATCACGGATGGTCCTGCCGATATCGACCCGGCTATCCGGATCCTCGACCCAGTCGACGGGGACCTCGTGGATACGCAGCCGGTTACGCTGGGCGATCAGCAGCAGCTCGGTGTCGAAGAACCATGAGTCGTCCTCCACCGCGGGCAGCAGCGCCCGCACGACATCGGTCCGGCCTGCCTTGAACCCGCATTGCGCGTCGGTGAAGCGAGCGCCAGCCGTCCGCCTTAGCAGCAGGTTGTAGCCGCGAGAGATGAATTCGCGCTTGCGGCTGCGCACCACGGTCGCACCGCGGGCTAGGCGGCTGCCGATCGCCAGATCACTATGACCGGACAACAGCGGCGCGACCAGCGGCAGAAACGCGTCGAGCCTGGTGGACAGGTCGACGTCCATGTAGGCGACGACGTCGGCATCGCTGGCGCCCCAGACGTAGCGCAACGCGCGTCCTCGTCCCTTGAGCTCTAGGCGCACGGCACGGACGCCGTTCAACTCGGCGGCGAGCTGAAGCGCGATCGCGAACGTGTCATCGGTGCTGGCGTTGTCGGCAATAGTCAGCAGAAACGGGTAAGGAAATCCGTTCCTCAAGTAGCCGTAGAGGAACTGGATGCTGGCCGCCAGGACCCGCTCTTCGTTATATACAGGGATAACGATCTCGACGCGTTCGTTAATGCTCATCGTCGCTACCGGCGAAATAGGAGGAAGCCAGGCGGCTCAGCTCAGCGGCTGAGCCGCCGGCTTCCGTCCGAAGTCGGCGGATCAGCCGCCGACAGCTGCCGACGGGAGTTTTGACTCGCATACCTTCAGCGCCGCCGCGACCTTGGCGTTGTCCGGGTTAAGCCCGTGCAGGAAACGGTCCACGCCGGTGGCCTTGGCAGTTGAGGTCGGATCCGGCTGTTTGGTCGGGATCGTCTCGCCCTGAGCCGTCATGCAGGTATCGAACGCCTCAGTCGCCGCGGTGCTGTTCTTGTGGTTTCCCGTCGCTTTGGGCTTGAGCGACGCGCAGTCCGCGCGGGCCGTGGCCGAGACCGTCGGCTTGCCCGCGCCCGGGCTCGCCTTGGCCGTCGGCACCGCCGCGCCGTGGTCGCGTAGGCAGGTGACGTAGGCGTCTCGGTTCGCGTTCGCCGTCGACGGCGAACTGCTGGCCGCGGCGCCGGTGGTGGTCCCGGACGAACCGCAAGCCGCCACAGCTACCAGCACGCAGCCGCCGAGCAGGACAGGGTAAATGGATCGGAACGTAACCGCATGCATTCTTCAGCCTCGATTCTTCGTGACCGACAGAAACACTTCTCGGGTAGTGCAGGCCTCACACGGCTCCCGACGTAAATATAGCCAGTCTTAATACGAGGGTTCTGCGAGAATCCTGGGATCTTATAAGGCAGAAACTTTCCGAAGAATTACGGGCTGCTCAGAATACTGGAGACTCGATATTAAGCCGGTAGACTGCCGGATCGCGCCGAATCCGCACCCTAGGCACCGCACTTCGCCGCCGAACCCCAGTTACCCATAACGACGGTTGTAACAACGCTTCGGTTCATCGTCAAGCCCATCGGATCAGCAAGCGGTAAGTAGCGACCCCAGCGATGGGACATCGATAGCGCGATAGGCCCACTAATGGGCCATCGACGGCTTTGTAGAAGATTCTGCACGTGACCTGGGTAGCCCCGACCGGATTCGAACCGGCGTTACCGCCTTGAGAGGGCGGCGTCCTAGGCCTCTAGACGACGGGGCCGTGCAACGTCAGTAAGAGTACCGCCTCCAGACCACTGGAACCAACCGGAACCGGCGGCGCGGATTCCGGTTGGTGCCGCACCAAGGTTGGTGCGGCCCTCACCAGGAAAGCTCAGGACGCCAGGGCCACGGCGGCCGCTACCAACTCGGCGTTGCTGGCGGCCGCCGAGCTGTCAGGCAGCACGGTGGTGTCCTCGAGGCCGATGCGGAAGCCCCGGTCCAGGGAGATGCACCGCCGGATAACGCCCCAGGTGGCCTGGCCGTACCCGTGGGCCACGGTCGGCGCGGTGATCCCGTGCCGGTCGAGCGCCGCCTCAACCGCCACAACGGTCGTGACCGCCTCAGACCCCGACGAGTCCTCGGGTTCGATCAGCACCCGGAGGATCCGGCCCGCGAACGTGGACCTCGCCAGAACATCCACCTCGGCAGGCAGCCAGACGCCCGCCTCGATGCCGATGCCACGCGCGGAGAGCAGCGCCGCCAGATCGTCGATGCCATCCTCGTTCAGGTTGATCGAGGCGAAGTCGGGCAGATCCGGGCCGTCCCATCCGGCGACTAGGCGCAGCCGGTAAGCGGGGTCATTATCCGCGGCCCAGATGCCAGTCGTGACGCCGATCGGTGTCCCGGGGACGGCCTCGCGGATGGCCGCCACCGCGGCGAGGACGTCAGCAGCGGCCAGCGACTGCGCTCCGGCGGCAGAACGCGGGTGGACATGAATTGCCTGCGCACCTGCCGCTACCACCGCGCGTGCGTCTCTGGCCAGCTCCGACGGGGTAACCGGCGCCGCCGGATGATCACTGCCGCCATTAACGCACGCCTTAATAAGCAACCAGACTCCTTATACGACAAAAGCGCGGCATATCCGCGCTTTGAGTCGTCACTGGCTGGGGTACCAGGACTCGAACCTAGACTAACAGGGCCAGAACCTGTCGGGCTGCCAATTACCCCATACCCCATGGGTGCGACGCTTAGCTTACCCCATCAGGCGGGGCTGTTGCGCAACGGCCGGTCCTCCGGGGCGTCTCTCGGCAGGAAAACCGTGAAGATCGGTGGCTTCGGCCGGGTGAGGATGACCCGTCCGCCGTCCGCCGCCGCCATTGTGCGAGCTAGCGACAGCCCCAGGCCGGTGCCCTCGGGCCGACCGCTAACCGACCGTTCGAAGATCCTGGACACCAGCTCGGGCGGCACGCCACGCCCTTGGTCCTCTACCTCGATCACCACCGAACGCGGTGATATCGACCGCCGGATCGTCACCGTTCCCGCCCCGTGCATGAGCGCGTTGTCGATCAGCGTCGCGAGCACCTGGGACAGCCCGCCGGGGGTCACGTGCGCCTGCAGCCCGCTATCCCCGATGACCACCAGCCGGCGTCCTGCCCGGCGGAACGCGGGTTCCCATTCCTTCACCTGCTGCGCGATGATCCGGTCGACCCCGGTCAGCGCCGCGGTCCCGCCGGCTGACCGGCGGGCGGGGCTGAGCAGTTGCGTGACGACCTCGTCCAGCCGTTCAGCCTGTTCGAGCGCGGCCGTGCCCTCCTCGCGCACCGCGTCCGGCTGGTCGGCGGCGGCGATCATCTCCTCCAGCCGCATGGACAGCGCGGTGAGCGGCGTCCTGAGCTGATGCGACGCGTCGGACGCCAGCTCACGATCGGCGGTTAGCAGCGCGGTGACCCGCCGGGAAGCCGCGTCGAGCCCGTCGGCGATCTGGTCGAGCTCGGCGACAGCGTACCGGCGGCCAACGGGACGCGGATCGCCGGTCGACAGCCGTTCGGCCGCGTCGGCGAGTTCGGCGACTGGCCGGGCGCCGCGCCGGGCCAGCACCAGGACGACGGCGACCGCGGCGACCATGAGGCCCGCGGTCAGTGCCCGGTCGGGACCGACGATCAGCAGCGGCACACCAACGATCACCGTCCCGGCGAGCGCGCGGGCCGCCACCAGCACCCACTGCCGCCGGAACACTCAGTCGCCCTTTTCAAACCGGAAACCGACGCCGCGCACGGTCGTGATGTAGCGCGGGCTGTGCGCGTCGTCCCCGAGCTTGCGGCGCAGCCAGGAAATATGCATATCCAGGGTCTTGGTGGAGGTCCACCACTTGGACTCCCAGACCTCCCGCATGATCTGCTCTCTGGTGATCACCTTGCCCGCATCCCTGATCAGCACCCAGAGCAGGTCGAACTCCTTGGTGGTGAGATCGAGCTCGGTGTCCCCGTGCCAGGCGCGGCGGGCCTCCGGGTCGATCCGCACCCCCTTGACGGTGGAGTTCTCCGCGGTCCCCCGGCGCAGCAGCGCCCGGACCCGGGCGAGCAGCTCGGCCAGCCGAAAGGGTTTGGTCACATAGTCGTCGGCGCCCGCGTCGAGGCCGACCACGGTGTCCACCTCGTCCGCCCGCGCGGTCAGGATCAGCACCGGCACCGGGTTGCCCTCCGCACGGACCCGGCGGCACACTTCCAGCCCGTCCAATTCAGGCAAGCCAATGTCCAAAACGACGAGATCCACGTCATCGGACATCGCCCGGCTCAAGGTCGCCGGACCGTCCTCGGTCACCTCGACCTGATAGCCCTCCCGCCGCAAGGCACGCGACAGTGGCTCAGAGATCGAAGTATCATCCTCTGCCAGCAAGACCCGGGTCATGCACTAAATAGTAAAGCCCCGGTAAAGCAATTCCCGCTTAGACAGGGCTGATACGGCGGCGGCGCGCATCCGGACGGCGTTTGCCCCGGGCGGCGGCGAACCGGCGGACCAGTTCGTCGCGCAGGTTATCCGGCTGCACGATGTCGTCGATGACCAGCTCAGAGGCCAGCCGCGCGATGTCGATATCCCGGTCGTATTCCTCCCGCAGCCGCGCCGTCTCGGCTTCCCGTTCCTCGTCAGGCAGTTGCGCGAGCTTGCCGGCGTAGACGGCGTTGACCGCGGCCTCAGCCCCCATCACGGCGATCTTCGCCGTTGGCAGCGCGAGCGTCGCGTCGGGGGCGAACCCTGGACCGGCCATCGCGTACAGCCCGGCCCCGTAGGCCTTGCGGACGATGACGGAGATCTTCGGCACGGTCGCGCTGGAGACCGCGCTGATCATCCGCGCCCCGTGCCGGATGATGCCCTGGCGCTCGACGGCGGTGCCGACCATGAACCCGGGGACGTCCGCCAGGAACAGCAGCGGCACGTTGAACGAGTCGCATATCTCGACGAAGCGCGCCGCCTTGTCCGCCGAGTCGACGAACAGCACCCCGCCCTTGAACATCGGGTTGTTGGCGACCACACCCACCGGGTGGCCGTCGAGCCGCGCGAAGCCCACCGTGACCTCACGTGCCCACAGCGAGTGGATCTCGAAGAACGAGCCCTCGTCCACCAGCGCCTTGACGAAGCGCCGCATGTCGAACGCCTGCCGCTCGCTGGCCGGCACGATCCCGTCCAGCGTCCCCGCCGCCGCCAGCGAGGCGACGGCCGCGGGTTCTCCGTCGGCGTTGGACGGCAGGTAGGAGAGGTAAGCGCGCAGCGCCATCAGGGCATCGCGCTCGTTGCTGGCGAGCAGGTGGCCGCTGCCCGATACCGTGCAGTGCATCCGGGCCCCGCCCAGGTCCTCGAGCGTGGTCTTCTCGCCGACCACCATCTCGACCATGCGCGGTGACCCCAGGTACATCGAGGCGTTGCCCTCGACCATCGCCACGAAATCGCAGAACGCCGGAATGTACGCGCCCCCGGCGGCGGACGGCCCGAACAGCGCGCACACCTGCGGGATGAACCCGGAGGCGGTCACCTGGGTGTGGAAGATCCGCCCGGCGCCGCGCCTGCCAGGGAACATCTCCACCTGGTCGGTGATCCGGGCGCCCGCCGAGTCCACCAGGTAGATCATCGGGATGCCGGTATCCAGCGCCTTCTCGATGATCCGGATGATTTTCTCCACGGTGCGGGCTCCCCAGGAACCCGCCTTCACCGTCGAGTCGTTCGCCATGATCGCCACCGTCCGGCCATCGACCCTGGCTGTCCCGGTGATCACTCCGTCCGCGGGCAGCCCGGCCGCCAGCGCGTTGGCGAACAGGCCGTCCTCGGTGAACGAGCCCTCGTCGACTAGGAAATCAACCCGGTCCCGGGCGAAGAGCTTGCCCTTTTCGGCCGCCGCCGCGTGGTACTTCTCCGCGCCGCCCCGCTCGATGCGTTCCCGCAATGCGGCAATGTCCGTGCTCTGCTCATCAGGGCCCTGCTCGTCTGGAATGGCACTCATGGGGCGATAGTACGAGTCCGGGGTCCGGCCCGCAGCACCTGGGAGGGCAGCCTGCGGCCGACGAGCCGCTCCGCCTCGGCCGCGGCGTCGATCATTGCCTCGAGGTTCACGCCGGTTTCGATACCCATGTCCTCCACCATGTGCACCAGCTCCTCGGTCGCGATGTTGCCGGTGGCACCGGGCGCGTACGGGCAGCCGCCGAGCCCGCCCACCGAAGCGTCGAAATCCGCGACGCCAAGTTCAAGAGCGGCTAGCACGTTCGCGAGCCCGGTACCCCGCGTGTTGTGAAAGTGCAGGTTGAGGCTGGTCTCCGGGAGCGCCGACCGGAACTCACCCACCAGCCGCCGCACCCGGGTCGGGGTCGCCATCCCCGTGGTATCGCCGAACGACGCGCTGTCGGCCCCGTCGCGAACCGCGCGGCTGATCACGTCCACGACGCGCTCGGTCGGTACGTCCCCTTCGTAGGGACATCCCCAAGCGGTGGAGACGATCACCTGGACGGTGGCACCCCGGTCGTGTGCCCGGTCGATGACCTCGGCGATCTCGTCAAGCGACTGCTCGGTCGACCGGTTCACGTTCTTGCGGTTGTGGGTCTCGGACGCGGAGACGACGGCCTCGAGCTCGGTGAACCCAGCGTCGAGAGCGCGCAGCGCGCCCCTGAGGTTGGGCACCAGGGCGGAGTAGCGGACACCAGGCTCGCGGGTGATCCGGGTCCATACCTCGTCCGCGTCGCCCATCTGCGGGATCGCCTCCGGCCGGACGAACGAGACGGCCTCGATCCGCCGCACCCCGGTGCCGGACAGCGTGTCCACCAGCTTCACCTTGGCGTCGGTCGGGACGGGATCCTCGTTCTGCAGCCCGTCGCGCGGCCCCACCTCGCGCAACGAGATCCGCGATGGCAATTCCCAGCTCACGAGAACCAGCTTAACGCCGCCAGCGCGGCAGTCCACCCCATGGATGGCCCACCGATGGGCCTATAGCACCAGCGATGGGACATCCATGGGGTCCGAACGCCGCCACGGGTGGCCGCTATAGGTCTGTGGCTTCGCCTGGGGTTAGTCTTGTTAGTGAGGTTCCTGAGGGCTGGGCGGCTACGCCGAGCATGCGGTCGACGATGGACAGGCCCGCGTCGTTGAGGATCGCCTCGTGGATCGCTAGTCCGCGGGTCGGCGATACCGCGCGGTAGTAGTCGATCATCTCGCCGGTTTTCAGCCAGGGGCCTGATACCGGAAGCAGCAGGGTGTCAACCGGCGCGGCTGGGACGGTGAACGAGTCACCGGGGTGGAACACCTGGTCGTCGACGAGGAAGCCCACGTTGCCGATGAGCGGGATGTCTTCGTGGATCAGTGCGTGCTCCTCGCCGAAGACACGGATGCCGAACCCGGCCACGTCGAGTGATTCGCCGTGGTGTACCTCGTGCACCTGGCTCCGGTACGAACCGAACAGCGCGGCCACCGACGGGTGGGTCCAGACCGTGAGCCCCGGGTTGGCCCCGAGCGCCACGCTGACCGCGTCGACGTCCACGTGATCCCAGTGCTCATGGGTGATAAGGACGGCGTCGGCGCCTTCGAGCGCGCTGGCGGCACCGTCGCCGAAGGGACCTGGATCAATGACGAGAGTGCCGCTGTCCTTAGCGAGCCGAACGCAGGAGTGACCAAGTTTCGTAAGCCGCATGAGACCTACGCTATCCCGCCGCGCCGCGCGGCCGCCGCCACGAAGGGCGTCGATGACTCATCGCGGCCCTTCTATGGGCGTCGATGACTCATCGCTGCCCCTTGGGCGGGCCTTAGGTGGGCCACTTGGGGGGGCGTTTTTCGGCGAACGCGGCGATGCCCTCCCGGCGGTCGGCGGAGGTGGCGGAGGTGCGCCAGGCGTTCTCCTCGATGTCGATCGCCGGCTCGAGCGACAGGCCCCATCCGTCGCGCAGCGCGCGCTTGGCGGCCCGGACCCCGACCGGTGAGTTTCCCGCGATCGTGGCCGCCAGCTCGAGGGCGACCGCACCGGCGGCGCCGGCTGGGGTGCGCCGGTCGATGAGGCCGCGCCGTTCTGCCTCATCAATACTTACGCGACGGCCGGTCAGTACAAGGTCGGCGGCCAGCCCCGCCCCTAGCCTGCGCAGCGAAAGCTGCGTACCACCGCCACCGGGGACCAGGCCGACGGTGACCTCGGGCAGCCCGAGCACCGCGGTCTCGTCGGCCACGATCAGGTCGCAGCTCAGCGCGAGCTCGAAGCCGCCGCCGAGCGCGAAGCCGTGCACCGCCGCGATGGCCGGCTGCGGCAACTCGCGCACCGCGCCGAACATCGCGCGCACCGCCGGGCGCTGCCCCTGGATCTGCTGGTCGGACATCCCGTTCCGTTCCTTGAGATCCGCGCCGGCGCAGAACGCCCGGCCCGGCGCTCCGGAAAGCACCACTGCCCTGACCGCTGGATCGGCCGCCAACGTGGCACAGGTCGCGACCAGCTCGCGCGCCAGGGCGGTGGAGATCGCGTTCATCGCCTCGGGGCGGTTCAGCGTGATCTCGGCGATGTGGTCCCCGTGCCGGCGGAGCTGGACAAGGTCAGTCAAGACGCCTCCGTTCGTCGGTGCTGCTTACCCGGTTCCGCTCTTCCTCGACGAGCTGGAACAGTATCGCCTGCGCCCGCTCGACCCGCGGGATGTCGTTGAGCACCTCCTCGCCGTGCATCCCGGCCGACTCGACCACCAGGCGGCCACAGCCGAGCATCCGGTCAAGCAGCGACTTGGCGAACGACACGTCGGTGATGCGGGCCAGCGGGATATCCCGGCCACGGCGGGCGATGATCCCGGTGCGCATGCTCAGGCGACGGGTGGTCAGCTCGTACACCGTCGTGCGCCACCGCAGCAGCGGCACCATCAGCCACAGCATGATCACCAGCACGGCCGCGGCGGCGATCGCCACGCGGATCACGGCCGCCTCGCGGCTGGACGGGACCAAGACCTCTCCGACCAGCAGCGCCGCTACCACCACGATGGTGAGCAGGACCGGCCCCACGAGCACTTTCCAGTGCGGATGCAGGACCAGCACCGGCTGTTCCCCCTCGGCGTACCCGCGACCTTGCGCCATGCCTAAGAACATATATCGCGCCTGGCTGTAACCGAAGGTGTACCACGTCCCCGGCCGACACTGTCACGGGCACGCCGCCCGATGTCGCGACGAGGAGCTGGCCATCCGCATCGATTCCGGTCGCGGTCCCGGTGAGCGTCCGGTCCCCCGGCAGTTCCACCCGTACGGCGGTGCCGACGGTGCCGGACCAGCGCAAGTACTCCTCGCGCCATTCCTGGCCGGCTACGTACAGCCGCTCAAGCTCGGCGAGCAGCGCGATGAGCAGCGCCTCCCGGGTGACGTCGTCCGCGCCCGCGACCGCCAGCGAGGTCGGCGGCAGCCCGCCAGGCCCCGGCGGCGGCAGCTCGGCCTGCGTGGTGGAGACGTTGATCCCGGTTCCGATGACGACGAACGGCCCGGTGGCCTCCGCCAGGATGCCAGCGGTCTTGCGGCCGGCTATGAGCACGTCGTTCGGCCACTTAAGGCGCGGGTCGAGGCCGGACACCTTTTGTATGGCGGCGGCGGCCGCGATGCCTGCGATCAGCGGCAGCCAGCCGCGTTTGGTGGCGGGCAGGCTCGGCCGCAACAGCACGGAGAAGGTCAGCGCCGCGCGCGGCGGGCTGGTCCAGGTCCGGCCGAGGCGGCCACGACCCGCGTTCTGCGACTCGGCGACGAGGACGATGCCCTGGTCGGTTGTCTCGGCGGCGGCCAGCAGATCGGCGTTGGTGGAACCGGTCTCCTGGACCACATCGATCCGCCGCCACAGTCCGCCGGGGCGCAGCACCGCCGCACGGACCTGGTCCGCGTCGAGCGGCGCGCGCGTCACGACGAGATCTCTATGCGGACCCGGCGGAAGCCCTTACCCTTGTTCTCCACCTTGGCCACCCGGATGCGGCCGATGCTCGCGGTGGACGCGACGTGGGTGCCGCCGTCGGCCTGCTGGTCGAGCCCGGTGATGTCGACGATGCGGACCTGCTCCACCTCGGGTGGCACCAGGTTGGTGGCGGTGCGGATGATGTCCGGGATCTGGAACGCCTCATCGCGCGGCAGCGTCCTGGTCACGATCGCTCGGTCGGCTCGTATTTCCGCGTTGCAGGCGTCCTCCACGGCTTGCTTGAAGCCCTCGGGGACTTCCGGCAGATTGAAGTCCATCCGCGCGGTGAGTTCTTCCATGTTGCCGCCGGTCACCGGCACCTGGTAATCGCGGAAGACCACGCCGCACAGCACGTGCAGCCCGGAGTGGGTGCGCATCAGCGCGGTGCGGCGGCCGTCCTCGACGGCGCCGCGGACCTTGGTGCCCGCCGACGGGAGCGGATCCCCGTCGGCGGGCAGGTAGTAAAGGTCATCCGGCGTCTTGCGGGCGCCGGTGATCCGGGTCTGCACTCCGCCCCACAGCAGCACCCCGTGATCTGGCGGCTGTCCTCCCCCGCCTGGGTAGAAGGCGCTCTGATCGAGGACTAGGCCGTCGTCGGTGACCGCCAGGACGGTGGCGTCCCACTCCCGGAGCGTCTGATCGTCCAGTTCCAGCCGGTGCGTCCTGCTCATGCACGGCACCCTACCGCGTGGCCCGGTGATGCAGGGCGGCGAGCACGCTGCCCGCCAGGGCGAACGCGCCGAGGGCGAGGAAGGTGACGGTGGTCGCGTGGGCCGCGTTTTCCGAGCCTAGGTGGCCTGCCACGTTCAGGTACAGCGAGCCGAACGTCGCGACGCCTACCACCAGCGCTAGCTGGTTCACGGTGACGATGACCCCGCTCGCGTCGGCGGCGATCTCGACCGGCACCCTGCTGAGCACGCGGGTCATCAGCGGGCTGAACGCCAGGGCCATGCCCGCCCCGGCCACCCCGCCGAACACGTACAGCCCGGCTCCCTGGTGGCGACCGACGATGGCGAGCGCGACCATCCCGGCCGCGTTCAGCACGAACCCGGCGGCGGGCAAGGCGGCGTGGAACCTCGCCGGTATCCACCGCCAGTTCAGGCTGACCAGCGCGAACATGCCCGCGGCGGGGACGAACGTCAGGCCGGCCCGCAACGCGGACTCGCCGAGACCATCCTGTAGCTGGAGGGCCATCGCGAAGAACCAGCCGCCGAACGCGGTCATCACCACGAACAGGCCGCCGATGCCCGCCCGGATGCCTGGCCGCTTCAGCAGCGCCGCCGGGAGGATGGGCTGCGTGACCCGGGACTCTATGCGCGGGAGGGTGGCGAGGGCCACTGCGCTGAGCGCCAGCAGGACCCAGCCCCAAACGGGCCAGCCAAGCGGCTGGCCGAGCACCAGCGGCAGCACGAACGCGAGCACCGCCGGGGTCAGGATGACCAGGCCGGGTAGGTCGATCCGGCGGTCGGTCTTACGGGTATCCGCGGCCGGCAGGATCCTCGAGCCGATCGCCAGCAGCGCGATGCCGACCGGCACGTTGACCAGGAAGATCGGCCGCCAGGTCAGGTGCGCGATGTTGGCCGCGATCAGCAGGCCGCCGATGACCTGCCCGACGACCGCCCCGCCGGCCAGCACCGTGGAGTAACGGGCCATGGCCCGCGCCCGCGGCCCCGGTTCGCGGTAGCTCCGCTGGATGAGCGACAGCACTTGCGGGATCATCGCCGCGGCGCCGAAGCCCTGAGCGAACCGGAGCGCGATCAGCCACCCCGTGTCCGGCGCGAGCCCGCAGCCGAGCGAGGCGAGGGTGAACGCGGCCGTCCCGGCGAGGAACATCCGCCGATGCCCGAGGATGTCACCGAGCCGCGCTCCGGTCACCAGCAGCACCGCGTAGGCGACCGTGTAGCCGGCCACGATGAGCTGCAGCCCGGCCCCGGAGGCGTGCAGGCTGGCGTGCATGGAAGGGATCGCGACGTTCACGATGGAGGCGTCCAGTACGGCCATGAACTGCCCGGTCAGCACTACCGCGAGCACCGCCCCCGGCCTGCTTCCGACGCGGCGTCCGACGCGCCGCTCGGTCGGTCGCTGGATGAGAATTTCTGTCATGGCATTAGTCTTGCTCAGGTCTTATCCTGGTACCAGGAGCCTAGTTATCCTGGTACTGACAGCACCTTGCTGAGAGGATCCGATGTCTGACAAGCGCACCGAACTGGCCGCCTTCCTACGCACCCGCCGGGAACGCGTGCAGCCGTCCGACGTCGGGCTGCCCGCCGGTTCGCGGCGCCGCACCGCCGGGCTGCGCCGCGAGGAGGTCGCGCAGCTGGCCGGCGTCGGTGTCACCTGGTACACCTGGCTGGAACAGGGCCGCCCGATCCATGTCTCGGTCCAGGTGCTCGAGGCGATCGCCAGGACGCTGCGGCTCGACCCGGCCGAGCGAGCGCATCTGATGCTGCTGGCGGAGGTGCCGGGCGCCGACTCGTCGCCTGCGCCGTGCTTTGACTGCCCGGTGCCGCCAGCGGTCCAGGAGATAATCGACGGCCTCAGTTACCCGGCGGCGGTGCTGACCGAGATGTTCGACGTGCTCGCCTGGAACCAGCCGTACGCGGCCATCTTCGCCGACCTTATCGCCGCGCTGCCGCCCGAGCGCAACGCGCTGCGTTCGCTGCTCACCCGGCCGCCGTGCTGCAGCCCGGTGGAGAACCGCGAGGACTCGATCAGGTCGATGGTCGCGCAGCTGCGCGGCGCTTACGGCCGGCACGTCGGCGATCCGATCTGGACCCGGTTCATCCAGCGCATGGAGGGGATCTCTGACGCCTTCGCCGCCGCCTGGCGCTCACAGGACGTCGCGCGGAACGTGCGCTACCTCAAGTTGTTCCGCCATCCGGCGTTCGGCCAGTTCGCGCTGACCTCAACCAGTTTTGACGTGCGGGAGGTCCCGGGTGCGCGACTGGTCGCCTACACGGCGACGGACCCGGCGAGCAAGGACACCCTGACCCGGCTAGCCGCCGGAGAAGAAGCCGACGCCCATTTCCCCTGTTACCCCCTCCACCAAGCCGAACGCCCGCTCGCAACCGTTTTATGGGCCATCGATGTCCCATCGCTGGCGTGACAGCACCAGCGATGGGACATCCACGGGGTCGCGAGAAGCGGTCAGCCGGTGTTTTGGAGGCCGGCGGAGACGCCGCTTACGGTTAGCAGGAGGAGGCGCTCTAGGCGGTCGTGGTCGGGGGCGGTGGCCGCGTCGGGGGTGCGGAGGGCACGCAGGGCGCGGAGTTGCAGGTAGGAGAGGGCGTCCACGTAGGGGTCGCGGAGGGCGACGGCCCGGGACAGGACGGTGCGGTTCTCTAGCAGGCGAGAGTGGCCGGTGACCTGCAGGACAAGCCGGCGAGTGAGGTCGTACTCGGCGAGGACCAGCTCGGTCAGGTCCGGCCGGTCGCCGAGCGACAGGTAACGGGAAGCGATCGACCGGTCGGTCTTGGCCAGTGACATCTCGGCGTTGTCCAGCAGCACGGTGAACAGCGGCCACTCGGCGTACGCCCGGCGTAGCTCATCCAGGTCGGCGGCGGCCAGGCCGGAGCCGAGTCCGTACCAGCCGGGGAGGTTGATCCGGGTCTGGGACCAGGAGAAGACCCATGGGATCGCGCGCAGGTCATCGAGCGACGCGGGGGCCGCGAGGCCGCGGCGGGCGGGGCGAGAGCCAATGCGCAGCCGGGAGAGCTCGTCAAGCGGCGACACCCGGGCGAACCATTCGGGGAAACCTGGCGACTCCACCAGAGTGCGGAATGCCTGCCGCGCCGCGAGGTCGACCTGGGATGCGAGCTCATCGTAGGTCGCCGCGACCGCCGCGGTGCGGTCCGCGTGCTGCTGGGTGGACGCTTCGAGGACCGCGGAGGTGACCTGCTCGAGGTGGCGTTCGCCGATCGCGAGCTGGCCGTAGCGAGCGAAGATCACCTCACCCTGTTCGGTGACCTTGAAACGGTTATCGACCGAGCCTGGCGCCTGCGCGCGCACCGCGCGTCCGGCCGGACCGCCGCCCCGGCCGAGCGCGCCGCCGCGGCCGTGGAACAGGGTGAGCTTGACCCCGTTCTCGGCCGACCATTGGGCCAGCTCGGCCTGCGCGCGGAACAAGGACAGAGTCGCCGACGCGGGCCCGAGTTCCTTCGCCGAGTCGGAGTAGCCGAGCATCACCTCAAGGTGGTCGGCGGGCCGGGCGGCGATCATGCCGGACAGCACCGACGGCGCGTTCGCCAGGTCCTCGCCGCTTTCGAATAGCGGGATCACCTGCAGCTCCAGCGGCTCCCCGGCGTACTCCGCCAGCTCGTAGACCGCCGCGATGTCGTCAGCCGACCGGGTGAAGGACACGATGTACCGGCGGGCAGCATCAGGACCATAACGACGCTGGATCCATGCCATGGCCCTGATCGTGTCCAGCACTTCAGCGGTCATCGGGGACGGCGGGTCACCCGCGCGCAGCTCCGCCAGTGCGGCGGCGTGCACCTTGCTGTGCTGCCTGACCTCAAGGGAGGCAGCGTGGAAGCCGAACGTTTCCGCCTGCCAGATCAGGTGCTGCAGTTCGCCGAACGCCTGCCGGGTCGCGCCGGCCGCCGCGAGGGATTCCTGCACCACGCGCAGATCGGCCAGGAACTCAGCCGGACCGCCGTAAGCCATATCCAGGTTGCGGGTGCGGGTGGCTTGCAACCGCTGCGCCATATATAGGAGTGCCGTGCGGTACGGCTCCTGCGGCGAGCGGGCGAGGATCTCACCGAGCAGCTCGGGGTAGTCAGAGGTGGCGGCGGTGAGCAGCCGGCGAAGCTCCGGCGATGGCGGCGCCGAATCTTCCTGGACGGTAAGCGCCCGGCCGATCCTGGTGGTGGCCGCCTCCAGCGCGCGGAGCGCGTGGTCCGCGCCGATGACCGCCGCCTCCCGCGTCACTGACGCGGTGACATTCGGGTTTCCGTCACGGTCGGCGCCAACCCAGGAGCCGTACCGCAGGAACGCCGGGACCCGGCTAGGCACCCGGCCACTAGCCTCGCCCTCAAGCGCGAAGTCCATCGACCGGTACACCTTCGGGATCAGGCGGAACAGCGTCTCGTCGAAGGCAGACAGCACCGTGCGGACCTCGTCGATCGGGCTCATCGGCCGGGACCGCAGCTCCGATGTGCGCCACAGCAGGTCCACTTCCTCGCGCAGCGCGCGGAGCGCCTCGGCCCGCGCCGAGGCGCCCGGCCGCGGGTCATCGAGCTCCGCCAGCCGGACCGCGATCCGGCGCAGCGCCGCGGTAACCGCGCGGCGGCGGGCCTCGGTCGGGTGCGCGGTGAAGACCGGATAGATCCGCAGGCCAGCCAGGTCCGGGTCGACTCGCGACAGCGCGTCGGCGATGGAGTCCTTGAGCGGCTCGTCGCCGGTGTCCCGTTCCCGCAGCGTGCGGATCCGGTGCAGTTCCTCGGCGAGGTTCGCAAGGTGGAAGTAGACCGTGAACGCCCTGGCGACCAGTTCGGCGCGTTCCACCGGCCAGGCGGCGACCAGAGCCTCGATGTCGGTCTGTTCCCCGCCGGAAGGCTGGGCGCCGGAACGGGCAGCGATGACCGCATGCCGAAGCTTTTCCACGTCGCGCAGCAAGTCGTCGCCGCCAGCTTCGCTGATGACCTGCCCCAGGACGTCCCCGAGCAGCCTAACGTCGCGCCGCATGGCTTCCGGCATCTGCAGCCGGTCGCTATCCCTGTCCACCGTCTCTGTGCTCACAGCAAGAGCCTAACCGAGCCAACAAAGGTCTACACCTTTGCCGGGGTCCGGACTTGAACTGTTCACCGAGGAGGCGGAGCGGTTCGGGGCGGAATCGTCACGACGTTATGGCCATGAATGAAGCACGGACGGGGCATTTCGATTCCGCGAACTGCGGGATCAACACATAACGTGACGAAACAAGAAGGTTCTGCCGGCAATCCCAGTACATCCGGCGCACGCACCTAGCAGCCTGCCCTAGAGTCGGAGACGATGAGCGAATTCGCCGCCCCGATGCCTGTCCTCGCCAGGTACGCCGTCATGGTCGACGTCGGGTACATCTACGCCGCCGCCGGCGAGCTGTTGTTCGCAACGAGCTCACGGCGCGATTTTCGCGTGGACGCGGTGCCGCTTATCCAAGCAGTCACGAAACACGCCGACGAGCTCATCCGCGGCGAGTTGCTTCGCGTCTACTGGTACGACGCGGCCCGGGACCGGGTCCCCACAATCGATCAGCGCGTGGTCGCGCAGATGGCCTGGGTGAAACTGCGCTTGGGCAACCTGAACGCACGCGGCCAGCAAAAGGGCGTCGACGCGCAGATCCGCGCCGACATGGAGGCGCTGGCCAGGCACCGGGCGATCACCGACGCGGTGCTGATCGCCGGCGACGAGGACATGGTGCCCGCCGTCGAGGCCGCGCAGGCCTATGGCGTCCGGGTACACCTGTGGGGCATCGAGCCGCCATACGGCACCAACCAGGCGGAACGGCTGGTCTGGGAATCCGACACCGTCGACGTGCTGGACAGCGGGTTCTTGCGTCCCTACTTCACCAAGAACCCGGTCAGCGAGCAGGCCGCCCGCCAGGACAGCCCGGCGACCGTGCCGTCCCCGTCCCAGCTGTTCGGCGAGAGTCACCGGGAACGGCCGGAGCGGCGGACCGGGGCCCAGCCGGTGCTCACCGGACCGCGCAACGCCTACGCCACCGGGCCGCTGCCCAAGCTCGGCCCCGACCGGCGCCACGTCGAGGAAGCCGGCGAGCACGTCGCGCACAAGTGGATCCTGACCCGCGGCCAGGACAACATCCGTGACCTGCTGCCGGGGCCGATCTTGCCGCCGGTCATCGACAAGGAACTGCTCGTCGAGGCGGAAAAGGAACTCGGCCAGTCGCTGCGGCCTTACCAGGAGGCCAGGGAGTGGCTGCGTGACGCCTTCTGGGCACGGGTACACCGGGAGTTCGGCATCGGAGTCGGCCGGTCCCGGCCCTGAGCGTCCCCTAGCGTTTTGAGTTTCTGGGGCTCTGGCACCAGAAACTCAAAACTTTCCCGGGGAACCGGTAATGTCTGCGCATAGTGAGCGTGAATGAAGAAACCAAGCAAGCTGCGCTCCAGCGAGACACACCGCGAGAACTGCCGCTCGCGGTGCGGGGCTTCACCGGCCGCTCGGCCGAACTCGAGGCACTCACCAGGCTGCTAGACCGGTCCGGAGAGCAGGCTCCCGGGGCAGTGCTGATCTCGGCGATCGGCGGGACCGCAGGCGTCGGCAAGACCGCGCTGGCCGTGCGCTGGGCCCACCAGGTAGCCGGACGGTTCCCCGACGGGCAGTTGTATGTGAACCTGCGCGGCTATGACCCCGGCCTGCCTGTGCCGGCCACCGACGCGCTGGCCGGGTTCCTGGGCTCGCTGAGCGTGCCCGGCCAGGACATCCCACTGGACCAGGACGAGCGTGCCGCCCTCTACCGCAGCCTGCTGGTCGGCAAGCGAATGCTGATCGTGCTGGACAACGCCGGATCAGCTGACCAGGTACGACCGCTGCTGCCCGGCACCAAGACCTGTACCGTGCTGGTGACCAGCAGGGACGCGCTGATCGGGCTGATAGCGGGAGACGGCGCCGCCCGCCGCCCGGCGATATCACTGGCCGTGCTGGCTAGCGAGCTGGCTGACCTGCCTACCCGGCTGGACCTGCTGGCGGCGGGCGGGGACCCCCGCACGCAGGTGCGGACCGTGTTCTCCTGGTCCCTTTCCCACCTCGACGACGCTGACGCGAGGACCTTCCGGCTACTCGGCCTGCACCCCGGCCCGGACTTCGAGCCGTATGCGGTCGCCGCCCTCACCGGCACAACCGTGCCGCAGGCCTGCCAGGCGCTGGACGCGCTAGCCCGCGCGCACCTGATCCAGCCCGCCGCACCAGGCCGGTACGGTATGCACGACTTGCTGCGCGGCTACGCCCGCGAACTATCCGCCACCGCCGACCCCGCATTTCCCAGCCCGCTGCCCCCGCCCCGCCGCTAGCCGATCCTGCAACAGCACGGAACTGGCTGAACGCCCAACGCGCCAGCCTGGTAGCAACCATCACGCACACCGCCACCCACGGCTGGCCCAGCCACGCCACCCGGCTGGCCGACACCCTCACCAGTTACCTGTTCAACGGCGGGCACTTCGCCGAGGCACTCACTATCGTCGGCCCTGCGCTCAGCGCGACCCGACTCACCGGTGACCACGCCGCTGAGGCAGCGGCACTCAAAAACATCGGCGATGCCAACTGGGAGCTAGGCCGCTTTCAGCAGGCCGCTGATTACTACCAGCAGGCGCTGCCCGTGTTCCGTGAGACGGGCGACCGGGACGGAGAGGCACACGTGCTGAGCTGCATGGGCCTTAGTGAGGCGCACTTGGGCCGCTACGAGCAAGCCGCCGGGAACTTCGAGCAGGCCCTGGCCTTGTCCCGCGAGATCGGCGATCGGGACCTGGAGGCCGACACGCTCGATGGTCTCGGGGATGTTCTCTGCCAGACAAGTGACGCCGGCAAGGCGCGCGCATACCACGCCGACGGCGACTCACCCCAGGCCCGGCAGCACTGGCAGGAGGCCCTCACCCGCTATACCGCGATCGGCGCCCCGGAAGCCGACGAAATCCGTGCCCGGCTCGCCGCAGCTACCGACGACCCGACACACGCCACCTAGCCGGCCAGGCCGTCCCCGCCATGCCCTAACTCACTGCCGAGATCGGGGTGCGACCGCAACTACGGTCTCTCTTTCGTACTATCGGGTGACATGGGCCCTTCTCCGTACCGGCGCTTGGATGGCGTCATCGACGAGTCGACAGTGCTTGACGCCGAGCTCGATCCCACCGCGCGCACGGCTCGGTTGCGGCTGGGTGTGCTGCTGCACCCGAGCGGCACCGACGCTCCGCAGCCCGAACGGACGCTCGTGCTGCGGGATATATCACGCGCCATCGTCCGGCTGCGGCGGGTGCGGCGCAAGCCCAGCTCCGGGGCGAAAGAGCCCGGCCCGCCTGTCCTGCTGCGGGACGCTGCCGGAATCGCGAACTGGCTGCGCCGCTGGTCTGGCTGCCATCTGTATGACCAGCCGACCGAGATCTTCGACTCCAGTACCCCGCCGACCTGGCTGTCTCAGCCAAGCATCGACCTGACCTGGCCCGCTGGAGCTGAACGCCGACACACGATGGACCTGGCGTTCGCCGACCGTCGCGGACCTGGAGGGCACACGTACACGCTGGATGTGCGTTTCGAGTTCGGCGGCTTGGAGGTGCTGACCAACGAAGGCACGCCCGATGACGCCGAGATCCTCGCCGACGCGGTAGCAGCCTGGTGGCACGACATGGACGCCGGACACACCAACGGCCAGTACGGGATCTACCCGGCCGACCACACCCCCGCGCTATCGGAAGGAGCCACGGAACCCTCCCCGGGATTATCCGTTCGCGGCCTGACTCGACAGGGCCGCGGCGATCCTGATCGATGCCACTCTGGTGCGCGGCATCCTGCTCCCCGCCGCGCTCGCGCTGCTCGGAGACCGTGCTTGGTCGGCTCCGAGCTGGCTCGGCCGGCCGCGTTTAGCCGGATGGGATAAGGAAGCACGCCTTCACGACCCCGTAGTCGGGGTCGGTGAAGACCGCGTCCGTGCACGGGGTGCCGCCGGTAAGAGTCTTCTCGATGAATGAGCTGCCGGCTCCGAAGGCGACCGTCTGAGTGCCGGTGAAGGAGCACAGGCCGTTCTCCGGAGCGCAGTATGTCGACCCGCTGGGCCCGGTGGTGACCGGCCCGACGTAGCAGGACTTGACGATTCCGTAGTCGGGGTCACCGAAGACCGTGTTGTCACAGGCGGTGCCGCCGGTCAGGGTCTGGTAGGTGAAGATGCCGTCCGCGCCGAAAGCTACCGACTCGGTACCGGTGAACGAGCAGGTGCCGTTCTCTGCCGCGCACTCGGTGTACCCGGTCGGCGCGCCGGACGGCCCGGGGTTCGCCGCGACCAGGTACGTTCCGGGCTGTACGCCGGTGAGGTAGACGTAGCCGCCAGACTGCGACGCACCGCTGATCCCGCTGACCGCCGTGAACGAGCCGTTGCTCCACACCGTCTGGCCGCCAACCTCCACGATCGGGTCGCTGGCGCTGCCGACCGGGACGGCGATGGTGCCGCTGGTGCCCGACGGAGCGGTCACGTTCATGCTGAACTCACCGACGCCGCTTTCGGCGGCCCACGACACTTGCAGGTCACCGTATGGCGTTGGAGCCTGGCCTTCTGCCCAGCTCAGGTCGCCGGGTTCCGGCTGCACGAGCCAGGTCGCGTAGCCGGCGGTGACGGGCTGAATGCCGAGCATGTATCCCGACAGTGCTGAGGCCGGCGTGCTAGACCAGCCGTGCGAGAGACTGGATGACGCCCCGAAGCCCGGGTCGCCATCGGTGGCGACGTTCTCCCACATCGTCCCGGTGTCATCGGGACCCGAGGCGATCATGTGACCCCACAAGGTCTCCAGCAGCGACTCGGCGTCGGCCGTATCACCGGTGGCCAGCCGGGCATCCAGCTCATAACCGCTGATGTACGGGCTGATGGTCTGCGAGTAGCCGGTGCCGGAGGTAAACGGCAGCGGCCCGTACTCATTGGTCCACAGGTCCGTCTTCAGGTCGGCCAGGATCGTGGCGTCGTCCGAGGCCGGCGCCACGCCGTACAGCACG
>JBEKHI010000086.1:0-23225 GCA_050012355.1 Streptosporangiaceae bacterium | reverse complement strand
CGGACGTGCGGACGTGCGGACGTGCGGACGTGCCTGACGATGCTGTCCGCGTTGACGACGGCCAGCACCGCGATCAGCAGCGCGAGGACCGTCATGAACTTCACTAGGCATTTCATCGCTGGCCCTCCGATCGCCATGCTGCCGGGGCGGCCGGCGGCTCACATCCCCTACTCGAACGGGTGATGTGCCCGTGCCCCGCGGGGCGCAGTCTGAGGAGCGATCCGAAACACGCGTACAGGAGGGTGAGCTGATGAAATCCGACACTGAGATCAGGGATGACGTCATCAAGGAACTGCAGTGGGATCCGCAGATAACGAACCCGGACGCGATCGGCGTGGCGGTCACCGACGGAGCGGTGACCCTGACCGGGCAGGTCTCGACCTATGCGGAGATGTTGGCCGCCGCCCGGGCCGCGGAGCGGGTATACGGGGTCAAGGCCGTGGCCAATGAACTGGAGGTCAAGCTGTCCGGCGCGCCGCGGGACGACACCGACATCGCCCGGGCCATCGCGCACGTCCTGGAGTGGAACGTGCAGGTTCCCGAGGGGAACGTCCAGGCCCGGGTGTCAGGCGGCTGGGTCACGCTCGACGGCGAGGTCGAGTACGAGTACCAGCGGCACGAGGTCGAGCGGATGGTCCGCAACGTCAGGGGAGTGGTGGGCGTGACGGACCTGATCACGGTCAAGCCTCCGGTGAGCCGGGAGAAGGTCCAGGCGGTGATCGAGGACGCCTTCAAGCGCGAGGCGGAGATCGATGCCCGCCACATCAAGGTTGAGGTGTCGGACCACACCGCCCAGCTCTACGGGCACGTGCACTCGCTGCACGAGGCGGCCGCGGCCCGGGCGGCAGCCGCGTCGGCGCCGGGGGTGGCCACGGTGGAGAGCCATCTCTTGGTCTCTCCCTGACCGCCGTCCCCGAGGTACGGAACGGCGGGAGGTCGGTCGTGGGCGGACCAGAGTCATGCACGGTCGATGACGAGGGCTGCCCCGGCCGCCTGCCGTGCAGGGCAAGCTTCCCTGGTCCCTGCTCCGGCCCCTGGTCCGCGCCGAGAGCCTGATGTTCATGGCCATCGCCGTCGCCCTGGTGGTGATCGCCGTGGTGGTGTTCGTCCGTGGCGTGCACGATCTCGTCCTGGCGCCTCACGGCGAGCAGTTCGCGGTGACGATCACCCGGGCGGTCAACAGCGCGCTGTTCATCGTGGTCATCCTCGAGCTCGTGCGGACCATCATGGCCCGGCTGGAAGGAGGCGGCTTCCAGTTGCAGCCGTTCCTCGTCATCGGGATCATCTCGGCGACCAGGGACATCCTCACGGTCGGGGTGGAACTGTCACTTACCGGCGCCGACGCCGCTGGTCCGCACGATGACCGAACTGGATCCTCCAGTCGGACTACCTGCTCCCGGCACAGCGAGCCGCCATGTTCCGGATGCTGGCAACGCTGCCGGGCCTGACCCTGGTTCGCGACGCGCGGGACATCGATGGCCGCCCGGGCGTCGGCGTGGCCTGGGATTTCGAGGGGAGCAGGGCGATGCTCATCTTCGCCTCCCCCAGATACACCTATCTCGGTGAGACCACATGGAGCAGCCACGGCCAGCAAGGCGGGGAGGCCCTGCTGGAGACGGCAATCGTCAACGGCGCCGGCCAGCTTCCCTGATCCCGAATCCCAGAAGGTTTGTGCAGTGCCCAGCAGAACCAAAGTGACATGGACCGTGGCGTGCGCGGTGCTCGCGGTGTCGGCGAGCGCGGCCCCTGCCCGGCCGCCGGTCCGTCGGCCACCGGGTGGAGTACATACAGCGTCCCGGTCACGGGAACAGCCGCGCTTGACGGCATCGTGGCCACCGGCCGGGACGACGCCTGGGCCGGGGGGTTCACGATGAACCTTGGCGGCACACCGGTCCCGGCGGTCGCGGACCGCGACGGCAACGCACGGCCGACCGCCGGCACATGCGATGAGACTGGCGAGTTTGACTCGGTTATGCTCCGCTGGAACGGCACGCGGTGGCGGCAGGCGGACATCCCCGATGTCGGCCGCATCGACCAGATGAGCGCCGCAGGGCCACGAGATGTGTGGGCACTGGCGGATTGCGGCCTGCTGCACTGGAACGGCCGGAACTGGGCAACGACAGCGGTTCCCGAACCGTCATCATCCAGCCTGCAAGCGGGCGCGGAAGAGGTGACCGCCGACAGGCCGGACGATGCCTGGCTGGTCGGTTCTACCTATGACAACACGACCGGCGACGGGGGCGGGTTCGTCGACCACTGGAACGGGAAGGCATGGCGACGGGTACCGCTGCCCGCCTTGGGCACGGTCGACTACTCACTGGACGCCGTGGCCGCGAACGGGCCGGCGGATGTGTGGGTCGCGGGTACCGACTACACCGGTGACACGGTGACCCCGGCCAAGTCAGAACGGCTGATCCTGCTGCACTGGAACGGATGTTCCTGGACCCGGTTTCCCGCTCCGGCGACCGGTATGCAGACGCAACGGGTGACCGGGCTGACCGGCATATCCGCCACTGACGTGTGGCTGGCCGGGTGGGGCAAGAAGACGTCGGGCGAAGACGCGCTGCGCCATCCGCTGGCCTTGCACTGGGGCGGGCACCACTGGTCAAGCACGCCGGTGCCCGCCCGCACCGGTGAGTTGTTCCAGGTGGCTCCGGAAGGAAAGGACCTGTGGACGCTAGGCGACACCTTCAGTCCCACTGTGACCACATGGGGCATGGACCTGTTGCGGTGGACCGGCCATCGGTGGGTTCATGCCGCGGTCCCGGTTCAGGGAGATGACGGGTCGCTTCTGGCGGCGGCGGCGCGCCCGGGTGGTGGCCTGTGGGCCGTTGGCACCGTTGGCTCCAGCGACGGCAACGACGTCGAGCCAGTAATCGCTCTACACGCGTGACTCGATCGGCCTTGCGTCCTCAGGAAAGGCAGGCTTCCGGAAGCTCCGTCACCGTCCGGGAGTACTAGCGACGTGCCTGGTAATCGAGAAGCAAGTAGCCGGTGGGGGAGGAGAGGTTACGGGTGAGCTGGAATCGCTGCGGCTGCAAGTCGTCGAAGAGCCTTCTGCCGGTGGCGGCGATGGCGGGTGCGACTACCAGCCTCACCTCGTCGACCAGGCCATCCGCGAGCAACGTGTGTGCGAGGGACAGGCTCCCGTGGATTCCGATGTCGCCGCCCGGCTGAGCCTTCAGTTCCGAAACGAAATCCCCGAGAGGAACATTGGCTACCGCGGAGTTTTTCCACGGCTCTGTGGGCGGGACCGACGTGACGACGTACTTGCGGACGTTGTTGATGAAGGAAGCAAAGGGCTCTATGTCACTGCCGGGCCAGAATTCGGCCCAGTCATCGTAGGTCCGGCGGCCGAGAAGGACAGTGTCCTGCTCCGCGATGACGCGTCGCAGGTTCTCTCGCATCGCATCATCCCAATCGAGGAAGAAGCTGTCGGGATGCTCGGCCACCCCATCAAGTGAAACCAGCTCATAGAGCACGACCTTGCGCATGATGATTCCTCTCTGCCGGCCACGACCCGTTCCACATAGGACGAGCCGGAGGCCCGATCTTCATCGCCGGAGACCTCAGATCTCGGTAAACCGGAAGCGGGTGGACCGCACGCCTAGGTCGTCTCCGGTGCCGAACGCGTAAACGAGCCTCGGGGTGATCTCGTAGACACGGTATGGCGGGGATCCTGCGGTCGGAGCGCCGTATGGCGCGTCGAACATATTCTCGTCGGTGATGGTCACGGGCCAGCTGTACTTGTCGTCATAGGCTGCGGCGACTTCCGTGGCCAAGGGACGGTCGTTGACCCATGAAGTGGGTCCTTCCACCACGATGTCGATCCCGGGGGCGCGTGCTGCCAGCGAGCATTCTGGGTGAAGCCGCAAGTTGCGGGCTTTAGCCGCGCCGGGGCTGGTGGTGGAGTAGACCTTGCCATTCAGCCACACGGCTAGGACCGGGCGGGCTTGCGGCCGCTCAGCGGGTCCCGTTGTCGCCAGCCAGTAACCACCTTTCCGCGGCGAACCGTCGGCGCACCTCTTCCCAGGACAGTGGCTCAGCGTCCGGCTCGCTGCCCGTGGTGATGACCGCTGCTTGTGCTGTCTCCGGCATTGCGCTCCTCCGGTAGTCCGACCCTGACATCAGTTCCCTTAAGGAACTATTGAGGAAAACGCTAACATAGTGCGTTCCTTAAGGGAACTGATGCGGCTAGGATGACGGTCATGCAGCGGACTCAGTTCGGCGCGATGGCCTGCTCGATCGCACGCACCATGGACGTGGCCGGCGAGCCATGGTCCCCCCTGATCGTGCGGAACATTTACGTCGGCATCAACCGGTTCGACCAGTTGCAGCAGAGCCTCGGGATCTCCCGTAAGGTGCTCGCGGAACGGCTCCGTTCCCTTACTGACGCTGGCGTGCTGGAGCGACGGGAATACTCGGCCAGTCCAGTCCGGCATGAGTACGTGCTCACCGAGATGGGCCTAGACCTGGTTGAGGTGCTGATGGTGATGGTCCGCTGGGGAGACAGATGGCTGGCAGGCCAGGCGGGTCCGCCTGTCCTGTACCGCCACCGCGCGTGCGGCCAGATCGGCCACGCCGAACTGCACTGTTCCGAGTGTGGTCAGCCGATGCGGCCAGACGGCATCGACGTCCTCCCCGGCCTTGGCCTGGCCAGCGACTAACAGCGCCCGCGAGCGCGATCACCAGAGGACGGTTCGGCCTAGGTAATCGAGGAACTGTCGGCCAGGGGTCCCTTTCTGGGAGAGCATGACGTTCACCAGGTTGGGGATGCTTTCCTGGATGCTGAGGGGCGCGTCTGGCCCTCTAGGTCTGCGCGGATCCATCCGCATTCCAGTCTCGTTGTTGCTGATAGGCCAGATCATCAAGCTCGGGTCCGCAGCTGCCCGCCACGGCGGCGCACCTCCGCTTGGGCAACGCGCAGCATCATCCGTGCAGTCGGGCGTCGGCACACTTCCGCTCGGCGCTTCCGGCGCTCAGCCCCCGTACCCGCTAATCCTGCTCCGGTCTCCCGCGAGCGTCACGTCCCCGCCGACGAGGCCGCCACCCTCATGTCATCAAGCTACTCCGCCTCATAATCCCCAGGTCCGGGTCAGGCCCTGACAGCCCGCCCGCCCCGCTGACCTGGCCGCTAATCAACAGTTACACGTATTCATGCGGAACTGCCGAAACAATCATACGCCAGGCGCGCATCGGCGTCATCCCTATTCATTGTCGTATTTCCCGGAGATGCTCAGAGCCCTCCTCTCCGGGAACCGAGGACCGAGGACGTCAATGAATCGGAGATCTGACCGGTCTTCCCAAAGCCTCGTACGGGATATATGCAACAAACAGTGGGAGCGGACACTGAGAAGAGGGAATCAACGGCAACTGTCCTGTTCACGCAGGGATTTCTCGCGAGGGCGCTCGCGGTGGGATTGCATGAGCTTGGATGGCAGATTAGGAACACCATCGAAGGCACCCTGAACGGACGAGTCGTTGTCGCAGTTGACAACGACGTTGATGCGTCGCTGCCCGGGCTCAGGCTTGGTGCGGTATCGCAACTAGTCCTGGTAGGCGGCCTGAATTGCCTGGCAATCCTTGCCGACGCCGTCCTCTGGTTCAGGGCAGGCGCCGCGATCAATGCGGACCAGCCATTCCCAGAGGTCATCAAGCTGGTGGACGCCGCGCTGCGGGCGGATCCCCTGTCACGGGATTCGCGTCAGCGCCTGCACGACCGGCTGCGCGAGCGCAAGGCCGAGTCGGACCGGTTCGAACGGCTAACGAACCGGGAGGCGGCGGTACTCGCCGACCTGATCCGGGGCCTGGACGCCGCTGAGATCGCCCGGCGCCGCCCGGTCGCCCTTGCCACCGTGCGCAGCCAGATCGCGGCGATCCTGCGCAAGCTGGAGGTACCGTCACAGGCAGCAGCAGTGGTGACGACCTACCGGGCATGCCGCGATCGCCGGGTGCTCGAGGCTCTCCGGTTTCATCAAAATTATTGATGACACGTTCACCGGAGTCAGCGGAATCTTATGCCATCACTTCTCGCGACCAGGAGGCGCATTTTGAGCGACGATCCGCTCCAGACAGTTATGGCCCAGGCAACTGCCGGCTGGTACCACGCGCTATGCCAGGGGCTCAAGCTCGACACGGGGAGATTCCAGCTAGCCCAGGGGAACGGCGTGCCATTCGGCACCGACTCCAATTACCTCTGGCAAGCTATGGACACGGTGCCGCCGTACTCGGCAACAAACATCTGGGGAAGTTCCCGTAACGTCTTCTCGGACGGTTACGGCCTAGTCCTCGCGAGCCTCCAGGACCCGCCGGACAGCGAATTCCAGCAGGACCTCGGCGACAACTACAACGTATGGGAGAGCTACATCGGCGGCTATACCTGGCAGCCGAATGACACCTACGAGTCGGTCTTCCGGACTTGGGCGCAGCACAATGGCATTGCTCCCAACCAGATCGATCAGCTCGTGGAGGAACTCGACGAGGACACGCCGATCACCGCCGCCCGCGCGATGTGGGACCAGGTAGGAACATCGGGCGCGAAGGCATACATGCCTGATTACGCGTTCCTGGCCGACAACATGCGCACCGCGCCCGCCGTCAACGTCACCTACAACAGCTCCCAGGCCGACCGGACGTTCAGCGATACCTGGGCAAACGGAAACGCCGACCTGTGGGTGTCCCTGTTCGGGGGAGGCAGTTCCTCGTCCTACCAGGCAACCAGCCTGGCCACGTTTTCCGGGACGGTTGCCATCAGCATGACCCTCTCACACGCGCTGGTCTTCGCGGTGCAGCCTCTCTACGAGAAGAGCAACGACCCTTACCTGAGCAAGTTCGCTCCCTGGTATGACAACGCCGTCATCAGCAACGCGTACAAGAACCAGGCAAACCAGGACGAAATCTGGGACACCCGGGGGCAGACGGACTGGAACGACGCGTTCGGCCCGACCGGATTCCTCCGGTACGTGACATCTGAACTGGTCGTCGTAGACGGCGTGAACATGACGATGAACGTCACAGCGGACTTCACCGAAACCGACACGACCAATATCCGATCAAACTACGCGGCCGGCCTGTTCCCGTTCTTCTTCAGCGAGGGCCAGGCTGGGTTCAGCTACACCCTGGACCAGGCCAGTTCCGCGGGGTTCTCAGTCAACGTCACCTGCGAAGAAGGAAATTACCTCATCCTCGGCGCAAACGTCGACGACGCGGCGGCAGCATTCGGGACAGGGAGCTGACAATGCCCAGAAAATCACTTCCCAGGCACCAAGAGACGCAGCCCACGGTCACACAGGACGACAACGGCCTGGTAGGTGTCGTCTATACCGACGACACCCGGCAGCGCGTGCCCCTCACCACCGCCGCACCCGCGCGCTGGGTCGGGCAGCTAACCTGCACCTGGCCCGGTAAGGCGGCAACCATCGGCACTGCCACTCTGCTCGACGATAGCCACATCCTCACCTGCGCGCACAACTTCTGGGACAACACCTTCAAGATTTCCTGCTCCCAGGCCGTGTTCACGCCCGGGCTCAACAGAAGCGCGACCGGGGTCCTGCAACGGCCATACGGGTCCTACGAACTGCAGTCATGGTCGTACCCGTCCGACTACATGTCATCAGGTCCGCCGCCACCGCCGCCCGCCGGGCTCACCTGGCGGGAAATTACCCCCTACCTCAACGACTACGCCATCGGCGTCCTGCAGGACGCGGTGCCCGACCCGCCCGGTGAGTCGCTGTTCCAGGCGGCGTGGCCAGGCGACGGTCAGATCAGCCAACTCACATGCATGATCAATGGCTATTCCGGCGACCTGGATCAGACAGCCAGCACCCAGTACACCCGGACAGGCAACGTGGCACTGACCAATCAAGGTGAATTCCTCTTCTACCGAATGTCCACCTATCACGGGGACAGCGGCGCTCCCGTGTACTACCAGCCGGCCAATAGAGATTACTGGTCAATCATCGGCGTCCACGTAAGCGGGGTCCAGGACACTTATCCCGGAGCCGGGGACGGACGGAACTTCGCCGTCGCGCTCAACGGCGATCCGCTCGACTTCGTCCAGAGCCTGCTCAACGGCCTGCAAACCGTTGCGGTCCCCCGCGGCTAAGAACCGGCCAGAAACTGGGCAGGAGCGGCGGGCTGTTAGGTTCACGATCTTCCGGTGGCGCTTACGGCTTGTCACTGCTGGGACAGCTGGGTCTCCTGGTAATCGCATGGGTGCCGAACCCAGTGCGATGCCAGGAGCCTTGCGTGCCGTTGAACCGTATCCCGCCTGGCTGGCTGGCTGGCGCCCGCCGACTTCCCGCCGTCGCCCCGGCGCGCGACCAGATCGTCATAGCGACCAAGATCGGATTCGACATCGGCCCCGGACCGGGCAGCGCGGCGGACTCAACAGTCGGCCGGAATACACCAGCGGATGGATCTGAGTGGGTCTGCGGTGCCAGATTGCTCAGTCACGTCTGGATGACTTGGGTCGTGGTGCGGGGACCCGGCAAAGTCGTGAATTGGTGCTGTGACCTGCGGTGTCGTAAGGCAGGTGATGTGCTGGGCATGTCTGCCTGGCTTATGACAATCTGGTGCGGACCTGGCCGGCCGCGGATTTGGCCGCGGGCTGCCCGGAGGATGTCGGCGTGTCCGGCGTGCCGGGCGTGCTCCTTGCGTGTCATCAGCTAACCGGCCTAGGTCAGCCTGCTCCGCCGAACTGCGCGGCGAGGGCTTCGGGAGCCCGCATCCGCCACGCGTCGGTCACGAGTTCGGTCAGCCGCCCGGCATCCACCTCGGCCAGCCGCAGCAGCACCAACGGCCACCCGTCGTACCCGGGCGCGGTGAAGAAGGTCGCGGGCTCGCCGAGGAGCAGGGCCTGCTTCTCAGCCTCATCCCCGACGTACAGCACCGCGATATCGGTCCGGATCCGCCGGGGCTTGCCCGGCGTTCGCTCCGGGTAGGACCAGATGAATCCCTTACCGGCCACCCGGAAGTCGAAGCCTTCGCTGTCGATCTCTTCTACATCGGGCAGCGCCAGCGCCAAGCGGCGCACGTCGTCAGCATCGGCCATCGTGGCACCCGGATCGTACGATCGGCATGAGAACAGGCTAATCGTCTCGCCGCGGCCAGCGCTCGCCGGGAGTTCACAACGACTCTCAGATCACTCCTGCTGTGTACCTGTTCGGTTATGTACCTTGACTGTTACGTACCTAGTTGGGTACTCTCGCCCCATGGACGCTGTTCTGCAGGCGCTGTCGGACGAGAACCGGCGGGTAGTGCTGGAGACCTTGAGAGGCGGTCCCGCCACGGCGGGTGAGCTGGCGGCACTGCTGCCGATCGCCCGGCCAGGGGTGTCGCGGCATCTTCGGGTGCTGCGGGAAGCGGGGCTGGTCGAGGCCCGCCAGGAGGCACAGCGGCGTGTCTACACCCTGTGTCCGGAGCCGCTCGCCGAAGTCGATGAATGGCTCGGTCATTACCGCGCCTTGTGGGAGCACCGGCTGGATGCCCTGCACACCGAAGTTGCCCGGGGAAAGCACGAGCGAAGGAGCACAAGATGAACAACGGAACGCACGCGGGCACCCGCATCCTGGGCAGTCTGCGGTCAGTTGACGGCAAGGGCACCGTACGCATGGAGGACCGCTTCGACACCGATATCAGCGACCTGTGGTCGGCGCTCACCGACCCTCGTCGGCTCGCCCATTGGATCGCGGAGGTTGAAGGCGACCTTCGCCCCGGCGGTGAGTTCCATGCCCGATTTACCAGCAGCGTGGAGGGCACAGGGCGGGTAGAGGCGTGCGAGCCTCCGCGACGGCTGCTGCTGAAGCTGAATTCGGGCGAGTTCGATGAGACGGTCGTCGAAGCCCAGCTGAAAGCTGAAGGCGATCGGGCCGTGCTGGTGATCGAGGAGCGAGGCCTGCCCCTAGACGAGCTCGCCAGCCACGGGGCGGGGTGGCAGGCCCACATCGAAGATCTCGCCGCCTACCTCGCCGGGGGTGAGCCCGGTGACTGGCAGAGCCGGTGGACCGAGCTCACCGCGCCCTATGAAGACCTGGCGGGCCAGTAGCCGTGGCAGGCTGAGCGCGTTCGCGCCGAGAGCTCTCGAGCCAAGCGGCTAGGCGAGCGTACCCTTTAGGAGCTATGACAAGCGTCTACGACAGCGAGCGGCTGGCGGCGGGCTACGCTTTCGACCGGCCACCGATACACCAGCAGATCCTTCGGTCGGCTCGCTTGGACCGGCAGGTCGATGAGGCCTTGGACGTGGGCTGCGGCGCAGGCCTGTCCACCGCGGCCTTGGCGCCTTTGGCTCAGCGGGTAACCGGCCTGGAACCGGTCCCCACGATGCTCGCCCACCGCCACTCCGTCGCACCGGGCGCCAGGTTCGTCATCGGCCAGGCCGAACGGCTGCCGTTCGCCGCCGGGTCATTCGGTCTGGTCGCGGCGGCAGGCTCGCTGAACTACACCGACCTCCCGTCGGCGCTGGCGGAGATTTCGCGGGTGCTGGCCCGCGACGGGACGTTCCTGCTGTACGACTTTTCCGCTGGCCGGCGGTCGGCAAGCGGCGCTGACCTGGCGGCCTGGTTCGCCTCGTTCGAGCAACGGTTCCCGTCACCGCCTGGCTGGCAGTCTCTTGACGTGCGGGAGTTGCCCCTGGCCACCTATGGCTTGCGTCTGCTCCACTTCACAGACGTTGAGATCAGGCTGCCGATGAGCTTGGATGCTTACCTGCGTTACATGCTCAGCGAGGTCAACGTGGACGTTGCCATCGCACGCGGGGCCTGCAGCGCCGAACAGGCCCGTGACTGGTGCCAGGAGACGCTGAAAGCCGTTTTCGCTGATGGCGATGTGACCGTGGTCATCCCCGGATACGTTGCCACGCTTGCCCGGGTAGCCGCGGCCGGGTAGTGCGTGGCTGAGTGTCCGGCGCGACGGTGCAAGCGTTAGGGTCTGGGTAAAGGGAGGCTCAGTGGTGATAACGCTTGTTCTCGGTAGTGAGGCGATCGGCAGTGACGGGTACCGCGGCCAGATAAAGGCCGTCGTTCTCGACCCCGCTGCTGGCACGGTCACTCATCTGGTGGTCGAGCCGAAAGGCAGGAGCGGGCTTGCCCGGCTTGTGCCACTGGATCTTGTCGACGCGGCCTTGGGTGAGGTCCGGCTCCGCTCCACCGAGGCGGACTTCGAGAGCCTTGAGGCTGCGGAGCAGACTTTGGCGGAGTTCGTGCCCGGGTACGAAGCCCCGGTCCAATTGCTGCCGCCCGGCTGGGTCGGTGCGGGCGCGCCAATCGTGGAGGGCGGCACCATCCCGCGTATCCCGGAACAGGAAACCATCGATGTCATCCCGCCGGGTGAGGTAGAAGAGAGCTACGGCGGCCACGTGCACGCGACCGATGGCGAGGTCGGGCCAATCCGCGCTCTCCGCATCGACCCGGCCAGCCGTAAGGTGACCCATGTGCTGGTCAGGACAGGGCATCTGCTGGGCCGCAAGGAGGTCGCGATCCCGTTCAGCAGCGTAGCCAGCTTTGACGACGGGATCCAGCTCAGCATCACTCGGGAACAGGTGCGCGACTTGCCGTCGGCGGATACCGACCCGTCCGCCGGGTAGGTTCACTTCTCGGATGTGCGAACCGTCGTTATGGTCGGCTGTTGTTGGTTTATCGCGGGTGTTTCGGCCTAGTCGAACTCAGTGGTGTGTCATGAGATAACTGAGGGGTAGAAACGTTCCCGGAGCGGGGGTGTCATGTTTCGTGTGGATTCCGAGGTCGGCCGCCTGCGGCAGGTGGTGTTGCACCGCCCCGATCTGGAGCTGAAGCGCCTGACCCCAGACAACGTCGCCGACCTGCTCTTCGACGATGTGCTCTGGGTGAGCAGGGCGCAGGCCGAGCACGACGCGTTCGCTGACGTGCTGCGCTCCCGGGATGTGGTGGTCCACTACTACGGCGATCTGCTCACCCAGACCCTGGACATCTCGGACGCGCGGGAATATGTCCTCGATAGGGTCTTCGACCCGCGCTGGCACGGGCCGCTCGCCGCCTCCGCCTTGCGCGCCGCGATGGATGGGCTGGACTCGGCGCGGCTGGCGAGGTTCCTGGCCGGAGGGATCACCAAGCGCGAGATCGCTGAGTTCGGCCCGGAGCCCAAGAGCATCGCCTTCCACTCACTGGATCCCGACGATTTCGTGCTCGCACCGCTGCCGAACCTGCTCTACCAGCGCGACACCTCGTGCTGGATCTACGGCGGGGTGTCCATTAACGCGATGCGCCGGCCGGCCCGGATCCCGGAGACCATCACTGATGAGGCCATCTACCGGTGGCACCCGATGTTCGCGCAGGCAGATTTCGATATCTGGTACGACGGCGCCGATGCTCTGCCGGCCACCATCGAGGGTGGCGACATCCTGGTCATCGGTAACGGGGCGGTGCTGGTCGGAATGAGCGAGCGGACCACGCCACAGGCGGTCGAGGTGCTAGCCGGCCGGCTGTTCGCAGCCAGGGCGGCCAACTGCCTGGTGGCCATCGACATGCCGAAGACCCGCGCGTTCATGCATCTGGACACGCTGCTGACGATGGCGGACCACGGGGTGTTCACCAAGTACGCGGGGATGGGCATGCTGCCGTCCTACACGGTCGAGCCGGGCGCGACGGCCCGCGAGCTCAAGGTAACCGATCACCCTCCGGAGGACATGCACCGCGCCGTGGCCGCCGCGCTCGGCTTGCCGGCGATCACGGTGCTGACCGCCGTGCAAGACGTCCGTTCCGCCCTGAGGGAGCAGTGGGACGACGGTTGCAACGTGCTCGCGGTCGAGCCGGGAGTGGTCATCGCCTATGAGCGGAACGTCACCACCAACAGCTACCTCCAGGACAACGGCATCGAGGTGATTACGGTGCCGGGCGGCGAACTCGGCCGGGGGAGAGGCGGCCCGCGCTGCATGACCTGCCCCATCGAACGTGACGCCTGAGCCAGTACCCGTTACTACGAAACGTAGTAACGTATTGTTCGTGAATGGTGCCGTTCCCACGACGATTATCGTCGCCGGTCTCGCGCTTGCCGGGTACGCGCTGCTGATGACCGCCTTCAACCGGCGAATGGGCCTCAGCCTGCTCGTCGCACTTGGCGTCCTCGAGATCCTGCTTCTTGTCCTGGTCGGCATCATCGTGGCCCGGCTCGTCGGCGGCGGACGCCCGGCCTCGCTGCCTACGCTCATCGGATACCTGATCGCGACGCCGCTTGTCCCGCTGGTAGCGGGATTCTGGGGGGCGATGGAACGGTCACGCTGGGGCCCGGCGGTTATCGCCCTGGCCGGGCTGGTCGCGGCCGTGCTGATGGTCCGGCTGCACGAGATCTGGCCGGCGATCCATGTCTGAGCCCACGACGCCGCCCGAGACCGTGGCATCACAGCCGGAGTCGACCAGGACAGGTCCCGGTCGGCTGCTGGTCGCCGTCTACGGCCTGTTCGCGCTCTCAGCTTCCGCGCGGGCCGGGGTACAGATCGCGACGAAGTTCAGCCATGCCCCGGTTGCCTACCTGCTGTCGGCCTTCGCCGGCGTGGTTTACATTCTGGCCACGGTCACGCTCACCCGCGGCACTCCGGTAGCGCGCCGGATCGCCGTCGTGTCCTGCTCGGTGGAATTCGTCGGCGTGCTCGCGGTCGGCACCTGGAGCGTCGCGGACCCGGCCGTCTTCCCCGATGCCACGGTGTGGTCCGGCTATGGCAGCGGCTACGGCTTCGTTCCGCTCGTCCTTCCCGTTTTCGGCCTGCTCTGGCTACGCTACTGGGCTAGGCGTACCAAAGCCGTACCCCCAGCGGCAGGTGGCAGCGCCGACTACGATCCGCAGCCGCGGGCAACCGCTTCCGCCGCGAGCGAGATCGATAGCCAGGACTAATACTCCGTCATTCCGCTATGCGGTGGCACAGCCAGGCCAGCGACATCGGGTAGCGGTAGTCGATGCTCATGTGGGTGGCGTCGAACAGCTCGAACTGGATCACGTCGTCGGCGACGCCGATGTCGCGCAGAGTCTCGCGGAACGCCGTGGCCCCGAGGTCCAGAAACCATTCATCCCGGGTCCCGGCGTCAATCCAGATGCCGCGCTGGGCAGCGAGGGCGTCTGCGTACTGGGGGGCCATCCGGACTGGGTCCCAGTCCAGCCAGCGCTGCCATACGTCGGGCCGAAGCTGGCCAGTGCCGGGGTCGAACGGCAGCTCGACCGAGCCGTCCGGGTTCGCGGAGAAGCATGCCGAGACGCCGAGCAGCATCAGCAGGTCGTGGTCTTCGGGCTTGGTGAACGAGGGGCGGGACTCGAAGTCGGCCCACCAGCGCCAGATGTCACCGTCGTAATCGCGCAGATGCCGGGCGGCCTTGGGGAACTCGGGGAGGTAGGAGTACTCGTACAGGGTGTCGCCTGCGTGCGTGCCCAGCGCGCCGAACAGGTCGGGCCGCAGCATCGGGGTGATCATAGCGCCGAAGCCGCCGCTGGACTTGCCAGTGATAGCCCGGTGCGGCGCGGCTGCCAATGTGCGGTAATGCACGTCGACCCAGGGCACGACCTCCTCACACAGGTAGGAGTGGTACCGGCCGGTGCCGGGGGAGTCGACGAACTGGCTGCCGCCGTACTTCGTCCACGCGTCCACGAACACGACCAGCGCGGGCGGGGCCTCACCGCGGGCGAACATCGCGTCGGCGGTCTCCGGGAACGGCTGCCGGTACGGTGACCGGTTGCGCCACATGCTGACGTGCCCGGTATAGCCCTGAATGACGTAGACGGCGGGGTAGCGGCGCCCTGGATCGTCCTCGTACCCCGGCGGCACGTAGACGAGCAGCGGCCGATCGCACGGGTCACCCAGCGAGTTGTCTCGCAGCAGTTCGCTGGTGATCACGTGCTCGTCGATACGTCCAGCCAGATCTGCTGACCAGGGCAGCATTCGCTCTCCTCACGTTGGTCCCTCGCGTCACCCCAGCATGCCGCAAGCACGTGCGCTGGTCAGCAGGGGGTCCACCGGCCTTGGCGTCGAGCTGGTGTTCGCGCTCACGATGGCGGTCAACACCTCGTCGCGGCGCGTTATGGAGAAATGCGGACATCGAAGGGGCCGAGCACGGCGAGGTCGAGTACGCGCTAACCAAGCCCGAATGGGAAGAGCGCACCGCCGGAGAGGCCCGCGACTAGCGTTACCGGCCAGCAATAGCATTATCCACGGCGGACAGGACGTTGCGCCCCGCTGCGATCGATTGCGCAGGCGGCGTTTTCGTCTTCGGTCGCACGCTCGCTGACCGTTTTCCTCGCTACCGCCCGGTAAGCTGCGTGCAGAGGGCAGGTAGACGGCCCGCGGTTTTTCCGCGCTCGCCGGTGGCTCTATTCCATATGTGATTAATTGCGGGCAGGGAGAGGATGGTCTGCTGATGGCTCAGCGGGTGCAGGTGTCGTTCGTGGACGACATCGACGGCAGTGAGGCGGAGGGCACGGTCCGGTTCGGGCTGGACGGCGGCAACTACGAGATCGACCTGAACGCCAAGCACGCGGCGGAACTGCGCGATGCGCTCGGGAAATACCTGGAACATGCCCGCAAGGCCGCGGGCGGTGCCGGACGGCGTCCGGGCCGGGGGCCACGCCCGTCGCGGCAGGACACCACCGCGATCCGGGAATGGGCGAAGGCGCAGGGGCTCACGGTCGCCGAGCGCGGCCGGGTACCCGCCGAGATCATCGCTAAGTACCAGGAAGCAGCAGGAAAGTAATCACCATCAGGCGGCGGCTTCGCGTTGTCGAGTTCCCGCAACGTGAAGCGCGCTTAGCCGCCGTTATCTCAAGTCCGCCTTGAGGTGTCGCCTATGTGACCTGCATATGCTCGATGACTTACCCGGTCGCCGCGCGTCTTATCTGCCAGACGCTATTAGCCAGGATGCCCGGTGGGCGAGGAAGGGATTCCTTATGGAGATCACGAATCTGGGTAAGGCGGATGGGCTGCCGCCGGTGGACTGGGCCGCAGTTACTGCCAAGCTCGATGCGGGGTCGGCGCCCGCGCCGGACGCGCCGAACTCCCGCACGACCTGGCTGGCCACGGTCAACGCGGACGGTAGCCCGCATGTGACTGCGGTCGGTGCGGTGTGGCTGGAGGGCACGTTCTGGTTCCAGACGGGTGCAGGCACGCGGAAGGGGCGCAATGTCGCGCGCGATCCGCGGTGTTCGGTCGCGGTGTCGGTCCGCGACGCGGACGTCGTGATCGAGGGGGACGCTGCGCGAGTGACCGAGCGGGGTGCACTGGCGCGTGTTGCGAAGGTGTGGGCGGATAACGGCTGGCCGGCCAAACCCGACGCCAGCGGAGCGGGCATCACTGCCCCGTTCAACGCACCGTCGCAAGGGCCGCCGCCGTGGAACGTGTATCGCATTGACCTACGATCGGCGATCGTGACCTTGGCGAAGGAGCCGGGCGGCCTGACTCGCTTCCGGTTCTGACGCGATGAGCGGGTACCGCGGGCTGACCCGCGAGGCCTACACCCTGGACCTGCGCAGTTCACCGGCTGGTGCCGCGCCCGCGCCCGGGTGCGGTTACTGGTTCATCTGCTCGGACACGGCCCAGAGCCGTTCGGCAGCTTCGGGATCGAGCGCGTAGGCGGCGACCCCGGCGGCGTCGGTGCCGGCAGCGGTCGGGTCGTCCGGGGTGTCTTCCTGGCAGTTCTCGAAGTACCGGCCGGCCACGCCGTTGAGCCGGGGCGAGGTGGCCACGTAGACGCTGGTGGCCGCGCCCTGGGCGATCGTCTTGTAAGTGTACCGCCCGGACGAGCGGAGCGCGTCGAGTTCCGCCGGGTCGTAGTAGCGGGAAAGGTTGGAGTCGGCGATGGCCCCCGGGTGCAGGGCGTTGACCTCGATCCCGTTACCGCCCCAGTGCCGGGCAGCGGCCACGGCGAACAGCACGTTCGCGGTCTTGGACTGAGCGTAGGCCAGCGCCGGGTCGTACGGGCGGTCTCGGAAGTCGATGTCGTCGAAGATGACCGGGGAGTTCAGGTGGGCCCGGGAGCTGACCGAGACTACCCTGGCGCCGTCGGCCGCCCGCAGCGCGGGCAGCAGCCCCAGGGCGAGGCGGAAGTGACCGAGGTGGTTGGTCGCGAACTGCAGCTCATGTCCTTCCGGGCTGCGGCGCAGTTCGGGGATGGCCATCACCCCGGCGTTGTTGACCAGGATGTGCAGCGGGCCGGTGAAGTCGCGGACCAGCTGGTCGACGGAGCCGCGGTCGAGCAGGTCAAGCCGGACCACCGAGACGGCCGGGTTTCCGGTCGTGGCCCGGATGTCGGCGGCGGTCCGCTCCGCGGCGGCGAGGTCGCGGGCGGCGATGACCGTCTCGGCGCCGGCCGAGGCCAGGGCACGGGCCGTTTCCACGCCGATGCCGCTGGCTGCCCCGGTGACGAGGGCCCGGCGGTCGTGCAGATCGATGCCGGCGATCACCTCGGCCGTGGTGGACTCGAAGCCGAACGGGGAGGTGACGCGGGTGGTGATCATGTTTTGTCCTTTGGGTTCATGCGGCGGATGATCGGGGCGAGCTCCTCGGCGACGGCAGCAGCCTTGTCCAGGTCGCCTGCCTCGCGGGCGCTCCAGTAGCGGACCTTGAGGTCCAGGTAACGACGGCGCAGTTCGAGTGCGGCCACCTCGTCGGCCAGGCGGCGGGCATGAGCCTCGAATAGCTCCCGCTGCTCACCGGCCGCCTCGTCGCCCCGGCGGGCACTGGCCAGGTAGGCGCGCATGTCTTCGATGCTCAGCCCGACGGCGCGAAGGTTGCCCAGGGTCTCGAGGGTCGCGACGTCCTCGGGGTGATAGCGCCGGTGCCCGCTTGAGGCGTCGCGCTGCACCCGGTTGACCAAGCCGATGCGTTCCCAGTAGCGCAGCGTGCTCTCCGGCAGCCCGCACTGGGCCGCCGCCTCGGCGATCGTCATCCAGTCCTCGTCCACACGACCAGTATCGGAGACTTGAAGCACTTCAAGTCAAGCTCCGCGTCGGCCGGGTGAGGCAAGCGGATGAATTCGGCCGTGCTGGTGCTGAACGGGCCAGCCGTGCCCGCGGTGAAATCGCACGGCTGCCAGTGCATTCCATCGGCTGCCGTCACGTGGATTCCCGCGAGGGTAATCTGCGAAAAAGCTCGGCCAGGATCGCGGCCAGCATAGATCTGGTGGAGTCATCTCTGGCGGTACGGATCTGAGCGTTCTGCGCGGACAGCTCAGCCCCGGAGCTTTAGTTAAGTAGCGGCCGCGTTAATCATAGGCAGGTACTTGTGCAGCGTCGTCCGGCCGACTCCTAGCTTCCGGGCGACCTCGGTAATCGTGTGATCGCGTAGCAGCTCACGAGCGGCCTCAATGCGATCGGGTGTCATCACTGTCGGCCGACCACGATCGCGGGGAGCCCGGGCGGGAACCATCAGGGAACTATCCCGCGTTCCGGAAGACGATCTTGTCCGGAAATAATAATTTTCCGAACAAGATCGATTCAATGGGAGCTGCAATCCGGTGTCGCATCCGGACGCTTCAGCGTGGCCTTGGTCATCCGAATTAGACAGAAGGACACCCCATTCGGGTGCAACCGCCAAGGCAATCAGCCTGGCTCTAGTCGCAACGTCCCAGCGTTGGCGCGCGGCCGTGAAGTGCTGACGGACAGTTCGCGTGGACAGTCCCAGATACCGGCCGATTTCCTTGTCCGACAATCCGGCCGCGGCAAGCTGGATGACCTCCGCCTGCCGCGGGGTGAGTTGCGGTGCATGCTGGACAGGCTCAGGGGTGCTGGTCATGCGTTAAGCCCCCTCCCGATCTTCGGCTGCATGTGACCACCGGCATCCCCTTGGCTCCCCCGGGCGCCTTCGGCCGTTCAGCTTTCCACCATAACGGCACCGGATGATATGCGGCAATACCGCACAAAAGCGGTCTAGCCAGGCAGTCCTTCCATTGCGATCGTCGGGACTATCCCGCATGACACCTGCGCGTCGCACGAACGGGAGGCATCTTGTGAAGACACGCAGACTTGTTCTGGCAACGGCCCTAGCGGTCATGGCCGCGCTTGCGCTTCCGGCGACCGCGCTGGCATCAACGGCGACGACCAGCAGCCAGCGAACGGTAGCAGCAGCAAGTACGTACACGCCGGCTTTCAACCTGAAGATCGCCAAGTGCGAGAAGGTCAACGCGAGCACCGAGCACTGCCTGCAGGCCCAGCGGATACCACTCTCGAGCCTGAACGCCGCGCAACGTGCTCAGCGTAAGCGCGACGACGCGGCCCTTGCCACGCGAGCACGCTCCCGTGGGATCTCCGCAGCAGCGGCGATTACCGCGCCCGCCCAGTGCAATTTCTCAACCATTCCGTTCGCTCTGACCGGCGTCAGGTATCCGAGTAGGTTCGTTTCCTGTTCAGATGTCCTGGTGTCGATCACCCAGATCACGGTAACCGACGGAGTTCCCAGCCTTACTGGCCAATTCGAGTACGAGGATCAGTCCTGGGTAATACTCAGCGCGACCAGCTCGGACTGGACGCACGGCATGCAAGTCCTCGGCTATCTCGGCTTTGGCGATCTCAGCGATGGCGTTTCCGGGTACGTGTACTCCGAGTGCTTCGTCGACTCCGGCGAATGCATCGCCACCAGCGAGGACGGGGAAGCCGATCCGCAGCCGGTGACGATCGCGTCGGCCAGTACGTCCTCGTTCGAATGGGCCGAAAGCGACGCCGGTCCAGCGACCGTTACCGCGGGTGATGTCGATAACCTCGACTCTGTTGTCGGCGTCGAGTGGGATATCACCAGCGGTGGGCTATCGACAATCGTCGACGATCGAGGCTACCTCGACGTCCGCTGCGACTCCCAGGCCAGCAGCACCGACGGATGCGTTGACAATGGGTTCATCCCGACCCTCTACCTGTCGCTGGCCCAGTACGGAGCATCCGCCGCGATGGTCCAGTGGGCACAGATAAACATGAATGCCCACTGGGGACTCCAGGGAGTCGGTGACCCTCTCACGTATCTCGTCGACCCTATCATCCAGGCCAACAACCGCGAGGTCATCTGCGATGACGGTACTTTCGTTAACATGGGAACCGCGATCGGCGGGGATTACGGCGACTCCGACAGCTGCGACGAGTTCCCGTTCGCGGCCACTTATCAGAGCGGCGCCTTCAACATTTACCCAGGAGGATCCGCGTGCGCACAGGTGGAGGCGGTCGAAGGGTCTCCAGGAGCTGCCACGGAGGCGCTGGCGTGGAACTCCGTCACAACGCTTGCCACACCCACGTACAACGAACCCTGTGTCCGGGGACACATCCCCAGCAAGCTGAACTCGGGGGTCGGCGGCGCATACGGCAACTTCATCCTGGCTAACCGGCTGGTTGACCTGGGTGACGGGGCGGGCGATCCGTTCTGGGTGGCAGTGACCGCCTAGGGGAGCAACGGTCAGTTCCGCGAAGGTGCCCGCCGACCCAGATGAGGATCTGGCGGGCACCTTCAGCGGGCTATTCGGCATGATGTAACCAGGCTTGTCACAGGGAGGCGGAGAGGTGCCGCAATGACCGAACAGAGTGATGACCGGCTCGCCGCCGAATGGAGGTGGATCCGTGATCCCGATTTCACGATCGGCGGCTCTGTATTGTTCGCACGCGGAGCGCCTGCCGAACAGGTCATCCAGGCGTTCGGTATGGACCCTGTGAACGCCGTTTCGCTGCCATTGGCACGGACATCCGAGGCTCTGCGCTATCCCGTCATGGATGAACGGCTTAACGTGCTGCATCCATGGATCCGCGCTGGCCAGGAGGACGAATGGGGATTTGCTGTCGACCAGGGATCGGTAAACGCGTTCGAGCTCTCGGCGGCGGCACGAGAATTGTCGGCCGGCACGGACGTGGCCACATTCCAGTGGACGATGACAATCGACAACTTCGAGTATCTCGTGGACGGCACTGTGGTGACGGCGTTCGAGCCGCTCCTATCCCACCAGAGAACCGGTACCGAGCCGGACCGGTTCCTCCCTCTGACCCGCCTGGTTGGCCTGAAGGTAGATCCCGACGATGACGACATGACGCTGGATACGAGAATCAGCCTGCTGGAAATCCTCACCATGGGCCTCGGCATCCGCCTGCCCGCGGATGTCGTACGCGGGCCGCTGTTGACGGTGCAACGCGTCTAGTCGGGCTGTTTCAGAATGCGATTCACGCGCGAGCGTTCCCCACGCAGCGTCCAGATCGGTTACGTAAATGGGAAGTTCTCCCCACGTCCGTGGCGAGATGCTGGCGGTGGAGCGCAGATTCCCCACCGAATGCTCAGAGCGGGGGAATCTGCAACAACCCGCAGGGCTCCAGCCGTAGATCGTGATCTCCATGTCCGGGACGGGCGGCAGAGATGTTTCAAGGTCCCGTGATCATGCGGGTGCCCAGCTCATGGCATCACGATGGGCGGGCGAGGTAGGCCGTCTTGGTGTCGGGGGAGAAACCGCATGCTCTGTAGAAGGCGTGAGTGGCAGGCTTACGCGAGCCCGTCAGTAGCATCGCTTTGTAGCAGCCCGCGTCCCATGCGGCTCGGAGCGTGCCAGCCATGAGCTGCTTGCCCAGTCCTGTGCCCTGCAAGGTTTCCTCAACTACGACGTTCTCAATGACCGCGTACGGCGACGCGGAACGAGTGAGATTCGGGATGATGTTCAGGTACGTCGTGGCGACGACGGCCCCATCGGCTTCGAGGACGAACAGGTGCAGGCCGGGTGACGCTAGAATCTGCGCGAAAGCCGCTGCATCAGACCCGTCATGCAGGACTGGGTCCTCCGGCTGCAATTGCCGGCAGAGGCGCAGGATGTCCTTGAAGTCATCGGGTCCGGCCTCGCGGAAGACAGTCATGGCCCGCATGCTAGCGCTCCGGCCGCCGTCTGATTATCCCGGTTTGTGACAACTGGTAATGATCTTCTGGTAGCCGCTGGCCACAGCGTGGACCCTGGCCGGTGGCTGGGGATACTTGATGGCCTGATGGTGCGGGTGGGGGAGCGTTTCCGCAGGGTGGAGCCGCGGCGCCGGGCGCGGGCATTCGTGCTGGGCCTGCGGGCGGAGCTGCCGCGCAAGAACTGCTGGACCATCGCAGGGCCGGTCGGCGATCCGTCGCCGACCGGCGAGGGCCATCAGATGGCACCTTCAGGTTGACGCGCCCGAAAACACCATAATTGACCGGTGGATCGAGGCTTAGTGCTGGATGCCGGATCGGGCTTTGTTAGTGGGCTTTGGCGTAAATAGCGCGAAGGTGACGTTCCGGTCTAGGAACGCCCGGCTGGCCGTGTCGGTCAGGAACCAGTTCAGGTGCTGCCCAGCAGGGGCGGCGGTACGCGGTGCGGCTGGTCGCGGTCACGGGGGAGAGGCTCGGCCTGCTGTGCATCCAGGGTGCTGGCGGAGACCGCCTCCTCTAGCTGGCCCAGCCAGGCCAGATGACCTTGCACTGCCTGGCGGCCTTGCGCGGTGAGCCGGAACCAGGTGCGCGGACGTCGGCCGACCGCGCCCTTGCGGACTTCCAGATACCCGGCGTCTTCGAGCACGCGGGACTGCTTCGACAGCACCGAATCGCTGATCCCGGCCGCATCACGCAGCGCGGCGAACTCGACCCAGTCCGCGCCGGCCAGCAGCCCGCAGATCGACAACCGGGTGATCGGGTGAATGAGCGGGTCCGGCCGGGCGGTCACGCCGCCCCTCCGCCGCCTCGCAGTTCCCGGCGGATTCCCCGCAGAAGGGCCTGCTGGCAGGCCACCTCCGCCACGACCCCGAGGGCCGCGACCGCGACCGCGACGGCGGGCAGGCCGCGGTCGATCAGGAGGTGCTCGGTCACGAGGGCGGCGAGGCACACCACGAGCACCGCGATCCGTACGGGACTGCCCGCCGCGGGATAGCGGAGGTTCCGGAAGCCCTTTATGCCGGTGGCCCGGGTCAGGCCCCACTGCATCAGGCAGGCCACCGCCAATCCGGCGACGAAGATGGGCCAGATGCTGAACCCTCGGGAAAGGTACCGCTGGCCGAAGGGGGCCGCGAAGACCAGTGCGTACATGACAGCGATGCCGGTCAGGTACCACCACGGCGGCCGCATCCGGTCCGCCAGCCGGCTCCGCTGCACCCGCAGCACCTCCAGCTCCAGCGCCGCCTGGTCTTTTGCCACATCGCGCATTGAGGCTCCTCCGTCATGTACTTTCCATTTAGAAAGTACATGACAGGCCACCCCACGGCAAGCCGTACCCGGGTCCCCCGTACCCGGCCCCCCGTACCCGCCCCCCCGTGCC
>JBEKHI010000085.1:0-23552 GCA_050012355.1 Streptosporangiaceae bacterium | reverse complement strand
GACATCGTCTTCGCCGATGACGACGGCGTCGTGTTCGTGCCGGCCGGGGAGGCCGGCCCGGTGCTGGCCGCCGCGCGCGAGATCGGTGAAGTCGAGCGGGACCAGGCCCGCAGGATCCGGGAAGGCCAGACGCTGCGCCAGCAGACCGCCTTCGATGATTACCTGGCCCAGCGCGCCGCTGATCCGTCCTACACCTTCCGGCAGCACCTGCGCCGCATCGGCGGAGCCATCGAAGAATAGAAGCCTCCGGGTACCGGGCCTTATGACCGGCGATGAACCTTACGAGTGCGTCTGTGGGTGGTCGAACTCCGCCGCGAAGACAGCCGACGCCGCCTTGAGGATCTCATTCGCCCGGCGCAGCTCGGCGTTCTTCGCTTCAGCCGCCTGATCTCCGCCGACTCCTCACTGGTGACACCGGGCCGCTGGCCCGCATCGACCTCGGCCTGGCGGATCCACTTGCGCAGCGTCTTCGCGGTCCCGATGCCCAGCTTCGCGGCCACCGCGCAGATCGCCGGCCAGTCCGACGGGTACTCCGGCCGCACCTGGGCGACCATCCGGACCGCACGCTCACGTAGCTCCCGGGGATAGTTCGTTGACCGACGTGCCACGGCTCCATCTTCCTCTCAAGAAGTGGAGCCTCCGGGGCGGTTCAGTACCGCCACGAGTTCGGCAAGGGTGGTGTCGTTGATCCGGCTGCCGTACCGGGTTCGCATCCCGGCGTCAATTAGTCGCTTGCGTCGCCGCGCGAGATCCTTCTCCGACGTCGGGGACACCTGCTTCCACGGCCAACGGCTCGGGGATGCGATCGCCGGAGAGGAGAAAGCCCGCTCCGATCACTGCGGCGACGAGGGCGCCGCCCCACCAGACGGCGTCGGGTGAGGTCGCGAGCACCACGCCACCGATGGCCGGGCCGAGCGCGAGGCCTCCGGTCGCCATCAGCGCGTACATCGACATGTAGCGGCCGAGGAGATGCGGGGGCGCGAGGTCAGCGACGAGTGGGCCGAGGACGACGCCGTGGACGCACTCGCCGATCGCGAACACGATTGCGACGCCGACCAGGAGCGCGGTCGCCCCGAGCTCCGAGTGGATCAGCGTCGCCGGCAAGACGCCGAGCAGCGCAATCGCCCAGAGCGCGCTCGCCGCGGCGAATGCCTGTGGTCGGCGCATCCGCTTGACGACGCGTGTCGCGGGGATCTGCGCGATCACGATGAAGAGCGTGTTGGCGAGCTTGATGATCCCGATCCCAGCAGGTCCGACGGGTGTATGCGCTATCGCAAACGGCGGCAGGATGGTCGAGTACAGCGTGTAGCCGACGATGATGAGGGCGATGTTCACGGCAATGACGATCAGGAACCTGCGATCGCGGGCGACCGCCCGGAATCCTCCTCCCACGGCGCTGGCGTGCGCCGCCGCGGCGCGTCGATTCGGCACCATCGCCAGTACGACCAGCGCGAACGCGGCGTAGGTGATCGCGTCGAACAGGTAGAGCATCTGGAACGACCGCAGGTGCTGGTCTGCGGAGATGATGAAGCCCGCGACCGTCGCGCCGATACCGAGGCCGAGGTTGGACGCGACGCGTCCAAGCGCGAACGAGGCAGCACGCTGCTCTGGCGTTACCAGGGTGATGAGCAGCGTCTGGTTGGCGGTGCCCGCCGCGCCGATGCCGGCTCCGCCGACGACGGCGCAAGCGAACGCCTGCCACGGCCGGTCGACGAACGCAAAGCCGGCATAGCCGAGCGTGCTCGTAAGATTGCCGGCGATCAGGATCGGCTTGGGGCGAACGTGATCGAGCAGGGTTCCCGAGGCAGGTGCCACGAGGGTGGCCGTGCCCAGGATCGCGGCCAGCACGAAACCGGCGGTGGCCGTCGCGAAGCCGCGGATCTGGTGCAGGTAGATGATCTCGAACGGGATGATCAGCCCGTAGCCGAAGAAGCTGACCGCATTCCCTGCCTGCAAGAGCAGGACCAGTCCGGGCAGGTCCGTCCGCCAGCCTCTCGCTAGAGATAGCCGAATCACAATCGCTGCCGGCCCGGGAGTGAGCGCGGCAGCCCGAACCACGGCAGCACGCTGGCCTCGAAGCGGGTCATGGCGCAGATCTGGCCGCCGGCAAGGGTGAGCACGTCGAAGGCGGTCGCATGGCGGACGCCGGCCGGGCCGCGCAGGTAGACCCCGAACGCCGGCTGGCCGTTAGCTCGCACCGGGACGAGGTCGAACCCGCGGTCCGCGGCGAACAGAGCGGCGCAGTAGCGGATCACGGCGTCTCGGCCCTCGTATCCAAAGGGCACCGGCGGCATCGCGATGAAGACGTCATCGGTCAGCAGGGCCACCAGCGCGTCGAGGTCGGCCGACTCCCACGCGCGGGCGAACTTCGCCACGATCGCGTCCTCGGCGGGTGAGCCAGCGGCCGGCGGCGGCTGGTGGCCGGCGGCCGGCTGCTGCCGGCGCTGGAGGCTGGCGCGGGCTCGCTTGAGGGCGCTGTTGACCGATTCGACGGTCACCTCCAGCATGTCGGCCACCTCGCTGGCGCGGAATCCAAGGACGTCACGCAAGATGAGGACGGCGACCTGCCGAGGCGGCAGCAGCTGCAGGGCGGTCACGAAGGCCAGCGAGACGGCTTCGGTCTGCTCGTAGCGGGCCTCCGGCCCGGGCGGCACGTCGACGCCACCCTCGAGGAGGGCGTCAGGAAATGGCTGCAGCCAGACGGCCTCGTCGCGTGGGGTCGGCGCGAGCGGTTCGAACTGAGACACGTCCCACCCCCTGGCCGGGCGCCGGCTCGCCGTGCGACGCGCGTTGAGGCACCGGTTGGTGGCGATCTTGTACAGCCAGGTGCGCAGCGAGGCGCGTTCCTCAGCGAACCCGCCGATGCCTTGCCAGGCGGCCAGCATCGTCTCCTGCAGGGTGTCCTCGGCGTCCTGGAAGGAGCCGAGCATCCGGTAGCAGTGCACCTGCAGCTCCCGCCGGTGCGGCCCGGTCAGCTCCCGGAACGCCTCGCCATCTCCGGCCCGTGCCCGTGAGAGCAGATCGGCTGTCACCATCCTGCGCGCCTTCCTTCCACATCACGTGTCGCTTCCACCTCGGTATATACACCGCCCGGGGGGCGAACTGGGCGGCTCGCAGGCGCCCAGTTTCCCGGCGCCGCGATGTATGTATCACCGACCGCTCGAACGATCCGGGTGCCGGATAGTGCCGTGGCAGCTGGAAACGACCCTGGGAGGTTGATGGTGGAATCGTCGTCCGCACCGGCCGGGCGCCCGGCGTCCGCCGGGCTTGATCCGCGCCGCTGGTGGGCGCTTGCGCTGCTGTGCGGCGCGTTTTTCATGGTGCTCCTGGACGGCACGATCACGATCGTGGCGCTGCCCTCGATCGGGGCCGGGCAGCGCTTTTCCGAGCAGGGTTTGCAATGGGTGCTGAGCGCCTACGCCCTCACCTTCGGCGGCCTGCTCTTGCTCGGCGGACGCGCGGCCGACCTGCTCGGCCGGCGTCGCGTGTTCATGGCCGGTGTCCTGCTCTTCACGGCCGCGTCGCGGCTGTGCGGGCTGGCCTGGTCGCTGGCGGCCCGCGTGGTCCAGGGCTCCGGCTCAGCGATCATGACCCCGAACGCCCTGTCGATCATCTCCACGACCTTTACCGAGGGCTCCGAGCGGAACAAGGCGCTGGGGATCTGGGGCGCACTGGGCGGTATCGGCGCCACCACCGCGTGGCTGATCGGCGGCCCGCTCGTCGACGGCCCCGGCTGGCGGTGGATCTTCTTCATCAACGTCCCGATCGGGCTGGCCGCGCTCGCGCTGCCGCCCGTGCTGCTGCGCGAGAGCCGGGCCGCGCTGACCCGGCGAAGCTACGACCCCGCCGGGGCGCTCACCATCACTGGCGCGCTGGTCCTGCTCGTCTACGCGGTCGTCGAGGCACCAGGCGCCGGCTGGGGCAACGTACGGACAATCCTGCCGCTCGCCCGCTCGGCCGTGCTGATCGCCGCCTTCGCGCTGATCGAGTCGCGGCACCCCGCGCCGCTGGTGCCGCTGCGCATCTTCCGCTCCCGGGCCCTGGCCGGCGCGGACGCCCTGACGATCCTGATCGGCACCGTCGCGGCCGGCATGCCGTTCGTCCTGACGCTCTACGCCCAGCAGGTGCTCGGCTACTCAGCCCTCAAGTTCGGCATCAGCTCGGTCGTGCTCGCGCTCGGGGCCACGGCCGGCGCGATCGCCGGCCAGGCCGCGGTCGGCAAGGCCGGCTTCCGCCCGGCCGCCGCGACCGGCCTGGCGCTCATGGCCGCGGGGTCGCTCGTGCTCACGCAGGTCTCCATACCCGGCAGCTACTTCCCGGACATCTTCATCGGGCTGCTCTTGTGCGGCCTGGGGACCGGCCTGGCCTTCGTGACCGCCACGGTCGCGGCGCTCGCTGGGGTCGCCCGAGCACGAGGCCGGGCTCGCCTCGGGCCTGAGCAACACCGCCTTGCAGACCGGCACAGCGCTCGGCGTCGCCATCGTCACGACCGTTGCCGTCTCCCGCTCCCAGCACTACCTGGCAGCGCGCAAAAGGCGCGAACCCGCTCGCCGCGCTGGCCGAGGGCTACCAGTCCGCCTTCCTGGCCTGCGCCGTGCTGGCCGGGATCGGCCTGGCGCTGGCGTTCCTGCTCGCCGGCCGACCGCGGAAGCCAGCGCACGAGCTGCCAGAGCCGGACCCGGCGGCCGATGCCGCTGCCGCTGCCGCAGGAGACGTGGTGATCAGGTCAGGAACGAAATGAGCGAACAGCGCACCGATTCTTACCACCCACGCCGCCTGCGGCGGCGATAGCTGACAACACCAATCAGAAGGAGGAGCAGACCATGATCATCTACGACCTCATGAAAGCCATCCAGGATGACGCCCGGCGGGCCGGCGAACGAAACCAGCTGCTCCACGAGGCACGGCGGGCTCGCAGGGCGCGCCGCCAGCGTCTGGTTCCCGCTGCTCCAGCGAGGCGCCGAACCGAAATGGGAAAGATCGTCGTGAGCGAGAACGTCACGCTCGACGGAGTCATCCAAGACTCGCCGGTGACGAAGGCTTCAGGGCCGGCGGCTGGGCCGGCCTGATCGGAAATAGCCCGCAGCTTGCCCAAGCTCGCGCTCGACGAGGCGCTGGCCGCCGGGGCCTTCCTTCTGGGCCGGCGAAGCTACGAGTGGCTCGCCGCGCGGTGGCCATCTCGCAGCGGCGAGCTGGCGGACAGGCTGAACAGCCTGCACAAGTACGTCGTGTCCGCGACCCTCGCCAATCCCGCCTGGAACAACTCGACAGTCCTCAAGGGCGACGTGCTTAACGAGGTCTCGACGCTGAAGCAGCACATAGACGGGGACATCGTCATCGCCGGCAGCTTTCAGCTCGTACGCACGCTGATCGAGCACGACCTAGTCGACGTGCTGCGGCTGAAGATCTTCCCAGTCGCCCTCGGGGTCGGCGAGACCAGCGACAAGAAACCCATGCGCCTCCTCGACACCCAGAACCTCGAGGGCGGCATCGCCTACCTCACCTACCAATCTGTCCGGGACGCCTAGCGGCATCAGACGGCGCTAGGCGTTCCGGAATGCTTGCGGGCGCTTCCCCCGGGCAGGCATCCGGGAGAGCGCCTCATGAGCAGCAGGCGGCAAGAAGGAGACCACAGCAATAAGGACGCCGCTACGACGTTCCATTGCCCAGGTACTGAAGATCGCCCGCGCTGGTGGCCGATCACCACGACAGCGCATCTCGTCTGACGCTTACCGCTTCCCGCGCGGATCTGCTCAAGACCCTGGCCCAACCACGGCCACGCTCATATGGGGGCTCGTGACACGTTTCTCACCGTCCTGTATCGCCCAATTCTGGTGCGATTGGACTGCCATGCTTGGCTATCGGTCCGCCGACCAGAACGAACGGATACTTGAGCGCCGTACGCTAACTAGGCGGCCACCGTCTGTGAGGCGAGCCCGATGTGAGGACCTGCGGTCAGGGCCAGCGGGTGTCGTCCATGATCCGGTCGTTGCTGCGGCGGGCGCGGGCCGCGCGTGCGCTGGCCCCGTACCGGGTGAGCATGTGCGGACAGGACCAGCCGTTCAGTTCCATCAGGGCCCCTTCGGCGCCGCCGCGTTCCAGCCAGGTATGGCTGAAATGATGCCTGAACCGGTGCGGGTGCACCGCGACACCGCACTGCTGGCCGCGTCGCACGACGATCTGGTAAATCCCGGCCGGGGTCAGCGGCCGCGGTTGTTGATCCCCAGCCATAGCTGGGGGCGGTACGCGCGCGCCTGGCTCTGGCTCTCAGGTACCGGTCTACCGCACGGGCGGCCTCGTAACTGATCTTGACGATCCGACCTCTGCCGTCCTTGCCTCGGATCCTGATCTCCCAGCCTTCGAGATCCACGTCGGTCCGGGACAGGTCGTCCGGGACGTAGCAGATGCCTGCCATCCACGCCAGCCGCACGCCGGTCGCGCGGAACACCGCGATGATCGCGGCGTCACGGCGGTCAGCGAACGTGCCGCGCCGACAGGACGTCGCCAGCGCTCGTGGTCGTGTGGGACGGCCTGAACACCCACGTCAGCCGTGCGATGGCCGATCTGGTCGCCGCCCGGGACTGGCTGACGGTGTTCCGGCTCCCGCCGTATGCGCACGAGCTGAACCCGGTCGAGTCAGGGTGGTCGCACCTGAAGAGATCCCTGGGCAACCTGGCTAAACGCGACATCAGCCAGCTGACCGCGCTGGTGAAGACGCGGCTCAGGCGGATGCAGTACCGGCCCGGTCTCCTCGACGGCTTCCTCGCCGGCACCAGGCTCGACCTCACGCCCTTCTGCAACTTCCGGAATTGAGGTCGTTAGCCGGCCTCGGCGGCGTTCCGCTGCTTCGCCTTGCTGATCACTGCCCATAGCGCATCCTCGAAGATGTCCGGGTGAGCGCGCTGGAGCAGCACCAGCGCGCTCGCGCCGCCTTTCAGCCCGGACGGGCGAGGCTCCCGGCGGACGACCTGCGTCAGGGCTTCCGGCCCGAAAGACGACCCGATCCTGGCGCGCACGGCGTCCAGATCGATCCCGATAGCGGCCAGCGCGTCCTGGTCCAGGCCGCCGAACAGGACCGCTCCCGGTCCGGCACGACGGGCGATCTCCTCCGCGACGTCTTCGATCGTGGCACCGTACTCGTGCAGGACGGCGCGCGCTGGCCGAGGGTCGCGTCCTGCGTGAACGGCGGAGACCAGGACGGTCATGAGATGCTCGCCGCTGACGTAGCGGCGGGTGAGCCTGCCTGCGTGCCCCAGGGTGCGGGCGAGAGAGGTGCGGGTGTCCCGGACCAGGTGCCCGGGCATTACCGGCTCCCGATCCGCTTGCCGTGCTTGCGGTGCACGGTCTGCTTGGTGACGCCGAGCCGCCCGGCGATGTCCTGCCAGGACCACCCGAGCTTCCGCGCATTCTCGACCTGGAGGATCTCCAGCCGCTCGGTGAGCGCTCGCAGGGACGCCACGGCGCGGAGCCCGACATCAGGATCGCTGCTGGCGGCGCTCCGGGCGATATCGAGTGCAGGTTCCATACACGTCAGCATATGCTGACACTCGTTTTCGCGTCAACATATGCTGACAGCCTTGACCTCGGCGCGGCCCGGACAACCGGCCAGATCCCACCGCTCGCAGGTCGATGGAACTCGCCTGCACCCGCCCGCCGCGTGCCGCGTGCCGGTTAGCTAACCGCAGCGCGCAAGCCGTCACCAGACCTGTAACCTCCGCCTTCAAAGATCGTTAGGCGGAATTCGGGGATCTGAGCGGGTCGTTTCGCGTCCCTAGGCCGGCGCTTGCCTATGGTTCCGGTCCTCGGCCAGAGGGAGTGGGCAAAGGGTCAAAGGTCGGCGTAGCCGATGACAGAGCGACGCTCCGCCGGAACCTTCGAGCATCGCCCGTCCCGCTGCGCAATGCACAAAGTAACTCTAAGTGACAATTAAATCTACGTCGGGTGATGTGCACACACGACACGGCTGCACCCACGGTGCCACGGGCGCCGTAACCACCGAGGCGGAGGAAGAAGATCTTGGCAACTTCTGGATGCGTTGGGTCCTTGCCGTAGCTGTTTCCACTTTGGCGTTCAGCCAGGTGGCGCGGGCGCTCACGGCGAAGTGCCGGTCGAAACTCTCGATCGTCGTGTCGAGCAGGCCCGAGTCGACGGATTCGCAGTGGCACATCACCAGCGTGGTGACGTCGCCTCGCTGGCGCTCCGCCTCGTCGAAGATGTGTCCCGGTGATCCGGCGTCGGTGAGGTCGGCTTCGATCGCGGTGACCGCCGCGCCGTGGCTGGCCAGCAACTCCGCGATGGCATCGGTCGCCGCGGCCTCCGCTCCCCAGGGCATGCGCGTGTCATAGGCCGTCCAGTAGGTGAACGCGATGTCCCAGCCGGACGCCGCCAGCTGGATCGCGATGCTCGCGCCGATGCCGGCGGTGCGGCCGCCGCTCGTGACGAGCGCTACCGGGCGGGATGAGATTTCGGCGGTCACAGTCACCAAGACATAGCCGCGATCGTGCAGTCACGGCAAGTGCTTTTCCAGGGGCGGGCGAGGGAGGTGCCAATTTTGTATGCACTGCTTCACGTGAGTAAGCACCGGAGCCACCGAGCCGCTTACTGAGCCGGAGCAGAGCATACGAAAACCAGCACCCTCCCCCGCCGCCCATACCTTCACGCGACGCTACGAGTTGGTGGCGTCCGGGATCGGGGTCCACGTGGATGGCTGGTAGGCGGGACCCTCGTCGTTGAGCAGGCGCTCGGCCTCGGCCTCGACCTTCTCGGGCGGCTGCTCCAGATTGAGCGTCTTGCGGAACGGCTGCCGCACGTCCTTGTCGATGCGCAGGTAGACCTCGCCGCGGTTGCCCTCGGGGTCGAAGAAGTAGATCCCGTACGCATTGCCGTGGGTGACCTCCTGCTGGATGGGAACGCCCTCGGCCTTGAAACGGTGGTGGTACATCTGCAGGGTCTCGATCGAGTCGATCCGCCAGGAGATCTGGTGCGGGAGCTTCGACCCAGGCGGTGCCGTCCTGCCCCGCTGCAGGACGAACTCGTGGTGCTCAACGTCGGGCTGGGCGCTGAAGAAGACGATGCCCTGCTCGTCGTCGGAGTCAGTGACGGTCAGCCCGACCACGCGCTCGTAGAAGTCGCGCATCTTCTCCAGGTCCTGGACCCACAGTCCGGTGTGACCAAGTCCGAGGATGGTCATCGCGCGCTCCTTTTCTGTCCTGTTCACCAGGACCATATACCTGCAATACGGGACATTAACATCAGCTGGGAGGTAGCGACAAGAGCTTGTCCTGTATTACGCTTCAGTTGACCTGACAAACAGGACACTGGGAGCGCATGTGAAGCGAAGCATGACGGATGTCGTCGTCGTCGGGGCGGGCCCCGTCGGGATGACCGCCGCGGCGCTGCTCGCCGCCCGGGATGTCCAGGTCGTGGTGCTTGAGGCGCACGCGACGACCAGCACGGACCCGAAGGCGATCAGCATCGATGACGAGAGCCTGCGTACCTATGCCGACGCCGGGATCATCACCGAGGTGCTGCGCATTGTCTCGCCCGGCACCGGCACGAGGTACTTCGGCCGCCACGGCCAGCCCCTCTTCCATGCCCGGGGCCCCGAGCCCTATCGGCTCGGCTACCCGTTCAAGAACCCGTTCGCCCAGCCTGACCTGGAACGCGTCCTGGCTGGCGTACTCGACGCGGACCCGCTCGTCGAGGTGCGCTTCGGCGCCAGGGTAACCGGGCTCGACGTACGCGACGGCGGCGTGGCCGTGCGCGTCACCACCGTCGGCGGCGCCCATACGGTGACCGCGCGGTATGTCATCGGTGCCGACGGCGGGCGGTCCACCGTCCGCGAGAGCCTCGGCATCACGATGAACGGCCGGTCCTACGATGAACCCTGGCTGGTCGCCGATACCCTCGACGACCCACACCGGCAGATGTACGGGATGCACGTCGGCGTCCCCGAGCGGCCGACCGTAATCATCCCCGGCAAGGACGGCCGGTGCCGGTACGAGTTCCTGCTCTTCCCTGGGGAGGGCGCCCCCGGAGAACGGCCCGACCACGAGTTGATCGCCAAGCTGCTCGGCCCGTACCGCGAGATCGCCGCCGCCCAGGTCGAGCGAGCGGTCATCTACACGTTCAACGGCGTTGTCGCCGACCAGTGGCGCGCTGGCGGCGTCTTCCTCGCCGGCGACGCCGCGCACATGATGCCACCCTTCGCCGGGCAGGGCCTCAACTCCGGGCTACGCGACGTCGCGAACCTGTGCTGGAAGCTCACCGAGTCCCTGCACGGAAGGCTCGCCGAGGCCGCGCTCGACAGCTATGAGGCCGAGCGTAAGCCGCATGCTCGTGCGACAGTCCGGTTGTCGGAGAGACTCGGCCGCGTCGTTATGTCAACCTCATCTCGTATGGCCAAATCCCGCGACCGGATCATCGGCTCGGCCATGGCCACCCCGCGGGGCCGGGCCTTCTTCGAGCAGATGCGTTACCGGCCTCCGGTGGTGTTCAGCAGCGGTCTGGTCCGTGTCACGCCGGACACCGCGGACATCGTGGGCCGCCCGATCCCGCAGCCACGCGGCTTCGACATGGCCGCGGGGGAAGTCCGCTACCTCGACCGGGTCACCGGCTACGGCTGGGCTGTGCTCGGTGTCGGCGTCACCGGGGCCGACTGGCACCGGGCCGGCGACCTCGCCGCGGCCCTTAACGCGGCGACCGTCCACGTCTGCGCCGACGATACGCTCCCGGACCACGTGCCCGCCGGGGTGCCGGTCATGGTCGACGTGGACGGCGCGGTCAACGCCGGTTTCGGGCCCTGCCGCGGCCACTTCCTGCTGGTGCGGCCGGACCACGTCATCGCCGCCGCCTGGCGGCCTGGCGAGGAGTCGGCCATCGCGGACTGGTACAGATAGGAGACATCGCCATGCGCTACACGTCCACCTACGACAAGGCGGGGGCGCCCGTCGTGGCCGAACTCCAGGGAGACCTGCTCGTCCCCCTGGAGGGCCCGGCGGAACTCGGCGGTGCCACCACCGCCGAGATCCTCGCGGCGGCGGACCGCCGCCAAGCGGATGCCTTTCCCGCCGCCGAGGCGACCCTGCGCCCGGTGGTGCCCAATCCGGCCCGAGTCTTCTGCGTCGGCCTGAACTACACGTCGCACATCGCCGAGACCGGCCGGACCGATTCCGACTACCCGGTGCTGTTCCCGAAGTGGGCCAGCAGCCTCACCGGACCGTTCGACACCATTGATCTTCCCGGCGAATCCAGTCAGGTCGATTACGAGGGCGAGCTCACCGTCGTCATCGGCCAGCCCGGCCGACGGATCAGCGAGGAAACAGCACCCGCCCACGTCCTCGGGTACACCGTCGCCAACGACGTCACCATGCGCGACTACCAGTACAAGACGCACCAGTGGGTGCAGGGCAAGGCCTGGGACGCCTGCACCCCGGTCGGCCCCTACCTGGTCACGCCGGATGAGGTGGACATCGACGCGCAGACGATCTCCGCCGTGCTCAACGGGGAGAAGGTGCAGGAGTCGCCGCTCTCGCTGCTGATCTTCTCCGTCCCGCGGCTGATCGCGACGATCTCCGAGTTCACCCAGTTGCGCACCGGCGACCTGATCCTGACCGGTACCCCGGCGGGCGTGGGCCACCGGCGCACGCCCCCGCTGTACCTCAAGTCCGGCGACGTGATCAGCGTTGAGGTGACCGGCATCGGCGCGCTGCGCAACACGATCGCCTGACCCGGTTACGATCAAACTCATGCCTGGGTCCTACCGGGAGCGGAACTCCACCTCCGACCGCACCCTCGACGTCCTCGCCATGTTCACCGACGACCAGCCGCGGCTCACCGCCGGCGAGCTCGCGGCGCGACTCGGCACGGCCAGATCCACTGCCTACCGGTACCTGCAGGCGCTGACCACCGCGGGGTTCGTCGAGGAAGACCCAGGCGGCGGGTTCCGGCTCGGCATGCGGATCTTCGAACTCGCCCGGGTGGCCAGGCGGTCCTACGGACTCGCCGACCTGGCCGCCCCGGTGCTCGCCGACCTGGCGCAGGCCACCGAGGAGACCGCGCTGCTGACCAGACGGCATGGCAGCGCCGTAGTCTGCCTGGACAAGCGCGAGGCCGACGGCCGCCTGCTGCGGATCTCCTACGAACGCGGCACGGTGCTGGCGCCGAACGCGGGCGCGTCCGCACTCATCCTCTTCGCCTGGGATGACCCGGCCGAACTGGCCGCCCTGCTCGAATCCGCTCAGCTGCCGCGCTATACGCCGACCACCCCGGTCCTGCCCGACCAGATCGCAGCCACCCTCGCCCCGGCCCGCGACCAGGGATACCTGGTCAGCCACGGCACGCTCGACCCGGACGCCGTCGGGGTCGCCGCACCCGTACGCGATGAGGGCGGCGCGGTCGTCGCGGCGGTGAGCGTGGTCGCGGTGGCCAGCCGCGCGTCGGGCGAGCGCCTCGGCGTCCTAGTCGACGCGGTCCGTCGCGGTGCCGAGACGCTCACGTCTGCGCTGGCTCTGGTCGCGAACTGAACAGCTCCAGGCCCTGGATGATCTCGTCCAGCGGGCCGAACATGTTGGCGCCACCTGATCCAGCCCGATGGTGTCAGGAGTTCAGCACATCACTGGCGTTCAGTTTGGTTGTCAGCAGGCCGACGCTGACGGCCTGGTCGATCTGCGTCTGAAGGTCCGTGGCGGATAGCTGCGAGACGAAGTCGATCGGCGGCATCGCATCGGCCACCGAGGCGGAGATTTTCAGCGCGGAGCTGATGATGTCCTTCGTCTGCTGCGAATGAGCGTCAATGTACTGGGTGGCTTCGGTCAATGCCTTGTTGAAGGCCGTAAGCACGCCCGTGTGTGCCTTGGCCCACGAGGAGGACGCGATGTAGCCGCCGGTCGGCACCGAGTTGCCCATGATCGTGTCGAGCGGGCCGCCGATGGTCTTGATGGCCTTGGACTGCAGGGCGATGGTCGTGAACGGCTCCAGCGAAATGGCCGCCTGAACCTCGCCCGCTTCGAGCGCGGTAGTGATGTCGGGAGGCGAGAGCGTGACGAACGTGACGTCCAAGCCAGAGACGCCCATCTCGCGCTCCAGCAGGCGAACGGCGATGGCGTTCGGCGTCGACGACCCGATCCAGCCGATCTTGGTGCCCTTGGTGGCGAACACCTGCTTGAGCGATGAGATGGTCGAATCGCTCTTGACCGCCATGTAGTACTGCCAGTAGCCGGGTGACTCGATGTCACCGGGGCCGACGTAGACCAGGCCGAGCCCGCTCTGGTCAGCCAGGTATGTCGGCAGCGTCGCGCTGTAGGTGAAATCGATCGACCCGCTCTTGATCGCGTCGATTCCCTCCGGACCGCTGTTGGTCGTCACGGCCTTCACCTTCAGGTGGTTCTTGGCGAAGTAGCCCTCCTGCTCCGCCACGAAGTATTGCGTATAGTCGGCCACCGGACCGACACCGACGGTGATCGTCGCGGTAGTTGTCAGCGTGGACGCGGAGCTGACGCCACCTGAGCCCGAGCTGCTAGCGCATCCCCCGAGCACCCCCGTCATCACCAGGCCGGACGCCAGCACCCCCATGAATCGTGGTTTCATATCTACTCCTACGAGACTTCCGTTGTTTGTTCGCTTGGCACTGCGTGGTCCGAATCGTGGAGCGGCCCCAGAAGGTCGAAGATCCTCCGCCGGTAGGTGCTGAACAGCGGGTCGGCCTTGGTTTCGAGTTGATCACGTGGCCGGGGCAGATCGATCTCGATATCCTGCTGAACGTGTGATGGCCGGTGCGAGAGCACCAGGATGCGATCCGCCAGCAGGATCGCCTCGTCGATGTCGTGCGTGACGAAAACCACGGACAGGCCGAGGCGCTCCCACAGCCCGGCGATCATGGTCTCCAGCGAAACGCGCATCTGGGCATCGATAGAGGCGAAGGGCTCGTCCATCAGCAGCAGCGCCGGACGCCGCGCGATCGCCCGGGCGATCGCGACCCGTTGCTGCATGCCGCCCGATAGCTGCCAGGGATACTGACCCTCGAATCCGCTGAGCCCCACGAGGTCGAGCGACTCCGCGACTCGCGCCGACCGTTCGGCGCGGGCGAAATCGTCCAGTCCGAAGGCGACGTTCTTCTCGACCGTCAGCCACGGGAACAGGCTGCGGCTGTATTCCTGGAAGACGATCGACATGGAATTCGGGATGCCGCGGCGGGTCCCGCTGGCGACGACGCGGTCGCCGGAGTCCGCCTCGATCAACCCGGCGACGCACCGCAAGAGCGTCGTCTTGCCGCAACCGGACGGTCCGACCATGACGAGGAACTCGCCCTCGCGCAGTTCAAAGCTCAGGTCGCCGATCGCGTGATTCACGCCCTGCCGAGTCTCGAATGACTTGGTCAGATGGTCGACTTTCAGCAGTACCTCAGACACGGTGACTCGCCTCCCCTTGTTCATGATGCCAACGCAGTACGCGGCGCTCGGCGAGGGCGAACAACGTGGTGGCGAGCCATCCGATGATGCCCAGCACCACCACCGCCGCCCACAAGTCCGGGTAGTCGAAGTTGCTCTCCGCGTTGGTGATGAAGTATCCGAGCCCCGAGGAGGAACCAAGCAACTCGGAGATGACCATTCCGATCAGGGCGAGGCTGACCGACAACCGCAGCCCCGCCATCGCCTGCGGGAGGCTCGCCGGGAAGACGACCTCCTTCAGGGTCCGCCACCGTGAGACGCCCGCCGCGCGCGCGACGTCGATGTACTGCCGGTCGATCCGCCTGGCACCGTCGGTCGTGTTGACCACGACCGGCCAGAAGCAGCCGAACGCGATCGCGTAGATCCTCGTCATCGTCGAGAAGCCGAGCAGCAGCAGGCCGAGCGAGATCGCGATCGGCGCTGGCAGCGCGCGGAAGAACTCCAGGACTGGCCGCACCCACGGATCGAGCCTGGAGAATGATCCGAGTATCACCCCGATCAGCAGGCCAAGGCCGCAGCCCAGCACGTAGCCGCCGACCGCGCGACCGGCCGACGGGAGAACGTCCTGCGTCAGGTTGCTGCCCGTCAGCAGGCTGCCGACGTGCGACATGACCGTCGTGAACGGCGGGAGGTAGTAGAGCGTCCCCTTGTCGCCGAGAATCTGCCAGGCGACCACGACCGCGGCGACGACGGCCCAGCCCACCACCAGGCGAACGGGCCGCGACGGTGTGCCGATCGCCCGGCGCGGACGCCGTTCAGTGGCTACCTGCGGTCCGGCGTCCATCGCAGCGTCCTCCTCTCGGCTAGCGTGAACAGCCCAGTGATCACGAGCCCGACCACCGCGGCGATGAACGCGCCGGTGTACGCGGCCTCCGTCGATCCGGAGGACGTCGCGGTCTCGATGTAGGTGCCGAGGCCGTTGCCGGTGCCGCCCACGATCTCGACTCCGATCACGACCGCCAGGGCGATCGTCGACGCCACCCTCACCCCGGTCATGATGGACGGGAGTGCGGACGGGAGCACGATCCGCCGGATGATGCGGGCTCTCCCGAGATGCATCGAGCGTCCCGTGTCGATGAGCCTCGGGTCGGTGTGAGTGACGCCGTAGTGCGCGCCGAGCAGCACCGGCCAGACCGCCGCGGTGACTCCGACGACGACCTCGAGCGTCCTGCCGATGCCGGCCACCAGCACGACGGCCGGCAGCAGTGCGATCGGCGGCAGCGGTCGCACGAAGTCGAACAGGACCGAGGTGAGGGAGTCGAGCCACGGCGACAGCCCAGTCAGCAGGCCGAGGACGACTCCGATCGCCACGGAGATCGCGAGCGTGAGCGCCCACGCGTACAGCGTGGAAACCGTCGCCGAGACGGCCCCGCGGCCCAGCGCGTTCCCGATCCCCGACACGAACTGCCCGATACTCGGCGCGGCCGACTTCTTGATGACGCCGAGGGCGAGCCCCAGCTCCCACAGGCCGATGACGACCGCGAAGCCGACCGCCCCCTTGCCCACGGCGACGACCGCCGCCACGAAGCGCCGACGGCTGGCGGGTACCCGCGAGCGCCGCAGCATCGTCGCGTCAGGCGCAGGCCGGATGGCGGTCATCATGTTCCTTCCGAACTCCGGGCGCACCTCGAACAGGGTTCCGGGAAATGTCCCATACGTCCTCCCGAGCTATCAACCACAGCCAGTCCACGCCGGATCTATGATCCAGATTCGTTGAAGCTACATTTCAGGGGCAGGCTTCGCAGTAACAAAAGTCCGGCACCCAGCCCGGATCCATCGCACAATGACCGGCGAAATGGTCGCCGAGTACCGCGAAAATCAGCCCATGGGTCGCGGCTCAGTGCCTCAGCGGTCGGCCGAGACCAAGTCGCCAGGCCGCGTCAGCACCATCCTGCCCTCGCTGCGGGTTATCAGCGCTTCCGCCCGCATTTCGCGGATCACCCGCGAGACGACCTCACGAACCGAGCCGATCGCATCGGCTACGTCCTGATGGCTGGCGTAGACGACCAAGCCATCGGGTTCGCGCACGGCCAGGTCAAGCAGGTGCCTGGCAACGCGCTGCCGTACGTTGAGGAACACGTTGTCGCACGCCATGTCCACAGCGGCGTCGTGCAGCCGGGCAATCTCCCGCATCACGACCCAGGCCGACTCGGGGTCATGTCTTATGACCTCACGTAGTCTTTTACCCACTATGCGTAGCATGTGCCCATCTGCGATGACCTCGCCATGGGCGGAAGATCCATGCTTGATAAGAGCCGGAATTCCCACCAATTCGTACTTGCCCGCGTAACGAGTGGTGATCTGCCTGGTCTCATTTCGGCGAAAAGTCCTGACAAGGCCGGACACGATCAACAGGACCGTGCCGTCCTGATCAGGACCGACGCGCGGTGGCGGCAAGAGACCCGGCGGGATCCGGGCCTCGGCCGCTCCTTGCAGGGCGTACGCGGTCGCCTTGGGTGAGAAGTCGGCCAGCGCGCTGCGGCTCCACGCGTAGCGTGCCTCGGCGGAGAATCTCGCCCAGGGATCATCTGAGCGGGCACCTACCGACCTGAGGCGAGTCTCGACGACCATGATTGCCCCTCAGCGCACTCGACTTTGAGTCCTCTGATTCTACTTGTCTTCGCAAACGACAAAATATTCGAGACATCCCCACAGGCATCATGATTTGTCAGGGGATCACGGGGAGGATCAGGTGCGACTGCCGGAGGCTGTCACGGTAGATCTTGTGGGTCGTTGCCCGTGCGGAGTTCAGGTGCGAGCTCTCCGGAGGGAGCATCGGGTCAACCTCGCTGAGATCCTCGATGCTCTTGATCTCGAGCCTGAGGCGGTGCCCGGCCGCCAGCCGGTGTGCGATCGGATAGATCCGGATCGCGTACCCGGTGATCTGGTCCGGCTCGACCGGGACCGCCGCGTCGTGCGGATGATGCGGCGACCAAGGCTGCGATCGTTCCTCGTCGAGCGCCCGGTGCGAGGCCTTGAGCCAGCCGGTGGTGATCTGAGTCCGCGATCCGTCGTCGGCGACATCGGACAGCGACACCATCCAGTTGGTGTCCTCGGTATCGATGGTCGCCCATAGATGCAGCGCGGCGGGCCCGATCATCTCGAGATCCTGCTCCAGCGGCAGTGTCTGGTAGACGACCCGCCCGACCTGGTCCGTGACGCGCTGCGGCGCCTGATAGAAGCCGTCCGGCGGCGCGTCCCCGGCGCCGAGCCGCTCCGGATCGAGTGACAGACGCCCTCCGGGGCGGAGGAAGACCTGCGTCCATTCGGTACCTGGGATCGGCCACTGGTCGTAATACCGTGTCGCAGTAGTGCCCTCCACCTGAATCTGGATGGGCGGCTGATCGAGCATCCCGGTGTCGTTGCCCTTCAGCCAGTGGTCGTACCAGCGGACGATCTCATCGTGGAACTCGTTGAACGGCCGTTCCTGCATGGGCGGTCCCGGGCGGATCGCCAGCTGCTTGACGGAGCCGAGCCCGTTGAAGACGTTGATCGTTTCGTCGAGCTGCCAGCCGCGGCCCATCTGCACGCCGAGGTGCACCGGGATGTCGATCTTCTCCAGCCGCTGCTCGAGCGTTTCTTCTCCCTGCCAGAACTGTCCGTCGAGAGGGTTAATGAGGTAGTCCAGCCAGATCGGGTCGAGCTCCGGGTACTGGAGCAGTTGGTGGTAGTTCGGGTGATAGCGGATGTCGGGGTCGGCGAGGCGCTCGGAGATCATGCGCCTGTACTCCGCCTCGCCCACCTGCTTGTGCGTCGCCGACTCGGGCCGCAGGACGGCGAGCATGCTGTCGCCGCCGCGACCGCGCATCGCCGCGCGGGGCATCTGCCAGAGGATGCCTCCGTGGTACACGTGGCGGTAGCCGTCATAGTGGCCTCCCTCGGGGAAGATCGCCCGCAGATGCGGTGGCCGCTGCGCGGCGGCCAGGATCTGGACCGCGGCCAGGTAGGAGATGCCGATCATGCCGACGTTGCCGTCGCACCAGGGCTGCCCGGCGACCCACTCGATGACGTCGTGAATGTCCCGTCCCTCACCCGAACCGCCCACTCCCATGACGCCCGCGAGCTCGCCACCGGAGGCACCAGTGCCCCTAGCGTCCACGACCACGTGGGCGTAGCCACGGGAGACGAGGTAGCGTGTGTCGCCCCCTTCGAGCGATCCGTCCCACAGCGGACTCGGACGGCGCTGGTGCGGGAAGTGGTTCCCCAGCGCCTCGTGGTCCTTGCCCCAAGGCTCGAAAGCCACGAGCGCGGGGAACCTGCTATCGGCCCGCGGACGATGGACGTCAGCCGTCAGGACGACGCCATCCCGCATCGGGATCAGGACGTCCCGCTCGTCCGTGAAGACGTCGTGGACCGGCTGCGAGATCTTCGCGTGCCAATCGGGTGTAGGTCGCATCTGCCCTTCCCCTCAGTTCGCGCCGGGGGTCTTCCGGCCCCAGAACATCTCGATGCCCCGCCACTCGAAGGTCCGGGGATCGTCCACGCCATCCCCGAATGCTTCTCGCAGCTCGTCCTGGCTGTAGTAGGGGATCTGGTCCGGGCTGATCTCCATGTAGCTCATGGCCTTCTCGTACCACTGCCGCAGGTGCAGGTCGGCGTTGACACGGGTGTGGAACAGGGGCCCGTTGAGGGCCGCTTCCGCCAGCACGATGCGGCGGCCGGGCTTCATCACACGCAGTAGCTCGGCGGCCGTCTCCTTCCAGTCATCACAGTGCTGGGTAGACTGCAAGACCCCGACGCAGTCGTAGTACTCGTCGGCCTTGTCGTGGGTATAGGTCCACTGCCAGCACCCGATCTGCCCGTTGCGCCCGAGGATCCCGCCTTCGATGTGGCGGCGCCCCTCCCGGATGATCTCCACCGTGTCGACGACCCCATCGGGACCTACCAACTGCCCGATATCCTCGGCCCAGCCGGCGGGCGCGATCCCCTCCCCGATGATCAGCACCCGGTCACCAGGGCGTAGCTCGAGCAAGCCGTAGATCATCTCCGACAGCGGCTTGGCCAGTTCTCCCCAGATGAACGGCAGACCGCCGGCGATGCGGAACGCCAGCGCCCAGCTAGCGCGCTGGTCGGCGTCGAGGATCTGCGGGCCCATCAGTTCGACATCCCAGGGCTGGATCAGGTCCCAGGGGCTGGTGGATTCCTTGCTAGCGATAGCGCGCCTCCCTGTCGTCTCAGAGTGGTGCCGGCTCCGGTTCCCTGAGCGGCACGAGCAAGTCTTGGGCAAACCTCGGGGATGCGCAGTGACAAATGTCCCCGCCCGGAGTGGCGCAGGTCATATATGCGCCATAACGACGGTCGGCGGGTCGTTACGCGACGCAGCAGTAACAATTGCTACCGCATGATCGCGGTGCTGGACACACACTCGGACGATGATCCTGATCGTCGGGCGCCGGGCCCGCGGGACTCATGGAGGTGATCAACGCCCGGACCGACGTACGGGAGATCTCTTCGGTGCGTGCCGTTCGGCGGCCAGGAGCGCCCGGTATGCCTGGCCGGGACGTCCGTGCTGCTGCCAGGCGCGAGCGGTGTCGATGCAGAACCGGGCGTGCCGTTCCGGGGTGGGCAGTTGCGCCTGGTCGACGGCGCGGGCATGGGACAGGGCTGCGGCGGAATCGCCGAGGGCGTTATGGATGCCGATCTGGTAGACGTCGACTCCGGCGACCGAGAACGCCAGCTGCGTGACCCGTCCGGCCGGCATCCGCGCAGCGGCTGCCCCGGCCTCGGAGCTCAAGTCCAGGGCCTGGTGCCGGCGGCCGTTCTGGGCACTGGTCAACCGCGCCAAGCGCTATGCAGACCTGCGAAAACGGACGTCACTGACAAGCGGAACCGCGCTAGGCGGAAGGTGCAAGATCGACGCTAGCAGGGCCAGATACACCCCGTCCACCAGGCAGGACAAGGCCCACCCGGGGTCACCACAGCTGTCGTTGGCGCGATCATGGCCGCCACCCAGCGGATGCGCGATCGCGTGGCCGCGGCGCGCGAGACTTGAGTCCATGATCAAGATTGCGCCCAGGCATTGGCATAAGCGCAGCCCGGACGGACACTCTCCTGTGACCGGCCACGCTAGTTGTCACCTGAGCGCGGCCCGAGCAGGCCGTTCGGTCTTCCCGGGCCACGATAACTGTCACTGCCTGGCCAAGATTGTTGTCACCAGCCGTGAATTGCCACAGCAGTTGTCACTAGTTCGTCGAAGCAGCGAACGCGTTAGGTAGCCGAGTGCTTCCAAAGTGCCCGTGCATGAGGTTGGCTTGGCGGCTGGTGTCCTGGCCGCCTGCGGGGAGCTCTGGTCGCACTGCGTCTCGTGGGCCGCCCTGACGGTTCCGGCCGGGATCGATCACGGGGCGGCCAGACTGGCCCTGGGCAATGGATGGCCGGACCAGTGGCCGGTGTCGCGGAAAGCCGGCCAGCGGACGGAGTCCCGGTCTGTCCGGGAGCTGGTGCCGAAGCCGCCGAGGCCGCCGTCGGCGGAACAGCAGTACCTGGCGAGCATGGCGGGCCTGGGGCAGGCCGTCGTAGCCATCGTGGCTGTCCTGACTAGGGCAGCAGCTCCCTGACGCCGACACGGCCGGCGCCTGGCGGCAAGGTGTCCGGGTCGCAGCCGGCCCGCGCTGCCAGGTGCTGCATGAACCCCGGGACTACCTCGGGGCGGGAGGGCTGGATCTTCATGGGAGGAGGCCTCCCGCGGGATGGGGAGCAGATTACCTCTGCCTCGAACATCGCAAAATCTATGGTGGCTGGAGTAGACATTCGGCGGTTGCATGGGTATAGTTTCTCTCGTAGCCCAGAGAGACAGTAGGGCCTGGCAGAGATGAACTGCCGGGCGGCAGCGAAGTCAGTGAGCAGCACCCCGGTGAAGGCGTCGGCTGCGGACGCGCGCACCGGGAAGTCCGGCAGCGGGGCTCTAAGCCTGAGCAGGCGAAGGACGGGCACCAGGGCTGGCTGCCGGAGAGTGGCGCTACCGCAGGCCACCGCGTAACACGCAACACCCGCATGGCAAGTGATTGATCCCAGAGGGAAGAACGGAGGAGCCAGGCGCCATCAGGATCGCCCGGGCGGGAGTCTTGGGCCCGGGTACCGCAGGACATCGATAGTGAGGTGGTCTCCGGTCAAGCAACCGCGATCCCCGCACCCCCGGCAGCATCTCGGCCGGGTCCGCGGAAACACAGAGCCGGCGCATTACCAGGGCCGGCCGGTGGTGTAGCAAGTTCCTTCGGGGTCCTGGTGCCGTACGGCACCAGGACCCCTCAATGCGTTTCGCAGACAGGTGCTATGACAGCAGGCGACTCCTACGGCCGGCTCGACGACGACGACTACCCCGCCTACACGATGGGCCGGGCCGCCGAGATGCTCGGCACCACCCAGGGCTTCCTGCGCGCCATCGGCGAAGCCGGCCTGATCACCCCGCTCCGCTCCGAGGGCGGCCACCGCCGCTACTCCCGCTACCAGCTGCGCATCGCGGCCCGCGCCCGGGAACTTGTCGACCACGGGACCCCCGTCGAGGCGGCCTGCCGCATCGTCATCCTCGAGGACCAGCTCGAAGAGGCCCTGCGCATCAACGCCGAGTACCGCGCCGCCGGATCCGCGAATCCGCCGGCCGCATCCTGAGGCGGCCGGGACCCGCAGCCCGCCCGGAGCTTCGCAGTCCGTGTCGCTGTCGGCGGGCCGGCTGAACCTGCCGTCGGCCGTCGCCGTCGCGCTGCGTGCGGTCCTGCTCGGCTGACTTGGCTAGCCCGCGTACCTGCTGGTGAGCGCGCAAATGTACCTGAGATGTACCTCTGCGGGCGGTTTGTTGCCTTGGCTGCGGTACCGGCTGATGCTAGCCAGGCTCCGCTTCGCGGGCGGACCGCATAAGACATGCTTCGACTTCCACGGGGTACAGTGTCATGTTTGGTATGCCCGGCCCCTCGAGGCAATACCCGGACGGCGATGCCGTCCGGTATTCTGCTGATGGCATATCGGTAATTCGCCACCGGCCCCTTGGAGATTCAGGTGGTTTCCTTCCGGAGGCGAGGACTCATATTAGAAGCCTGCTGGAGTCGCTGAGCCCGGGCCGGTGGAAGGCGTGAGCTACTTGCCGTTCTCCGCCTCGTACTTGGCGACGATATGGGCGGGGATGCGGCTGCGGTCGTTGACCTCAGGCCCTGGTCCCTGGCCCGGTCGCGTACCCCTTTGTTCTTCTCGTCTGCGGAGGCCCTGCGGACGTGGGTGGGCCGGCCGGAGGACCTGGTGACCTTGCGGGCCGCCTTGACGTAACGCTCCAGCCCCACCCGCAGCTCCCGGGCGTGCTCGCCGTTCAGGTCGATCTCGTAACGAGTGCCGTCCAGGCCGAATGAGATGGTCCCTCAGGCCTCGCTGCCGTCGATATCGTCGACGAGCAGTACGCTTACCTATTGCGCCATTTTCCTCTCCGTTTCCGTGCGTTATATGATATTCGATTCCGAAGTCTATGGTATTGCAATTATGGAATGAAATCACTTGGCTAAATATTTCTCCCGCTGATGGAATTAATCGCCCGTCAGGCTTCCTGGTCGCCGAGTGTGCTTCTGGGTCCGGCTGGCCGAGGCGCTAACCAGCGGTATGCGCGGGGTGGGGCGATCGTGCCTGATCGATTTCTGCGGTCAGCGCGGCGGGGACGCATATTCGGCTTGACGCCAGCGGCTGAGGTGAGCGTGCATTTGCATGCGTCCGCTCGATCTTGCGGTGTTTCCGCGCGGATGGGAAAGCAGGTGCGCTGATGGCTGGGACGAAAGTTCGGGAGAGCGTGAGGGTCGTCGGGCGAGGGGACCGGGCGCGGCTTGTCCGCGCGTTCGTGGGCACGGTGCTCGGCCCGGGGCACCCTTGCGGGGATGATGCTGTCCTGCTCACGAGAGCTTTTCGGTAACAGCGTCCGGCATAGCAGTTCGGGTCTTCCCGGGGAGACGGTCATGGTGACGACGACCGCCTGCGCCGGCACTGTCCGGGTGGAGGTCACTGACCGCAGCGGCCCCGGACTCCCAGAGCCCGCGCAACTCGCCGCCAGCCAGCGGAAATCACCCAGCGTCACGAAAACAGGAACTGGCCTCAAGACACTTCGGTCTTAAGCCCGTGGCATTGAGGTATCCC
>JBEKHI010000084.1:0-23726 GCA_050012355.1 Streptosporangiaceae bacterium | reverse complement strand
GGCATTCGCCGCCTACTCAGCCGACCAAGGCCCGGTGATGGTGATCGCGCCGCGTGAGGTCTTGCAGGCCAGCGTCCCCCCTGGCGAACTGCCCCAGACGGCCGAGGAGGAAACGCCCCGTGCACAGGTCGTCGTCCGCTGCGCCGAGCTGGAGCGGCTCTCCACGTTGCTGAATTCTGACCCGCGCAGGCTGCTGTGCCAGGTCGGGCCGCTCAGTGGCGACGCGCTGGATCTGCTGTACGCGCTGGCCGGAAAAGCGGGTATCGGCCTGGCAGATTCGTTGACTCAGCCTGGCACGGTAAGTCGCTATCACCGTGGCCGCGCCGTGGATGAATACCTTGGCACGCTAAGCATGTACGGCTATTCCGCCCGAGTTTACGAGTACTTGTTCAGCCGCGGGGCTCTGCGGCCAGCTGACGAGCAGTCGGTGATGTTTATTGGCACCCAGATCCCGCAGATCGACACACCATTTTCCGAGTCCACCCTACGTCAGCTCGCGCCAATTCAGATCATCGCCAGGGAGATCGACCGAGCGCCGTTCTCGGGCCTCAGCATCGTCGGAGACATCGAGGATCTGCTGCGCGCCCTTCATGAGCGGCTGGACGTTGATCCCGATGTGCTGGCACACAGGCGCGCCGCGATTGCCTCCACCCGCGATTCCGACGGCGACGTGGTCGGCCTGCTGCCGGTCCTGCCGATGATCACCAACTACTTCTTCCGGCGGCTGCGGGGAGTCCTAGGCGACCTCATCCGCCACGAGGACTACCGCTACGTCGGCGTTTACGACGCCGGCCGGGCCGGGCTGTCGGCGGTGAATGGCCTGCCGCGAACAGGACCAGGTGTCTCCGGCTGGTTCGGTAGGGCCCTGATGGGCGACGGCCTGATGGCGTTGCCCGGAATCCTCACCCGGCGAGATGTCAACGTCATCTCCTTCACTGGAGACGCGGCGGTCGCTATGACCCCCGACATCGTGCCCAGTCTCGTTCAGCAGATAGTCGCCGATCGGTCCACCTTCGAGCGCAATCTCAGTATCTTCCGGTTCGTCAACGGCAGCCACTCGGTTATCCGGACCTACCGTGAAGGCGTCGAGCCCTCAGCCGTCAGCGGTCAGACCGGAGTCCTGTCGTTTACCCCGGAGGATTACCAGCACCAGTTCGGATCGTTGACGGTCCGCCATCGCCGGGTCATCAGATTCGACGATGTCGCGTTCGCCGAGCAGCTTACCGAGCGGCAAACCATCAATATCTACTCGGTCATCACCGGGCACAACAATGAGGGCGAGGGACTGAGCCGGTTCTCCTCCCTGGGCTGGCAGCGCGACGAACTGTCGCCGCGAGCGCTGGCCATGGTCAGTGCCGGTCCAGCAGGACGCTAAGCGGGCCGGCGCCGCCGCACCGCGGCGGCCCCGGCCCGCCACAGGATTTCCGGCCGACGCATCCGGTCCGGCGTGGCCGTCATGTTGACGACGTTCAGGAAGGCGCGGTGTACCACCTCGTCCGTGACCGTTGCGGACCGCACCGCCTCGTCGAGGCCGCGGCGCAGGCGCCAGCCGAGCGGCTTCGGGACGTCGACGTGCGGGAGGTAGCGGTCTTGCGCCGCGGAGAGGTGCCAGGCGTCGTCCACCACCTCACGCACCCGCCGGAAGTACAGATACGCGGAGCCTTCGGCGGCGCCCGGTTCGCGCAGCCAGTCGGCGAGCGCGACAGCCTGCAGGGCGGCCACCGACATGCCCTGCCCGTAGGCCGGGTTGAATGATGCCACCGCGTCGCCGACCGCGACCAACCCGGCCGGGAACCGGGGAAGCCGGTCGAAGTCGCGCCGGGTGCTGTCCGGAAAACGATGGACATACACCTCACTGGCCGGCTCGCACTCGTCAGGGAGCAACCGGACGGAAAGAGCGGGGTGGGCACGGCAGCGCGCCTGGAACTCACCGGAGTCACGACCTGGGCGGCGATCGCCGTAGTCGCTGATCAGCATCAGCCAGCGGTCACCCTCAACCGGCATCATCGAGCTGGGCCCGTTGTCGGCTGTCCTGGGGGTATAGAGCGAGAACGCCCCGACATGGCCGGCCAGACGCTGGCCCGGAGCACGGTGGAACAGGCAGGTGGCATAGCCCAGGTCCACAGGTACCCGGCTCTTCTTGGGTGCCGGGTATCCGTGGTGGCCGATCCAATCGCTCAACCGGCTGGACCGCCCGGTGGCATCCACCACGAGGTCGGCCTGGTGCCGCACGGAGTCCCCCGCTCCCGGCGGGCGGACCAGCGCGCCGTCGACCCGGTCGCCGGCCAGGGTCAGCCCGGTCGCAGTGCCTTTGACCAGCACCACGTTCGGCAGGGCGAGCACCCTCCGGCGGATGTGCCACTCCAGGAACGGGCGCGACAAGCTAATGGCACTGCCGCTGGACACCGGGACCTTGGGCCGACCGTCCAGGAACCATTGGACACCGCCGGGGCCACTGGTGACCAGTTGGCCACCCTCGCGCACCATCTGGCGGACGATCCCGGGCAGCAACTGCTCGATGATCGCCCTGCCCTTCCCGAGTAGCGCGTGGGCCTGGCTGCCCTGTGGCGCCCCACGGCGGATGACCGGCGCGTCTTCCAGCAGGTCCGGCTCAATGATCCACACCTCGTCGGCGTGGTCGGCAAGAACTCGGGCGGCGATCAGGCCGGCGATGCTGCCGCCGAGAACGAGGGCTGTCTTCATCAGCTACCAAAAGGCTCCATGTCGGTCCAGCACCCGTAATAGATCGTCCGCATAGGACGTACTTCCAAGGCTATAGGGCCGCGCTTGGGATTACCATGTGTCGTCAACAGGGCGACCCGCAAAGTTGTCTTCGCAGGTCAGCGTGCATTTAGCCTTCGAGCGTCTTTGCGTGGGGCTGGGTTGTTCATGGCGGCGGATGGGTCGGCCGCACTGTTTTTACGCCACGGTGAGTGATATCTGAGGGTTCAGGCCGGCGGCCCGGGGTGCGCCTGGCGGGCACGGGCTGTGACTGCTGCGCGGGGGCGCTGCTCTCGGTATGGTCACGTTACGGGCGGGGACGTGTCGTTTCCCGGAAAGGCAGCGGGGTCCGGGCTAGGACAAGGGATTGCGACATCACTTTCCCGTCCCGGAGGCCCCCGTTGCCCGTCCAGTCTCGCATGCCCGTGCCCGCTGCCGCCGGGGAAGCCCTGGCTGCGCTTGCCTGCCGTGCCGCCGCGCTGAGCGCCGCGTCGGGCGGGAACCTGGCGGAGTGCTTCGCGGCGGTCCCTGATCCCCGGGACCCGCGCGGGGTCCGGCATCCGGTGGCGTGCGTGCTGGTGCTGTGCACCGGGGCGGTGCTGTGCGGGAACTCGCAGCTGGAGGATGTGACCGCGTGGGTGCATGCCGCCCGGCAGGAGGTGCTGGCCGCCGCCGGCGCCCGCCGTAACGCGCTGGGCGTGCACGTGGCGCCGCACCCGGATACGGTGATCCGGCTGCTGGAGGCGCTCGGCGCGCAGGGGCTGGCCGGTCACGCCGGGGCGTACCTGGCCAGCCGCGCCCATCCCGGCCCGGTCACGTTCCCGGCAGCCGGCCCGGGCTGGCTGCCGGCGATCGCGGTGGACGGCAAGGCGGTCCGCGGCGCCGCCGGGACCGACGGCCTGATCCCGTACCTGCTGGCCGCCGCCACCCACGGCACGGGCCAGGTGCTTGCCGAGCACCTGATCGGCCCGAAAGCGAACGAAGTGCCGGAGTTCGCGCCGCTGCTGCGGGACCTGGACTCCTGCTACAGCCTGGCCGGCCATGTCATCACCGCCGACGCCGGCCACACCGTCCGCGCCCACGCGAAACTCATCGTGGAGGAACTGCTGGCGCATTATGTCCTCACGGTCAAGAAGAACACCCGCAAGCTCTGGGACGCCCTCGACGCCCTCGACTGGAAAGGCGTGCCTGTCCAGCACGCCGGGCAGAGCAAGGGCCACGGCCGCCGTGAGCTGCGCACCTGCCAGGTCATGGACGCCCCGCCGCAGATCCGCGAACTGTTCCCCCACGTCCGCCAGGTCGCCCTCGTCGAGCGGTACGTCACCCGGATCGTCCGCGTCAGGAAAGGCAAGCGGTGGATCCGCAAGACCGTCAAGTCCGCGGTCGCGGTGTTCATCGTCACCAGCCTGACCGCCCGCGAGGCCGCCCCGGTCCACCTGGCCGGTTACGTCCGCGGTCACTGGACGATCGAGAACAAGGTCCACTGGGTCCGTGATGTCACGTTTCGTGAGGACGCGTCCCGGGTGCGGACCGGCCCGAAACCCCGCATAATGGCCACCCTCCGTAACCTCGCGATCGGGCTCATCCGCCAGGCCGGCTACACCAAGATCGCCGCCACCATCCGCCGCATCAAATACGACACCGCCCTGCTCCTGGCCATCCTCGGACTCCCGGACCACTCATGAGCAGCACAAACTACTTTGCGGGGCACCCTGGTGTCGTCAACACCTTGGCAGCCACACAAAGCAAATGCGAAGATAAGGCAGATCTGCACGACGACACCAATGCGGAAACTGGCGAATTCCATCTATCTCGACACTCGCTTGAATCCTGCTGGAGAAGTTCATGCCATTCAATTGGCAGGTATCGGGATTCCCGCGCAGCGAATTGGCGAAGGAGCCCGTCCATGGCAGCTGACCCCGAGTACTTCCGCAAGCGACTGCTCGCCATGCTGGGCGCCACCTGGACCGCGCAGGCGTGCTCGGTGTTCGCCGTGCTGGGGCTACCCGACCGGATGGCGAAGGGAGCGCGGACCACAGTGGAACTGGCCACGGCGGCCGATCTCAATCCCCTGGCGCTGCGGCGACTGCTGGCCGCGCTCGCCGACGCCGGTGTCCTGCGCCAGACCGGCGCCGACCAGTTCGAGCTGAGTCAGATCGGCGAGTACCTACGCTCGGACGCGCCCGGCTCCATTCACGGCGCCGCGGTCCTGTACGGCACGGAGATATACCAGTCCTTCGGCGGGCTGCTCGACACCGTACGAACTGGCCGACCCGCCTTCAACGACCGATTCGGCCAGCCGTTCTATGAATACCTCAGCGGGAACCCCGAGCTCGCCGCCAGCTTCAACGCGGCCATGTCAGCCACACCGGAACCCCGGTCCCCCGACGCGCACCTCTTCGACGGAGCACGCACCATAGTGGACGTCGGCGGCGGCGACGGCGGCCTGCTCGCCGAAGTGCTGAGCCCCCGCCCTGAGCTGCACGGCGTCTTGGTGGAGCTGCCAGAGGCCGCCGCGCGAGCGCGCGATCTGCTGGCCGAGGCCGGAGTGCTCGACCGGGTGCAGATCACGGCGGGCAGCTTCTTCGACCACGTGCCCGGTGGCGGCGACCTGTACTTGCTGCGCCGCGTGTTGCACAACTGGAACGACGAGAACGCCTGCCGGGTGCTCGCGCGGGTACGCGCGGCGATGCATGCCGACGCGCGACTGCTGGTGCTGGAGGAACTGCTGCCGGCCGCCCCGGAGGCGTCCAGCCCGAGCGCGGGCATCTGGGCCGCACCGCGCAAACGGATCATCGACCTGCTCATGCTGGTCCTGATGGAGGGACGCGACCGCACCGCGCAGGAGTACACGACGCTGCTGGTGGACAGCGGCTTCGCGGTGAAGAACGTCTTTCCGGGAGCGATCGAGGCAGTACCTGCCTGAGCTGGGAAAACGCTCGTTACGACGATCGACGGCACGCGTCGGGCAGGCCTGGCACTCTACAGGACACAGTGAACGCTGGTGCCGATCCGCGCGGCTTCGGCGCGGATGGCTTCGCCCCACTGTGGCCATAGCCGCGACAACCGGGAGGTGATCACGACTCGGTCGAAGGCTTGGTCGGACGCAGGAGTGCGCAGGCCAACCCCGTGATGAGTAGTGAAGCGGCCGTCGACGGGTGCCTTATCAAGAAGCCTCGCGTCGAATTCCACCAGCGCACCGCGCAGCCCATGGTCAGGCACGCTCGCGCCGCTGCCGAAGATCGCCACGCGGGTCCCGGCGGGCAGGTCCATGGTGCCGCGGTCCACTTCTGGCTGCACGTCCAGTCCGCTGAGCTGGTTCGTCCAGTCAAGAAGGTCACGATAGTCGTCTTCGGCAGGAAACATGAGGTAGTCGCGCGTCATCAGTGCCCAGAGCAGCTCGACGGCGGGGTCAGCGTGCTTTGTCAGGATTCGCAGCGCGTTGCTCTTGTCGCTGGCGATATTGGCGTCGCGGTCCCGTTCGTGCGGGATCTCCATCGCCCAGGGCCGGATGTCGCAGATGAACGGCACGCCGCGTTGATGCAGGCGGTAGGCCAGTTCCAGGTCCTCGCCGCCCCAACTGCGGAACCGCTCGTCGAAGCCGCCCACCGCCACGTAGTCGCCGGCGTGGACCGAGACGTTCATCGACCAGAAGAACAGCCATGGCATCTTCAGCCCGTTCAGGTCGAAACCGAGCTTGGCCAGCACTTCATGACGCGCGTCGCGGAACAGCGGATCGGCGTGGTAGCGCTCGTACACCTGCCGTGGGCTCAGCCGGGCAAACGCCTCGGCCAGCCCAGGTGGGGTGGGGTCATAGGGCCGGTACCCGTAGGTGTAACCGATCACGGCCGGTCCGCCCGTCGGCGATCCGGGGTGGGCGCGGTGCTCAGCGTGGCGGCGCAGGTGACCCGCGAGCAGATCCGGTCCCGCCAGCGTGCCGCTGTCCAGGAACACCAGGACCGGCGCGCTGGCAATGGCCGCACCCATGTTGCGGGCCCTGGCGACCCGGTACCCTTCGTCCTCCTGGTAGCAGTAGCGGATAGCGAGGCGGTCGCGAAACTCCGCGGCGACCTGCTCGCTATCATCGGCGGACCCGTCATCGGCCACGACGACCTCGAACGGCGGCGGATTGCGTTGCTGGACGAGCGACGCGAGCGTCTTGCGCAGCAACGGCGCCCGGTTGTAGGTAGGGACCACCACCGACAATTGTGGCTTCGCATCCTTGACCCGGGAACTAACGAATGGATTCGCCATCTGCCTTCCGGTCTACGTTCGGTGCCGCTGGAATGAGGTCCCGAACGGCAAAGCGAGCGGCTGCTCAAGCAGTCTGCCGGATATATGAAGCAGCAGCCAGAAACTGCCAGTTTGCCAAACTGGCAGTTTGGGCATCCCAATCGGCCGATACGGAAATGGCCGATCTACCGTGGATGGATGATCCCGGTACAGCACTGGCGAGTGTTCCCGAGCGGCGCCCACGGCGGCAATCCCTGTCCGCTGGTCACCGACGCGCGGGAACTGACGGCCGGGCAGATGCGGGCAGTGGCGGCGCACTATGGTCACGAGAGCGCCTTCGTCACCAGCGTGTCCGGATCCAGGGTGACGTTGCGGTACTTCGTGCCCAGGCACGAGATGCGCATGTGCGCGCACGCGACGATCGCCGCCGTCACCGCCCTGACCAGTTCCGGCGTCCTGTCAGGTCGGCACGCATCAATCAGTACGGCCTCCGGCGAGCACCAAGTGACCTGGAACGGCGGCGACCCGCCGGAGGTGACAGTCGCCCAGCTGCCGCCGTGGTTCGGGCCGGATGCCGCGGTTCACGCGGAACTCGCTACGGCGCTGGGCCTGCCACGCGGGAGCATCTCCCCCGCCGCCGTGATCCAGCCGGTCAGCGTCTCACGGGCCAAGCTGATCGTGCCGCTACGCGATGCCGCCGCGGTGCACGCGGTCCGGCCGGACTATCCGGCGCTGTGGGAACTGTGCTCCCGCCTGGACACTACCGGGGCATACGTCTTCGCGGACCACCCGGACGGCGACCCCGGTCACCTGGTGGCGAGGCAGTTTCCCGTCGATGCTGGTTACCCGGAAGACCCCGCCACTGGTGTGGCGGCCGCCGCGCTGGCGGCCTACCTGGCGGGCCAGCGCCGACCAGCGCGACCGTCATGGACACGGATCACCATCGACCAGGGCGATGCGATGGGCCAGCCCAGTCGTCTTCACGCTGCCGCGGTTGCCGGACCAGACGGAGTGACCAGGCCCAGCGTCACCGGACGGGCGATTCTCATCAGCCAGGACGAGCTCAGCCTCAGCTCCCTCGGGGACGACCTGCCCGAGCCTGAACTGAGGTAACGCCGCCCAGTTACGAACCTCGGCGACGTGCGGGTCCGCCCCGGTAAGGGCGGCCCGCACGTTCAGGGGCCCGGCTGAATGCCGAGTACGGTCAGAACTTGCCGGCCTCGATGTTGGCCAGCGTCACCCGGGAGACCTGGTAGGTCTCCACGGCCGTCGCCACCCCCGGCGTGGTCGACACGGTGCTGACCGGCAGCCCGGTCGTGGCGTTGACCGTCAGCACCTCGTCGCCTTCGCCGCCGAACACCGCCGGCCCGGCCGTGATAGTCAGCGTGGGCTGTCCGTCGGTCGTCGAATTCGCCACGGTGACCTCGGGGATGGTCGACAGCAGGCGCAGGACACCCGCCCGGACCTCCGGGTCGCCTCCCGCCCAGTTCAGCGCGTCAGTGCCATTTGTCCAGAGCGAGTTGTTGATCTGGTCCTGCAGGGCCTGGCCGGTGGGCATCGTCAGCGGCGTCTTCATCCCCTTCTCGCGCATGAGGGCTTGCCTCGCCGCCGCGCCCTCCGCCCATATCTTCTTCCGGGCGGCGAGGCTGAGGAAGAAGTCGTTGGGCGTGGCATCGACCATCCGCACCCGGGCGGTGGCAAGGTCGCCGGTCGCCGCATAGCGCGCCGCCGCCACCTCAAGGGAATCAGCGCCATCGGACAGGTTGGCGTGTTGAGCGATCGCGGTCATGAGGGTCTGCTTGTCGCTTCCCGCGTACAACTCGCCGCTGTCGGTGTACAGGCCGTAGTAGACCTGCATCAGCTTGTCGCCGATGGTTTGCTTGACGATCTCCAGCGACGCGTTACCGGGCTGCGAGCCGTCACTCGCCGAGATGCTGGCCGCCAGGGACACCAGCTTGGAACCGGTCGCGGGCGCCTGGGAGGCTGAGCGGGCGACCGGCACCGCGGGCTGGGGCGCCGACGTGGCGACGAGCACGGCGGCCGCCGCGGCCGCGACCACACCGATACCCGCGCCGATGCCGGCCTTGCCCCGGGTGCCCAGCCTCCCGCGACGACGGTTACCCGCCCGCGGCAATCCACTGTCCCGCAGCGGAACCGGGGCCCCCGACTCGGCCATGGCTCCCCGCAACGCCGCCCGCGCCCGCTCGTACGCCTCGGGCCGCAGGCGGTCGGCCTCCTTCAACTGGCTGACCAGGTCCATCTCGTCCACGTTCACTGGCTCTCCTTCACACTGTTCAGATCGGTCAAGAGGGCGGCCACCGCGGGCGCGTTCCGCAGCGCCAGGCGGGCCTGATGCAGCAGGCGGCGGGCCGTCCCGGCCGGTATGCCGAGCACCCGCGCGGCATCGGCGACGGTAAGGTCCTCCCAGGCGACCAGGGTCAGGACGTCGCATTCCTCCGGCTTGAGCTGTGCCAGAGCCGTCCGGAGCACTGACTGAGTGTCCACGCGGGCGTCCACCTCCGGCCACGGATCCCATCCGTGTGCCAGGCCCGTCACGTCCGGCAGGAGATCCTCGGCCGGCTGGGACCGCCAGTAACGCCGCAGCCTGTTCAGCGCCACCCCGTACAGCCACGGCCGTGCCACGGCGAACGACCGGTCATAGGTCTTCCGCGACTCAAAGGCCGCTACCCACACGTCGCCGAGCAGGTCCTCGGCCGCCTCACGCCCCGCTCGCCGCGACAGGTAAGCCCCGACCGCGCCCTCGTGGCGGCAGATCACCTCCATAAAGGCGTCCCCGTCGCCGGCCAGCGATCTGCCGATCAGTTCCGCGTCTGACGTCATGTCCCTCCTAGTCTCCGTTCCGCCCTCCACCCTGAGATTGCCAACTCACCACCAAAGTGTTCAGAACCCAGCAAAACGCCGCCCGCACCCGCTTCCCAGCCTTTCTTTTAGCCATAACGACGCGTGGTGACTCATCCGCCCCACCAGCCCGCCCACTGGGGCAACCCGCGCGGGAAAGATCTTTGTTCCAGCAGGTAAGCCTTGAGGTCTTGACACAGAGCGACTGATCGACCACGATTTGTAAACACAGTTGGGTCATTACTCGCTTACCGGGCGTAAGCGGTATATGCGGACAGGCTGGAGGCTGCCATGGGCGACACGGGCAGGCACAGGTATGGCGTCGCGCCCCCAGGGCAGCAGAGACACCCGGCCGGTACCAGGCCGGAGCCGCGGGAGGCGCAACGATCGCGCGCGACGGACGCGCGGTCGCGGCGGCTCATGCTCGGGGTTGTCACTCCGCTGATCTTGGCGGCCACCGTGGCCGTGGCGGTGGGCGAGACGGCGGACTTCCTGGTGCGCGCACACGTGAATGGTGCCGACGCCGCGGCGGATCCACGCGGCCACGTGTCCAAACGCGGCATGTTCAGCACGGTCGCCGCCTCCGGCGAGACCGTCGTGGCGGTGGGCTTGCAGGACTCCGTGACCCCGTCCTTCCGCGTCTCGGCCGACGGGGGTCTCACCTGGACTCCGGCGGTCGTCCGCAGTCAGGCCGGTCCGGTCGCCGGCCATCAGGCAACGCTGGTGGCCAGCGGCCCCGGCGGCTGGGTAGGACTCGGCCCGCATGCCATCTGGGTCAGCTCCAACGGCACGACCTGGACGCTGATCTCGGCCCGCGGGCTCGCGGCCCCTGGGGAGACGATCACCGGCGTGACGAAAGACAGCTGGGGCTACCTCGCGACCGGGACCAGCACCCAAACGGGTACCGGTCTGGTGTGGACAAGCCCGAACGGGCTGACCTGGCACCGGTTCACGGCGGCCCAGTTCGGTCTCGTGGACGACCCCGGTGAACGAGTCTTCGCGATGACGGGCGCGGGCACCGACTGGAGCGTGACCCTCATCGTCGGATCCGCGACTGAGGACGGCAAGACCTGTGCGTATGTATGGCGCAGCCTGGACGACGGCGCCTCCTGGCGCACGGTGGTGGTACCGCAGACCAACGGCGGAGACTGGTCGTTCGCCGGACTGGCGGGCGACGCGGGTCATTTCATCGCGGTGCGACCGGGCGTGACCCCCGGCGGCACCCCCGACGCCGTTGTCTACACCTCCGATGACGCCATCAACTGGCATTTCGCCACGACGATCAGCAGCCCCGCCGGGTTCACGCCCCAGCAGATCACGGCAGGCTCCGGCGGCACTGGCCGCTTCGTCATGACCGGCCGGGACCAGGAAGGGCTCGCGGTCGCCTACACCAGCACCGACAACGGAGCCACCTGGGCTCAAAGCGACGGCTTCGGCGTCGTCCCCTCGGCGTAGGCCCGGGCTGTTAATCGATTGCCGGACGCCATGCCTATCGTCGATGATTGCGGCCATGGCCACGACCCGGCGAGCCGACATGTTCACCGCGGACGGCAAGCCGTCTGACGACGACCCGCGCGAGCACGGCCCACGGCTGGGCGACGAGCGTGTCACGCTAGCCGGATCCCTGCGCCGTCAACGCCTCACCTTGGAGATCAAATGTTCAGGTCTTGGCGCGGAGGCTATGGCACGACGTCCGGTCGAGCCGTCGACGATGTCGCTGCTGGGGCTGGTGCGGCACCTGGCCGAGATGGAGCGTGCGACGTTCCGGGTGATGCTGGCGGGCCACGACGTGCCCCGGCTGTTCGGCTCCGGTGACGGTGATTTCGATGGTGCGGTTCCCGACCCCCTGGTGGTCGCGGAGGCGTGGGACGCATGGCATGCGGAGGTTGACTTCGCGACGCGGTTTGTGGACGAGGCACCCAGTCTCGACGTCACCGCCGATGATCCGCTGAATCAGCATGGCAGCGGCGGCGGGTCGATGTCGCTGCGTGAGGTGCTGGTCGGAATGATCGAGGAGTACGCCCGCCACATGGGCCACGCCGACCTGTTGCGCGAGCGGATCGACGGACGCATAGGCCAGTAACCGGAGCCGATGTTCTCCGCTCACGAGTCCCCGGCGACCCCATCGATGGGCCATCGATAGCCGAATAGCGCCATCGATGGGCCATCGATGGGGGCATATCTTTTGAAGTGAACCGGTCAGCGACGTCTGCCCCGGGCGCTCCCTTGGTGCACGCTTGATCTAAGCGAGGATGGCCGTGCCGAGAGGACGGTGGCCGTATGCGGCGGGGTGGCGAGAAAAGGAACCTGCTCACCACGAACCGGGGATTCCTGCTGTACTGGAGCGGCCGCACGACGTCGATCGCGGGGAACCAGCTTGCCAGGGTCGCCCTGACGGTACTGGTCTACGAGTTGCGTGGTGGTGCGGCGGGCGTCAGCGTGCTGCTGCTCGCCTTCATCATCCCCCGGCTGATCGGGCCGCTCGCGGGCGTGCTGGCCGATCGCGCCGATAGTAAGCGGCTGATGGTCGGGTGCGATCTGGCTCAGGCTGTACTCTTCGGCGTGCTGGCCTGGGTGCGCTGGTGGCCCGGCGTGATCATCATCGTCCTGGTCGCGAGCCTGTTCGCGACGCTGTATTTCCCAGCCGGGCGAAGCAACATTCCGGCACTGGTGGGCAGGGAAAACCTAGCCAGGGCGAACACGCTGCTCGCGATCGGGGCGAACACGGCGCTCGCCGCTGGCCCGGCGGTCGCCGGCCTGCTGCTCGCCTTCGGCGGGCCGGGGGTGGCGTTGCTCGTCAACGCGGCGACGTTCGTGGTGTCGGCCATCCTGACGATGCGCATTCCCGGGCTGCGCACGGGCAGCGGGACCCGTGCCGCGGGAGCGCCGGTCACCATGTTCGGCGTGGCTCGAGCCGGGTTCGCGATCGCGTGGCGCAATCCGGTGGCCCGCACGGTCGCGATCGTGCTGCTGCCTGGGGTGGGATTCGCCTCGCTGGACAACGCGCCGATGATCTTCCTCGTGCGCAATGGCTTCCACGCGAGCGCTAGCGTGTACAGCTGGATGGTGACGGCGCTGAGCATCGGCATGGCCGGACTGCCACTGCTGCTGTCCGCCATGTCGCGGTCGCTGTCCGGCCGGACGCTTTTTCTCGGCGGTGCGGGCGTGTTCGGCGCCGCCACGATCGCCACTGGCCTGTCTCCGGCGCTGGCGGGCGGGATCGGTGCTCAATTCGTCGCCGGCGCGGGAAACGGCATGGAGAATATCGGCATTGACACCGTGCTGCAGGAATCCACCGCTGATGAGGAGATGGGCACGGTCTTCGGGACCGTATACACGACTCCGTACATAGGACAGATCATCGCTTACCTGGTAGCGACCCCGTGCATTCTCGCGTTCGGACCCAGGACCACGTTCGTCATCGCCGGCATTGGCGTGCTCGTGGTCACCGCGATATCCTTCGTCGCGCTGCCTCCCGCCATTAAGGCCGAAGCGTCAGAACGGCGAGGTAGTTAACCGGGTCCACACGATCAACGCTGGTCAACGTCCATGAGGTTGCCTTGGCCAGCTCGGATAGCTCCGCTGGTGCGCAGAGCAGGTACTCGAACCATGGCGTGGCTAGGTCGCGATGACGGACCCGGATGGTCATCTGCCCCGGCATCCGTCCACGCTCGCCATTACGTTTCGCGTATTCGTCGTGCAGCAGATTCCCGCTGCCTGGATCGGCGCCATGACCGATGATCCGCGCTCCCGGTCTGGCCAGCGCGGTAAGGCCGGCGAGGAACGCTGGCGCACGCTCACGGCTTTCCAGCAACCCCAGGTTCTCGCCCATCAAGAGGAACGTGTCGTAGCCGCCGTCATGGGCGGCTACCTCTGTGCACACCGCGTCGCGGACGCCGCGTTTCCTGGCGACCTCAATGGCGCCAGCCGAGATGTCGAGCGCGGTCACGTCGATGTCGCGCTCTTGCAGGGCCAGCGCGAACCGCCCCGCCCCGCAGCCGACATCCAGCGCCCGGCCGCGGGCAAGATCGAGCGCGTCACGTTCGAACGGTTCCCACTGCGCCGGGGCCGCGAAATACCGGGTCGGCGGCCCGCTCCTGATGAAGCCGTCGTCCCGCTCCACGATCTCGGCCACCGCCGCGGCATGCCGCACGGCAAACGCGTCCCGCAGCATCACCCCGAAGGCATCTCCGGTTCTCGGGCCGCTCACATGATGACGTTAGCCGGCCCGCGGTTAGCGTGTGATAATAGGGAAGCGCATTTTCGGTTATGTAATAAGAGGTGGTCATGATGCACAAGGGGATTCGTGGCTCGGAAGAGCGGACCCGGGGATTCACCATCATAGAAGTACTCAAGGCCGAGAACGAGCTGGCTGAAACCACGAGCGAAGAAGCTCCGCTGACCTCGGACTGACTCCAGTAACGGGACGCTCTCCGAGGCGACCCGCGGTTAGCGTGTCATAATGGCATAGCGCATTTCCTACGAAAATCGGCTATGCAACAAGAGGTGGTCATGATGCACAAGGGGATTCGTGGCTGGGAAGAGCGTACTCGGGGATTCACCCTCATAGAACTACTGAAGGCCGAGAACGAGCTCGCTGAAACCACGAGCGAAGAAGCTCCGCGGACCTCGGACTGACCCCAGTAACGGGAGGCTGTCGTCCGCGACGGCCCCCCGTTACTCTCGGACCGAGCCCTGGCACGAGTCAGGGCTTCGGGATGTTGCGCACGTTGACCCGCGCTAGTTCGGCTAGCTGACCCACGCCGCCGCCGAGCACCATCTTCCCGACCGACAGCGCGAAGCCGCGGGCCTCCGCGACAGTGACGTGAGACGGGATCTCAAGCGCGTCCGGTGTGGTCACCACGTCGAGTAGGGCGGGATCACCCGCGCTTCTTGCTGTTATCAGAGTCGCGATGCCGACCTGTCGACCGTTTTGCTGGCGCATGTTCCTCGGCTCCGGATAGCGCGAAGCATTTTTGCACCCAGGGAGGCTGTCGCATTCCTCGCGACGCGAGATGACTCTTTTGACTGGTATGCGCGCTATGAATCGGTCAAGTGTCCGTAGGAAGTGTCACGATGACGCAATGCCGTTTAGCTTGTTTGGGGGTCAGGCTGCGGTGCTGGTCAGGGCGGGGGCTGGTGGTCGTGATCACTGACCCCGGCAGCACCGGCATCGACCCGTACGCCCGGCATAGCACCCTATATCGGGCACACTCCTTCTCCCCGGACCCCATGGATGTCCCATCGCCGGGGCTCTAGCGCCAGCGATGGGACATCCATGGGGGTCATAGACGCGCCCCCGAGAGCATCAGGCACTACGGGCAGGCGCCTGACCACAGCAGGCGCGTTAGCTGAACGGCATCGCACTATGACGAACACTTCCTACGAACATTTTCGAAGAACGAGCGGACGAAACACGCTAAACCTTCGAACGCTTCAGCTGAGCTGTTCGGCCAGCGCGACGAGGATGCCCTCGGGGCCGCGGACGTAGCAAAGCCGGTAGCTGTCCTCGTACTGCGTCACCTCACCAACGAGTTCGGCCCCATGGGCCCGCAGCCGGGCAACGACATCCTCGATGCCGTCGACGGCGAACATGACGCGACGGATGCCCAGCGTATTCGCTGGTGCGTTTGGCTCACCGCCGACCGCCTTCGGCGTGTGGAATTTCGACAGCTCAAGCCGGCCGTGGCCGTCCGGAGTCCGCACCATCGCGATGTCGCACCGGACATCCTCGAGCCCGACCATGCGGTCCACCCATCCTCCCTCGACTGTCGTCTCGCCTTCCAGCTCCAGACCTAGTTCGACAAAGAACGCGATAGCAGCATCGAGGTCGTCGACGACAATGCCGACGTTGTCCATCCGCTGGATCGTCATGCCCCCAAGCATATGGATCGGGCAGCGGCGATCTCGGCATGGTGGTCCACCGCCCAGTCGGCGACGGCTGACAGCGGCACGAGGAACGACTGGCCGAGTTCGGTGATGCTGTACTCGACCGACGGTGGCACGGTCGGGAACACCGTCCGGCGCACGATGCCATCCTGTTCCAGGATGCGGAGGGTGCGGGTCAGCATGCGCTGGCTGATGCCCTGGATACCACGATGCAGTTCGTTGAACCGGTAGGGCCGCTTGCCCAGCAGGACGATCACCAGCACCGTCCACTTATCGCCGATCAGGCGCATGACGTCGGTGACGGGGCACTCCTGGTACTCCCCGGCGACCACGGGTACCGGCAGCGGAGCGGAGATCATCGAGGGCACCTCCGTGTGCGTACCAGACATCAAACTGCCTTCTTCCACTCGGGCCGACGGTTAGGCGAAGCTGCTGCTTACCGCTTGATACCACCAGTACCACCAGGAGATCCGCCATGGCATCCGATCCGATCCGCTCTCCCCAGCCAGCTTCGCGGCGAACCATCGTCATCAGCGGCGGGACCGACGGAATGGGCCGGGCGCTCGCGCTGGCCCGTGCCGCACGGGGAGACCGCGTACTCGCGATCGGCAGCAACGCCGCCAAGGGCAAGCGGCTGCTGGCGGATGCGCCGACCACGCCGATGTCAGGAGCGATCGATTTCATCCGTGCCGACCTCAGCACGGTGACCGAGACCGAGGCCGCCATCGCCGCGATCAAGAGCTCGGCATCGGTGATCGACGCTCTGGCGTTGTTCGCGAACCGGCAGGCACCCCGGCGCGTCGAAACGCCCGAGGGACTCGAAGCCACGTTCGCGCTCTACTACCTCAGCAGGTACCTGATCAGTCACGAGCTCACGCCGTCACTGTCCCGGAGCGCAGCACCGGTCATCATCAATGTCGCCGGTGTCGGGATCACCAAGGGCACGATCCACTGGGACGATCTTCAGCTGACCCGCCGGTACAGCATGATCGGTGCCCAACTGCAGGCCGCGCGCGCCAACGACCTGCTCGGCGTCGGCTATGCCGCCGAGCACGGCGACACCGTCCCCTATGTCCTCTATCATCCGGGGTTCACCCGCAGCGGCGATCTGACCGCCTTGCCCGCACCGCTGCGGGCCGGGATCCGGGTGGCAGCGCGCCTGTCCGCGCGACCGGTCGAGGCGTCAGTGGCACCGGTCAGTGACTTCATCGACAGACCACCGTCAACGCCGCTGACCGCATTCGACCGGGGCAGGTCGGTACCGCTCACGCTCCATACGCTTGACCCTGACCAGGCGGCACGCCTAGCTCGGCTGACCGTCACCCTGCTCGGCGAAGTCAGGGTGAGGTAGTAACCAGCTCATGGACGCGTCTGAGTGAGCTCGCAGGTGTCGTCGGTAGCAACGGCCCCCTGGGCACCGACGTTCATCGCATCCGTCGTCTCGGTCCAGGTGAGGGTCTGCCCGTGCGCGAGAGACTTCGGCGACGTGAAGGGTCCCTTGGTAGCTGACCCGACCTCAGAGCCGTTCTCGTTGAACACCACGCTGAACCCGTCCACCTCGGCGGTCGACGGTGAACCGCCGGTCAGCGTCAGCCGGTACCCGCCGTGAGCGTACGGGCTCGGGTGGTAGGCGCTCAAATCCGTGAACGGCACGAAGCTGACCGCCTGGCCAGTCGACGGGTTCAGCGTGACGAACCCAGTCACGCACCTGGCAATCAAGGTGGACGCCGAGACAGGCGGTGGCGGGCTCGACTGCGAAGCGGCCGCCGACGGTGTCGCCGTCGGCGCCGGGTGCGAAGGAACGCTGGTCGCGGCGGCCGAGGATATCTGATGGACGGCCGCGCCGCACCCGGCCAGCGCCATCGCCATCACACTGGCCAAGATCGCAGCAAACCGGGGCTGTAGCATCGATTCCCCCTACAACGGAACCGATACCCCACTCGAAGTCACGCAACCATTGGCATGCCAAGCCCCGGTGGTTTCATCCCCGAATATGACCCAACAGCATAGGTTTTCCGGGCACCCAGCAGACCGTGGCAGACACATTTGATTACACAGGGTAACCAAGATAGTCACAGCATGTGAAACTGTGTTTAGCTCTCTCACCTCAGGTAACCCTGGTATCACGGGACGTTAGATACGAGATGGCGACCGCCACAATCGGGGGCGAGATGAATACCAGCTTCGATAGCACGTCCACGCATCAGGACCTCAGCAGTCTGATCGGTCACCCCGTCTACGACGCCGAGGGCAACAAGATCGGCACAGCGGGCAGCATCTACCACTCCGATGCTTCCGGAGAGCCGGAGTGGGTCACCGTGAAGACAGGCATGTTCGGCACCAAGGAATCCTTCGTGCCGCTGAACGGCGCCACGACGGACGACAAGGGTCTGCACGTGGCGGTCCACAAGGACAGCGTCAAGGACGCACCGCGGATCGACGAAGACGGCCACCTGTCCGACCGGGAGACCGCGGACCTGTACCGGCACTACGGGCTCATGCCCAACAGCGCCGCCATGAACACCGGCAAAACCCGCGGCGCGGTGCCCCCGCAGGGCTCGCAGATGCCCCGCGAGACTGCGGACCGCCCGGCGCCGGCCGCGGCCGGCCGTGAAGCGGCGGCCCAGGCCGACTTCAGCAACGCCCCGCGCCAGTCGGTGCTCCGGTCCGAGGAGCGCCTGCGCGCCAGCACCGAGACCGTCGAGAGCGGCCGCGTACGGCTACGCAAGTACGTGGTGACCTCTCAGCAGAAGATCACCGTGCCGATCCGCCGCGAGGAGGTACACGTCACGCGTGAGCCGGTCAAGCCCGGTGAGGCGGGGACGGGCGCCAAGATCGGCGAGGAGGAGCGGGAGGTCATCCTGCACGAGGAGCGGCCGGTCGTGGTCAAGGAGACCGTGCCGGTGGAGCGGGTCAGCCTCGACACCGAGACGATCCGGGAGAACCGTGAAGTCAGCGACACTATCCGCCGTGAAGAGGTCGAGATCGACGACGGCACCAAGCGGCCGCGCAGCTAAGCACCCGCGTGACTAAGCGCGAACACCGCTGAATAGCAACGTCCGTGGTGCGGCAGCGGCCGCACCACGGACGTTATTCGGCTCGGTGCAGCCGGATGACCTGGGAGATCACCTCACCGGACTGCAAGAGCTCCCCGATCCGGTGGCTCTGCTCCAAAGCCGTCACCAGGGCCGGGGCGCCCCCGAACCGGCGCCGTAGCTCGTGATCGACGGCGGCGGTCCGCTCGAGCCACCAGGCGGGCGGGTCCGGGAAAGACGCCGGGTCGGCGACGGCGATCTCGGTGAGGCCGGCCTCCCGGATCAGGACGGTCAGCTGGGCGCGGGACGGGAAATGGTTCCCCTCCGGCGGGTTGTCCAGCCGGTCCCGGGTGGCCAGGAACACCAGCAGTCCGGCCCGGCCCGACGGCCGCAGCACCCGCCGCAGTTCACCCAGCATGGCCCGCTGGGCGTCCGGGCCGCTGGCTGTGCACAGCACGCCCAGACACCAGGCGTGGCTGGCCACGCCGTCGGCGAACGGCAGCGCGGTCGCGTCCGCCTGGACCACCGGGGCCCCGAACAGCCGGGCCGCCGCCCGGCAGGCGTCGGGCTCCGGCTCGGCCAGGACCGGCTGGACGCCGGTCTGCTCGGCCGCGTAGGCAGATGGGCCGCCCAGTCCCGCGCCAATGTCGATCATCAGGTCACCGGGCCGCGGGGACAGGTAGTTCAGCAGCCAGTCCAGCGCCAACGGCTGGCCACTCCCCCGGCAGGCCGCCGGAATGCGGTACTGCGGGCCCAGGCTCTCGGCCACCTCGGCCGTCCATTCAGCCACGGTGTCGAACTCGGCGTCCATCGGGTCGTTGCCAGTCATGCGCCGTGCTCCTCCCGGATCCGGCGGGCCAGCTCCGCCTTGACCGTCGCGGCGTACTCGTAGCCGCCGGCCGAGCCCAGCCCGGACAAGTTCACCCCGGCGATCCCCGGGACCTTCAGCAAAGCGGCGGCCTCCTGGACCGCGACGGTGATCCCGACCTCGACCGGGTCGGGGGCGGCCAGCACGGCCCGGACCGCGGCCGGGTCTAGTTCCAGGCCGGGCAGAGCGTCCAGCGCGGCCGCCGACGGCTCGTCGGTGAAGACGGCGACGCCCGCGATGACCGGCATCGTCACCCCGGCTCGGGCGGCCCCCGCCATGAAAGCGGTCACCGTGTCAACGGCGGCGTGGTTCAGCACCGCGACGGCCGCTCCGGCCCGCTGCTTCTGCGCCAGCCGACCCGGCCGCAGGTCGCGGGGCGGCGCGGCCGGTGTCTCCGGTACCGCCGCCGTGAGCCCGGCCGACGCGGCCAGCGCGGCCAGCCGGGGCCCGTCCAAGTCGAAGACCTGGGTCACATCCGGCCGGACGTTGTAGGCCCGCGCGTCGCCGGTGACGCACAGCACGGCGTCGACGCCGAGGTGCCGCAGGCCGTTCAGTTCCTGCTCCAGCACGATCCTGTTCCGGTCCCGGCAGGCCAGTGTCATCCAGGGCCGGGCCCCGGTCGCCTGCAGCAACGATGCCAGCAGGGTGGGCGGGAAGTCCGGTCGGTTCTGGTGCTCACCGACCAGAAGCGCGTCGCAGTCGGCCGCCAGCGCGCCGGCCACCGTGGTCAGCATCGGCACCGAGTAGGGGTCGGCGCTGTAGTCAGCCAGGATGAGCGGCACCCGGCGCAGCGGCACCGCCGGGACCGGATCGGCCCAGGCGGCCGGCACCTCGAACACGCATGGCCCCGGGGTGACCTCGCAGCCGCCGCCCTCCCGCACCCCGCCGCAGGGCCCCATCACCATGCGCTTCGGGCAGTCCTCCCGCCGACGCGTCTGCATGCCGCCAGGATAACGAGGGTGCTCGGTCACCCGACCCGGATGACCCCAGCCAGGACCTCATCGTGCAAACGCCCACGCCACCATCAGCGGGAACTCTTCTCGCCAGAACGCGTCGCCGTGCGATCCGGCCCGCTCGGTCATCACGACGTCCGTGCCTGCATCGCGCAGCGCCTCCGCCCACCGGGTCGCGTTCTCGTGGAAAAACGGCTCCAGGGTGCCGGCGACGAGGTACGTGCGCGGAAGCGAGCCCGGCATCACGCCAGGCGGTCGGTAGCCAGCGCCGGGCGAGGCGCAGAAGACCGCACCGTAGACCTCCGGGTGCCGGAGCCCGATGGCGAGCGCCAGCTCACCACTCGCCGAGACACCGGACACCGCGGTGCGTTCGGCGGGCAGCGCGACTCCGAAACGCGACCGCGCCCATCGGCGGACCTCCCCGACGAAGAACGCCTCGTGGGCCGCGAACCGCTCCGGGTCGAATCCCGGTGAGTACTCATGGAGGCGCAGCGTCTCATCGGCCAGCCGGTGTGCACCGACGATCATCGTGGACGGTACGGCGGCCGTCTCGAGGACTCCTCCCCACTGCGATATGAGCTGGCCGTCACCGGCGAACACGATTGCCTCGGGGGGATCCGGCGGGACGTACACCGTGACCGGCCGGCCACCGTCGTACTCAAGCCGCTCGGTGACGAGCTCCCCCGCGATGGGCATTGTCGCTGTCTCCTAAGTTCTCAGGCAGGCTCTAAGGCAGCAGGCCGACCGCGCGGGCGACGACGAGGGCGACGGTCACAATGGAGATGATCGCCGCGTGCGCGCTGTCGGTCTCAAGCCGCTGCTCGACCAGGCAGCGCAGCTCGTCCATCCGCGCGTGCAGCGCACGGATTCCCTCAATGATCTCCGGCGCCGTGTCCACGTCGTTGTCGCTCATCCCGGGCACGCCACTAGTGTGGCCGGCGACCCGGCGGAATTACGCCCAATGCCGAGGATCCCCGTCGGCTAAAGGACGCGGCCCAGGTAGGTCACCGGACCGGGGTCGTCGGCCTCAAGGCCGGTGAAGCCGATTCGGTCGTAGAAGCCGAGCGCCCTCGTGTTCGCGCTGACCACGCAGACGTGCACCCCGGCGGCGCCAGCCTCGGCCACGGCAGCACAGAAGGTGTCGATGAGCTTGCGCCCGTACCCGTTGCCCTGGAAGCCTGGCAGCAGGTCGATGTGCAGATGCGCCGGGTACTCCGCCAGTCCCGGCCACAGCAGGCGCTCGGGATAGTAGTGCAGGGCGAGCATCTCGTCGTCCGGCGTCACTGGCGGTTGCGGCGGGACCGGATACCGGTCCGCTAGCCGTGGGATCCATCGCTCGCGGTACGCGCGAGCGAATGCCGCGGTATCCGGGGTGCCGATCACGTAGCCAACGGCCCGCTCGCCGTCGTCCAGCACGAAGGCGAACCCGGGTTCGAGGAAGACGTACGGACCGGCGAACAGGTCCGGCATCAAGTCGTCGCTGTGGTACTTCCCGCGCGCGTCGCCGCCGGCGTCCGCCGTACGCACGCAGATGTCGTACACCGCGTCGTGGTCCCCGTCCTCATAACGCCGGATGCCCAGTGCCCGGATGTCCAGTCCCATGCACGCATCATGCCATCCCCGCACCCCCGCTAGGCTGGTAGCGGACGGGCCACCAGCAGGAGGTCGTGGCTTGACGTTGGTATTGATAGGCCTGGTCGGCGGGATTATCACGGGCCTGTCCCCGTGTGTGCTGCCGGTGCTTCCCGTCGTCTTCCTCGGTGGCGGTGGCGGTGGCGCGGAGCCGGACGCGGATTCGGCGCGACGACGGCCCTATCTCGTCGTCGCCGGGCTGACGCTGAGCTTCGCGGTCTTCACTCTCTTCGGCAGCCTCATCCTCTCCGGCCTGCACCTGCCGGACGACGCGATCCGCTGGCTGGGCCTGGCGCTGCTGGTCCTGGTCGGGCTCGGGCTGCTAATACCGCCGCTCGGTCACCTGGTCGAGCGGCCCTTCGCCCGGTTCCCGCAGCGGGTCCCCGGCGCGGGCCGCAACGGTTTCGTCCTCGGGATCGCCCTGGGCGCGGTGTTCGTGCCGTGCGCGGGGCCCGTGCTGGCCGCCATTACGGTGGCCGGCGCGACCGGGCATATCGGCGTGCACACGATCGGCCTCACCCTGGGCTTCGCCGTCGGCACGGCGATCCCGTTGCTGGCCTTCGCGCTGGCGGGCCGTAGCGTAAGCCAGCGGCTGCAGTCCTTCCGGCGTCATCAGAGTGCCTTCCGCGTGGTCAGCGGCGCCGTGATGATCGTGCTGGCCGTGGCGCTGACGTTCAACCTCTCCGACATCGTCCAGCGCGACATCCCGAACTACACCCAGGCCATCGGCAACTCGCTGGAAAAAGGCGCCTCAGCGGCAACTCAGACCGGCAGCAGCAGCACCGACAGCGTCTCACTGGAGTCCTGCCAGGAAGCGGCCTACTACGGTGGTTCGGGGCTTGAGGAGTGCGGCGCCGCGCCCGCTTTCAAGGGCATTCAGGAGTGGCTGAACACCCCCAGCGACAAGCCGGTGACCATCTCATCGCTCAAAGGCAAGGTCGTCCTCGTCGACTTCTGGGCGTATTCCTGCATCAACTGCCAGCGTGAACTCCCGCACGTCGAAGCGTGGGCAAAGGACTATGCCTCCGACGGGCTCGAGGTGATCGGCGTTCACACCCCCGAGTACGCCTTCGAGCATGTGCCATCGAACGTCGCCGCCGCCACGCGCCGGCTCGGCCTCACCTTCCCGGTCGCGCTGGACAACTCCTACGACACCTGGAACGCCTACGACAACCAGTCCTGGCCGGCCGCGTACCTCATCGACGCCACCGGCAAGATCCGGTTCGTCTCCATCGGGGAAGGCGACTACACGCAGGAGGAGCAGATCATCCGGCAGCTGCTGCTCGCCGCGCATCCCGGGATCGCGCTCCCGAAGGCGACCAATGTCCCCAACACCACTCCGGATAACCCCAACCTGTCACCGGAGACCTACCTCGGGGCCGAGCGCGCCCAGTACTACGACGGCAACTACTACACGACCGACACGTTCGCGTTCCCGTCGGCGGCCCTGCCCGCCCACAGCTTCGCCCTCTCCGGCCCCTGGACCATCGGCCAGCAGTCGATCACCGCGGGGAAGGACGCCGCGATCGAGCTGTC
>JBEKHI010000083.1:23833-39394 GCA_050012355.1 Streptosporangiaceae bacterium | reverse complement strand
CACCGCGCCGCGCTGACCATGTTGCAGAACGACTGGAGCTATTTCTTCGCGCACCCCCGCTTCGCCTACCTGCGGGCGGCGCTGGCGGAGATCGAGGAGACCTGGGCGGAGCAACTGGAACGCGGTAAGTCACTCGGCGTCTTCCGTAACGACCTCGACCCGAAGCTGACCTATCGCTTGCTCAGGGACGTGCTGTGGCTTCCCGCCCGGTGGCGGCTCACCGAGGGATACGCGCAGGCGCAGGTCGATGACGCCCTGGTCGGTCTGCTCTTCGACGGGATCAGCCGCCGCTGAGCATGATCGACGCCGCGTGCTCGCCGATCATCATGGCGGGCGCGTTGGTGTTGCCGCCGGTGATGCTCGGCATGATCGACGCGTCCACGACTCGCAGGCCCTCGATGCCGCGTACCCGCAGCGCGGGGTCGACGACCGCGCGCTCGTCGCTGCCCATCCGGCAGGTTCCCACCGCGTGATAGACCGAGGTGGCGCGGTTCGGCAGCTCGCGGGCCAGTGCGGTCCGGTCCGGATAGTCGCGACCAGGCGACAGCTCCAGCTTGACCTGCCCGGCGATCGACTTGCTGGCCATCACCTCGCGGATGAGCTCCATACCGTCGAGCAGCACCGTCACATCGTCTTGCTCCGCGAGATAGCCGAGGTCAATGACCGGCGCCGCCGCCGGATCGGTGGAGGCGAGCCGGAGCGTGCCCCGGCTCTTGGGGTAGATCAACGTGGGCATGATGGTCAACGCTGCCCGGGGGTCCACCTTCTGCCGCTTCGGCGAATCCTGGTTGGGGAACGGGTAGGACCACGGCAGCACGTGAATCTGCATGTCGGGTATCGTCCCCGCGATCGAGCTGCGGACGAAACCGACAGCCTCGAAGACGGTACGTCCCATCCAGGTGTCACCGCGGACCGCCTCGCTGAGCATGCCCTTGGCGAAGTACCTCGCGGTCCCGTGGTTGCGCGCCGACGGCATCACGTACGTCATCGGCACGAACAGGTGGTCGTGCAGGTTCTCGCCCACCGGCAGGTCGGCGAGGACGCCGATGCCGTGATCGGTCAGGTGCTGGGCGGGTCCGACACCGGACAGCATCAGCAGCTGCGCGGAACCGTAAACCCCCGCCGACAGGATGACCTCGCGAGCCGCGCGGATGGTTTCCTGGCCGCGTTCTGTCGTGACCTCGACGCCGGTCGCGCGGCCGTGGTCGATGACCACCCGCCGGGCCCGGACCTGGGTGCGGACCGTGAGGTTCGGCAGACCGTGATTATCCAGGTAGGCGACCGATGAGCTGTACCGGAGGCCACCGTCCGTGTTCTCCTGGAAGACGCCGGCGCCCTCCTGCGATTCCGCGTTGTAGTCGTCGTTCACCGGCACCCCGGCGGTCTCCGCGAGCGCGCCGATGAACGTCGAGGACGCCTCGGTGAGATCCTTCTGCCTGGTGACCTGGACGGGACCGCCCGCACCGCGCAGCTCGGTCTCGCCGTCCTCCCAGTTCTCCATCCGTTTGAAGCTCGGCAGCACGTCAGCGAACGACCAGCCCTTGCCGCCCTCGGCGGCCCAGTCGTCGAAGTTCTTCCGGTTGCCGCGGACGAAGATCATCCCGTTGATGGAGCCGGAGCCGCCGAGCACCCGGCCGCGCGGCTGCGGGATCCGCCGCTCGAGCGCATGCTTTTGCGGAGCCGAGTAGTAGCCCCAGTCGAGGCGCTTCTTGAGCTGCGGCACGTTGTGGAAGATCGCGATCATGCCTGGCTTGCGCACCAGCCGGGTCCGGTCGGGACCACCCGCCTCGAGCAGGATGACGCTCGCGCCGGAATCGGCCAAGCGCCTGGCGAGCACGCAGCCAGCGCTTCCTCCGCCGACGACTACATAGTCAGCTTCCATCGGGGTCCCCTTCGGCAATCCGCTGGCTCGGACTCTACGCTCGCTGCCCGGACAAAACAAGAACACGTTCTAGTTTGGCCGGTGGCTCGCTGCTAAGCTCGGACCAAGCTAGCGTTTGGTTGACCGGAGGCGTACATGGGACGGCTGGACGGCAAGGTGGCGCTGGTCACCGGTGGGGCTCGCGGGATGGGCGAGGCACATGTGCGGCTCTTCGCCGCCGAGGGCGCGCGCGTGGTGTTCGGCGACATCCGCGACGACGAGGGCGAGGCCGTCGCCGCTGATGTGGGCGAGCGGGTGCGGTACATCCGCCATGACGTGACCAGCGAGCGGGACTGGGCCGACGCCGTGGAGCTGACGCTCGACACGTTCGGGAAGCTCGACGTGCTGATCAACAACGCGGGCGTGCTGCGGTTCGCGCGGATCGAGCAGATGAGCCCGGATGAATTCCGCCGCATCCTCGACATCAACGCGACCGGCTGCTGGCTCGGCATGAAGTCGGTTATCGCGCCGATGCGGGAGGCTGGCGGCGGCTCGATCGTGAACGTCTCCTCGATCGAGGGCTTCTCGGGCGCCGCCGGGCTATCGGCGTACTCGGCGAGCAAGTTCGCGATCCGCGGCATGACCCGGTCGGCCGCGATGGAGCTCGGACAGTACAACATCCGGGTGAACACGGTGCACCCGGGCGCGATCCTCACCCCGATGGTGCTGGAGGCCGCCGATAGCTACGACGCGGAGGCGGGCGCGGCCTTCCTGAAATCGATGCCGCTGGGCCGGCTGGCTGAGCCCGCCGAGGTGTCTCCGCTGATCGTCTACCTGGCGTCAGACGAGTCATCGTTCTCGACGGGCTCGGAATTCGTCGTCGACGGCGGCATACTCGCCGGACCGGGCTACTGAGGTGGTCGACGGGGTGCTGACGGGCCGCACCGCGATCGTCACCGGGGCCGGGAACGGGCTTGGCCGGGCGGAGGCACTGGCGCTGGCCGCGGCGGGCGCGAACGTGGTGCTCAACGACCTGCCCGGCGACGCGGTGGACGCGGTGGCCGAGCAGCTAGGCGAGCAAGCGGTTGTGTGCGCGGGCGACGTCAGCGAGTGGGAAACCGGCGAGCGGCTGATCGCGGCCGCGGTCGACGCTTACGGCGGCCTGGACATCCTGGTGAACAACGCGGGGGTACTGCGGGACCGGATGATCTTCACGATGTCGGCCCAGGAATGGGACACGGTGATCCGCGTGCATCTGCGCGGACATTACGTCACTACCAGGCACGCCACCGCCTACTGGCGGTCCCGGTCCAAGGAGACCGGCGGTCCGGTGTACGCGCGGATCATCAACACGACTTCGGAGGCGTTCCTGCTCGGCTCCCCCGGCCAGCCGAACTACGCCGCCGCCAAGGCCGGTATCGTCGCGCTGACGGTGGCGACCGCGCGCAGCTGCGCCCGGTACGGCGTGCGCGCCAACGCGATCTGCCCGCGGGCACGGACCGCGATGACCTCGGCGCTGATGGGTGCGGCGCCCGCCGACGGACCGGATCCGCTGGCACCGGAACACGTGGCCCCGCTCGTTTTGTACCTCGCTAGTCCAGCGGCGCAGACGGTCAGCGGCGAAGTGTTCGTGGTGCACGGCGGGGTGGTGGCGCTGATGGCGCCGCCGTCGGTTCGGACGGTGTTCCGCGCGGACACGCCCGACGGGATGTGGACGCCGGAAGCGGTCGAGCAAGCGCTTGCCGGGTTCGCGTCGGGAGAGACGCCGGGGTTCGCGTGTGAGGAAACGATGACGCTCGCCGACGAGACGATCGGCTTCGGCTGATGAAACAGCGCGACCTCGTCCAGATGACCGACGCTGAGGTCGACGAGACGCTGGCGGCGCACCGCAAACTGCAGCTCGCGACGATCAACCCGGACGGGACACCGCACCTGGTGGCGATGTACTACGGGATGCTGGACGGCCAGATCGCGTTCTGGACATACCGGGTGTCACAGAAGGCGCGCAACCTTGCCCGCGATCCCCGGCTGACGTGCCTGGTCGAGGAGGGCGAGCAGTACTTCGACCTGCGCGGCGTGCAGGTCAGCGGCATCGCGCGGGTCACCAGCGACCCGGCCCGGGTGCTGGAGATCGGCCGGATGGTGGCCGGCTCCATGGGCGGCGTGCCGACCGAAGCGCTTGAGGATTACGTGGAGCAGGCGGCCCGCAAGCGGCTCGGTTACCTGGTCGAGCCGGTGCGGACCGTTTCCTGGAACCACGCCAAGCTGCTGGCCCGCTAGAGGCTGTCGATTACCTCGGCGGTGCTGAGCACCTCGGCGTACAGCGGCCCGTTCAGCTCGACCGCCGCGTGCATCCACTCCTTGCTGAACGATGCGGTCGCATCCTTGACCAGCGTGACGGCGTAGCCGAGCTCCATTCCCCACCGGCCGGTGCCCTCGACGCATCCCGTAGCGGTCAGCCCGGCCAGGATGATGTTCCGCACGCCGTGCTGGCGTAGCTGCTGATCGAGGTCGGTGTGGGCGAACCCGCTCATTCCCCAGTGCTCGGTCGCCACGATCTCACCGTCGCGCGGCGCGAAGTCCGGGTACCACTCCCCGCCCTGGCCGCGCATTGCCTGGGGGTGTTCCAGCTCGCCGCGACCGGGCTGCTCGACGGGCTCGAGGTCACGACACACTGGCAGTTCGCGGAGCAGCTAGCGGCCAGCTACCCGCGGCTGCGGGTCCGGCCGGAGGCGCTGTATCTCGACCACAGGCAGATCGTCACCGGCGCGGGCGCGGCGGCCGGTCTTGACATGTGCTTGCATCTCATCCGCCGGGAGCACGGCGGTGCGCCTGCCAACTCGATCGCCCGGATCCTGGTCACCCCGCCGCACCGGAACGGCGGTCAGCAGCAGTTCATCGCGGCTCCGCTGGCCGGTGACGACGGACCGCTCGCCGATGTCATCGCGTGGGCGCGGGCCAACCTGGACCGGCAGCTGTCGCTGGATGAACTGGCCGCTCGGGCGCTGATGAGCCGCCGATCATTCGTCCGCCATTTCAAGGCGGGGACCGGGACGACGCCGCATGCGTGGCTGTTGAATCAGCGGTTCGGCCGCGCCGAGGAGCTACTGGAGACCACCGGCCTGCCCGTCGAACGGATCGCCGCCATGGTCGGCTACGCCAACGCCGCCGCCTTCCGCGAGCAGTTCATCGCGCGGCGCGGGCTGGCGCCGCGGGACTACCGCCGCGTGTTCAGCCAATCGTGATCGTGGCGGCCAGCTTCCCGGCCGCCACGATCCTCATCGTTAACACGCTCCGTCGTTGTCCCACGCGCCGCTGGCGCCGCCGGGTACCTCGTTGTAGTTCCACTGGTTCGCGGTCCAGTTATCGCCGTCGTAAGAAACCTCGTCACCGCTGACGTACGCGATCGCGTCATTCCAGGCGGCGTCGCAGGAACCGCCCGTTGGGGTTGGTGTCGGGGTCGGCGTCGGGGTGCCGGTGCCGGAACTGCCGCTAGTGAACGCCTGGAAAATCGACGTGTACTCACCAGCGGTCTGGGTGACGCCACTGCACGTCGAGGAGGCGGTGGTGTCGCCCGGGCACCCGTCGTTGTCCCTGCCCTCGGACCAGAACGACGTCCACGCCAGCCCTTCCGACGCCGCGTACGCCTCGACGTTCGAGGCGTCGGCCAGCGTGAAGATCTCACCGGAGGTGTCGTTCTGCCCGATCATCGGGGTAACGCCGAGCATCCCGTAGGCCGCGGACGACGAGACGCCGAATATCGACTCCAGCTGGGAAGCGGTCGCCGCGATAGCCTCTTCGGCGGCGGATCCCATCTCGGTGCCCGAGGTGCCGTAGTCCATGGTCATGATGTTGACCACGTTCGGGGTGAAGCCGGCGTCAACCGCCGCGTCCAGGATATCGACGCCTTCCGAGGTCAGCCCGGTCGGCAGCACCGGGATCGTGTAGTTGATCACCAGCGAGCTGTCCCAGTCCCGCACGAGGGCGAGCGCTTCCGCGGTCAGGCTGAGGTCCGCCGAGTTGTCCATCTCGTTGGACTCGATGTCGAAGTCCAGGTGCGTGATCCCGAACGTGCTGACCACGGACTCGACCTGAGCGGCCATCGCGCTTGCCGACGAGCAGGTGGCCCCGAGATCGTCGTCGTCGGTGTCCACCGTGTAGCCGCCAAAGGAAATGGAGACGTCTCCGCCATCCGCCTGAATCGCGCTGATCTGAGACTGCCAGCTCGACTCGTTCGGCAACGACCACGAGCAGCCAGCGCCATCGACGAACGCCAGCGTGAAGAACTTGGTGCCGTAGTCAGATGCCACCGTGGTGAGCGTGGTGCTGCTGAGTCCAGTGTCGACGTAGGGAGCGAACACCTGGGACGGCCAGGTAATCGCCGCCTCGGCGGGTCTCGCGCCGGCTGTCGCCAGCCCAAGGCCGGCCAGCGCCGCCGACCCAAGGATCACGGCAGTCGCCGCCGGAAGGAAACGGGATGTGAGGGGCATACTCCAGCCTTTCTCGGTGGGGAATTCCCGCTCCCCTGATTAAATAGTAAAGTTTCTTATTTATTAACAATTATAAATTGGGCGGCCGCGGAGCGTCAATGCCCTGATACAGCCGACTGGCGCTGTCGCCGCCGGCGCGGGCGCGGGCGCCGCCGCCAGGGCCAGCGATGACCCATTGATGGCGCTATCACGCCATCGATGACCCATCGCTGGGGTCGGGGTTGGCGGCGCTCTGGGGGATATGCGCCATACGTCCTGGCGAGCGGCACGGGACGCTCGGCGCAATCTGGTACCGGGCGCTCACCGTCACGGCGCTGGGCAACAAGGCGTCACGAGGCCGACCGTCCGTCCCGAGCACCGGCGGGGTTACATCATTTCATCGGTTAGCGGGAGCAGGGCGGTCTTGAGTTCGGTGTAGGACTCGATGGCCGCGCGGCCGCCTTCCCGGCCGAGTCCGGACTGCTGGAATCCGCCAAACGGCCAGTTCGGTTCCACCTGGTACCCATTTATCCCCACGGTCCCGACGCGCAATTCACGCGTTAGCCGCATTCCGCGCTTTATGTCGGATGTCCATATCGTCGCCGACAGCCCGTACGCGGTGTCGTTGGCGATCCGGACCGCTTCTTCCTCGGAGGTGAACGGGATCACGGTCAGCACCGGGCCGAAGATCTCGTCCCGCGCGATCGCCATGTCGTTCGACACGCCGGTGAACAGCGCCGGGGTCACGAAGTTTCCCTCCGCGAGGTCGCCGCCGGCTCGCTCCCCGCCGCAGACCAGGGTGGCGCCTTCCGAAACGCCAGTGGATACGTATGACAGAACACGATCAAGCTGACGCGTGTTGATCAATGGTGACGAGGTGACCTCCGGGTCGAACGGGTTACCGTAGTTCACCATCGAGGAGATCATCACCGCCGATTCGGTGAATTCGTCAAGGACGGAAACGTGCACGAGCGCACGGGTCTGCGCCACGCACACCTGCCCGGAAAGCCCGAGCGTCACCGTGCCCATCGTCGTCCCGGCGGCGGTCGCGACGTCCGCGTCGGGGAACACCAGGGCCGGCGACTTCCCGCCCAGTTCAAGCGACACTCGAGCGCACCGGTCGGCGGCCGCGTGCAGGATCCGCGATCCGACCGCGCGGCTGCCGGTGAATGAGATCTTGTCCACCCCGGGGTGGTGGATCAGGGTGTCCCCGGTGGGATCCCCGGGCCCGGTGACCACGTTGACCGCGCCGTCCGGCAACACCTCGGCGATCAGTGCCACCATCCGCAGCGCCGAAAACGTCGCGTACTCCGACGGCTTCACCACGACCGTGCACCCCGCGGCGAGCGCCGGCGCGAGCTTCTGCGCCAGCAGCATCAGCGGCGCGTTCCACGGGATGACCGCCGCCACCACCCCGATGGGCTCGCGCAGCGTGAACACCATGTGATCGCCGCCCTGGAACGCCGGAAGCGTCTCCCCCGAGAGCTTGTCGCACCACCCGGCATGATGCTCGAACGCGTCGGCCACGAACTCCGCCGACGTCACGTAGATCTCCGAGAAGCTCAACGGCACGCTGTTGTCCAGCGCCTGCAGCCGGAGCAATTCATCCCCGTGGGAACGGATCAGGTCCGCGATCCGCCGTAGCGCCTGCCCACGTTCCTTAGCTCGCGTCCGCGGCCACGGGCCCTCGTCGAACGCCAGCCGGGCCGCGCGTACCGCGCGATCCACATCCTCCGCGCCCGCCACCGGGAACGACCCGACCCGCTCCCCCGTCGCGGGATGCACGTGCTCCCAGGTCGCTCCGCTGACGGCCGGCACCCATTCCCCGCCGATCAGCATCTGCCCATCGCTCAGCCCGAGCTCATCGGCGTACGGCTTAACGGACGCGACCATGACACACCACCAAACTAGAACGTGTTCTACCTGGTAGGAGCGTACACCGCTCCGGCACCCATCGCCATAATGTCATCGCCGTCATTAGCGTCATCGGTAGACCGCAGACCGCTTGGCTGATCATGATGGCGGTTTGCCGTCCGGGTAGATGCACGGGGACGTCGCGCCAATCGATATTTCGCCTTTGGCGCTCCAGTCGAGGCTGATCAGGAAGGAGTCCTGGGTCTCGCCGGAGATGTCCGGCTGGCCGGTGCCGAATCCGCCGGAGGTGAAGATTGTGTAGCCCTTCTTTTTCCAGAACGCTTTGATCTGCTGGCCGATCTCCCCGAACTGGGTCGCGGTGATGCCACGCAGCCAGTACGAGTACGCGACGTTGACCATCTCGTTCGCGTCGGGGACATTGGCCACGCACATGTCGGTGACCGTCAGCAGAGGGTTCTTCTCAAGTACGGGCTGGGGATCAAGCGACGTTGCCGTCTCGCGGAGTATCTGCTCGGCGCGCGCCGTCGCCTGCTGCTGGGTGATCGTGTGGCTAGCCACATTTCCTCCTGAACAGCCCGCGGCCACTCCGGTGATCGCCAGCGCCGCCGCGATAGACAGCAGCCGCCAGCCCCGTATCCAGGCTTGTGGGCTTGTCATCGGGACGGCTCCCTGGGGATCGGTGCGACCAGCCGGATGGCCGCGTACTGGGCATCGACGATCCGCGCAAGGTTCTTAAGGGAAGCACTCCCGATGTCCCAGTACTGGGAGTGTGCGCCGATCGGGTCAGTGAGACTGACGCTTCTGCCGGGGTCGACGTAGAAGTCGCGCGCGCCGAACTGCGAGCTGGCGGGGTCCGTGCCGAAGTGGCTGGAGTAGTCGTTGAACCATTCGACCGGGTCGAGTGGCGGCAGATCGGGTACCGGATCGTTCCCCGCCTCGCCTGCGAAGACATGATCAGCCGCGACGCCGAGCTGTGCGGCTTTGTTGACCCCGACTCCGGGGCTGCCGGCAAAGGCCAGATCGTCGGCGAGCTTCCCAGGCCAGCGGACCGCGGCTTCCCCGACGACGAGGGACCCGTAGGAGTGGCCGAGCATCACCGTATGCGCGGTGAACGCCGGGTCGTGGGCAGCAGCGAGCCCCGCAGCAAAGCTGTCGAGCGCGGGCGCGGCGGCTTTCCCGTCATTAATGAAAGCTACGGCGGAGTCGATTCCTAGTGAGGTGGTGTAGATAGAAGCGACAGTCGCGCCAGCAGGTGCATAGTCACTCGCCTGCGCCCACAGCCGCGTCGTGCGGGTGATGTCGCCCGCCGTGGTTGAGGGGAAGCCGGACCCGAGTCCAGGAACATAGGTCACGATGTCGTTGGCGGTGTCGGGGTTGCCGACGGAGACGATGACGTGACCGCGCCCGCCATGGCCAGGTGGACCGCGAGTTCGGCCGCAGCCCCGGTCAACGCCCGCCCGGCACTGGTCAGCCGGGTCGTGAGCTCGGCCATCAGGCCGGGGTCGATACCGGTCAGCTGACCGCGGGTATCGGGCATCGGCGCCGGAGTCTCGACATCCGGGGGGACCAGGCGCGTGCCACCGTCGAACGCCGCCGCGGTGCGACCGATTCCAGTGCCCGCGACCAGGCGCCCTGCATCCGGGCCCGCTGCCTGGCCACGTCGTCGCAGAACGCGGGGGCACCACCGCCTGTCCACGCCTGAGCGGCCATCAACGCCAGTGGCGCGTCGAACCCCGCCACAACACAACCCCGCTCCACAGTGCATCCGCCCAGTGGATGATCAAAGCGCAGCCGGCCAGGTACCGCCTGCTATCGAACGGCTCTTGCCTACCAGCGTGGGCTTTCGGGCGTCAAGGCATATATGGCGATCTGTAATTACTTTGTCACCGCACGCGAAACAGCCGGTCTCAGACACATCGCCCGCACCCTCACTTGGGGCGCACGGCGGCGAGGAAGGCGGGCGGCTCGCCGCCGCCGTGTACCGCGATGCTGGCGCCGCTGATGTACCCGGCGGCCGGGGAGGCGAGGAACAGGCACGCGGCGGCCACGTCCTCCGGGGTGGCCATCCGGCCCATCGGGACCGTCGCGGCGACGTCGAGCGGCGCGCCGCCGTAGTGATCGCCGGCCGCCTCGGTGGCGACCATGCCGGGGATGACGGCGTTCACCCTGACGTCAGGCGCCCACTCGATCGCGAGGCTGGAGACCAGGTGGTGCAGGCCCGCCTTGGCCGCGCCGTAGGCGGCCGACCCCGGCGACGGCCGCGCGCCGCTGACTGACCCGATCACGATGATCGACCCGCCACGCCGAGCGAGCGCTTGGTAGGCGGCCTGCGTCATGTGCAGCGGCGCGATCAGGTTGAGCTCGATGATCTTCGCGTGCAGTCGCGGCGACGCCGCGGCCGCCGCCACCGGCGGTGCCCCTCCCGCGTTGCTCACCAGGACATCCACTCCGCCGTACTTTTCCTCAGTGACCATAACGACGCGCTCCGCGTCCCCCGGATCACGCACATCGGCCGCGGTGAAATCCGCGACGCGTTCCCCCGCCGACGGCAGCACGTCGGGCTGGTGGCGGGCGCAGACGAGCACATCCGCGCCGGCGGCGAGGAACGCGCGGGCGATCCCCGCTCCGATCCCCCGCGTTCCTCCGGTAACAATGACCGCTTTTCCTGACATGGCGGGCTCCACGGCGTCATGTTAGGCTCCCAACCAAGCAAACGCTAGGTCGGTTCCCGCAGCCGACCACCGGTCGATGTGACATCGACCGGCCTAGAGCCCTGTCGTTGTCACCTCGACCGGGTTCGGGATAGAGCCCGTCGGTGCGGGATCGACGGGGCTGGTGGCTGCGACCTCGGTGAGAGGCGGTGCTGGTGGGCATCGATGTGCACGACGACAGCGGAGTCGTCGAGGTGGTGATCGATTACCCTCCGGTCAACGCGATACCCGCGGCTGGCTGGTTCGAGCTCGCGGACGCGATCACCGAGGCCGGACGGGACGCGCGGGTGGTGATACTCGCCGCCGGCGGGCGCGGGTTCTGCGCCGGGGTGGACATCAAGGAGATGCAGCGGACGCCCGGCCACGCCGCGCTGCTGGCGGCAAACCGCGGTTGCTTCGCCGCGTTCGCGGCCGTGTACGAGTGCGCGGTGCCGGTGATCGCCGCGGTACACGGGTTCTGCCTCGGCGGGGGCGTCGGACTGGCGGGCAACGCGGACATCGTGGTGGCGAGCGAGGATGCGTACTTCGGGCTGCCGGAGGTGGACCGGGGCGCGCTCGGCGCGGCCACCCACCTGGCCAGGCTGGTTCCGCAGCAGCTCATGCGCACGATGGTGTACACCTGCCGGAACGTCACCGCGCGCGAGCTCGAGAAGTACGGGACCGTGCTCGATGTGGTTCCGGCCGGCTCGCTGGCTGAGTCAGCGCGGAAGGTCGCGGACGAGATCGCGTCTAAGGACCCGGAGATCATCCGGCTCGCGAAACAGTCGCTGAATGGCATCGACCCGGTGGACGTGAAGCGGTCCTACCGGTATGAGCAGGGGTTCACCTTCGAGCTGAACCTGTCGGGCATCGCGGACGCCAAGCGAGGAGCCATGTTTAAGGAGCAGAGCGGTTGACACCAGACGACGTCGTCGCGGAGCTGCGGGACGGGATGACGATCGGCATCGGCGGCTGGGGATCGCGGCGCAAGCCGATGGCCCTGGTCCGCGCGATCGCCCGATCCGGCCCCGCCAACCTCACCGTGGTCTCCTACGCGGGACCCGACGTGGGGCTGCTGATCGCGGCGGGCAAGGTGAAACGAGTCGTCACCGGGTTCGCGTCGCTGGACTCGATCCCGCTGGAGCCGCATTTCCGGCAGGCGCGGCAGGCCGGGACCGTCGAGCTGACCGAATACGACGAGGGCATGCTCTACTGGGGGCTGCTCGCCGCGGCGCACCGGCTGCCCTTCTTGCCGACCAGGGCCGGCCTCGGTTCCGACGTGATGCGGGTCAACCCGGAGCTGCGGACGATCAGGTCCCCCTACGCCGATGACACCGAGCTGGTCGCGGTGCCCGCGCTGCGGCTGGACGTCGCGCTGGTGCACATGAACCGCGCCGATCCCAAGGGCAACGCGCAGTACCTCGGCCCGGATCCGTACTTCGACGACCTGTTCTGCCTGGCGGCGGACCGGGCGTACGTGTCGTGCGAGTCGATCGTCCCGCGCCTTAGTGGATCACCCCAGTCCATGTTGATCAACCATGCCATGGTGCACGGCGTCGTCGAGGCTCCGCGCGGCGCGTGGTTCACCAGTTGCGACCCCGACTACGGGCGAGATGAGGAAGCCCAGGCTCGCTATGCCAGCGACCTCGACGGCTGGGAGGCGTTCCTGTGACCGACCAAGCAGACACGGCAGACACCGCGGACACGGCTGACACGGCGACGCTGGCGGAGATCTGCGTGACGGCGTGCGCCGACGCGTGGCTCGGCGACGGCGCGATCCTCGCCTCCCCCATCGGGGTCATCCCCCGGCTAGGCGCTCAGCTCGCCCGGCTCACCCACGAGCCGGACCTGCTGCTCACCGACGGCGAGGCATATCTCGTCGACGATGACGGCCAGATCGAGGGCTGGATGCCGTATCGCCGGGTGTTCACCATGGCCTGGTCCGGACGGCGTCATGTCATGATGGGCGCCGCCCAACTCGACCGGTACGGCAACCAGAACATCTCCTGCATCGGGGACTGGTCCAGGCCCAAGGCCCAGTTGCTCGGGGTGCGCGGCGCACCAGGCAACACGGTTAGCCACGCGGTCAGCTACTGGATACCGCGCCACTCGCCGCGTGTCTTCACCAAGCAGGTGGACATGGTCAGCGGGGTCGGGTACGACCGGGGCGCTGTCGAGATCCGGGTCGTGATCACCAACCTGGCCGTGCTTGACTTCGCCACCCCGGACCGCGCGATGCGGCTGCGCAGCGTGCATCCCGGTGTCGCGGTGGCCGACGTGATCGCCGCGACCGGCTTCGGCCTGGTCCTACCCGAGGACGTACCAGTGACCAGGAGCCCCGACGCCCGGGAACTCGGCCTGATCCGCACCCGGCTCGACGCGGACCGGACCCGTGAGCGAGAAGTCCGGTCGTGATCCAGACCCCGCTCACCGAGCTGCTCGGGATCCGCTACCCGATCGTGCAGTCCGGGATGGGCTATGTCTCCGGACCACCGCTGGTCGCCGCCGTGTCGAACGCGGGCGGGCTCGGCATGCTGGCATCAGCCACCATGTCGCTGGCCGAACTCGACGAGGCGATCAAGGTGACCAGGGAGGCGACGGATGCGCCGTTTGGCGTAAATATTCGAGCTGACGCTACGGACGCGGCCGAGCGTGTGGCGGCCATTATCGCGGCGAGTGTGCCGGTTTGTTCGTTCGCGCGGGCGCCGCGACCTGAGCTGATCGGGCGGCTGCGCGAGGCCGGCGTGGTCACGATCGCGTCGGCCGGGGCGCGGCGGCACGCGGAGAAGGTCGAGGCGTGGGGCGTGGACGCGGTGATCGCGACCGGCGGCGAGGGCGGCGGACATGTCGGATCGGTGCCGACGTCGTTGCTGATCCCCCAAGTCACGGCGGCGGTCAGCATCCCGGTGATCGCGGCGGGCGGGTTCTTCGACGGGCGCGGGCTGGCGGCGGCCCTCGCCTACGGCGCGGCGGGGATCGCGATGGGTACCCGGTTCCTGCTGACCAGCGACAGCCCGGTGCCAGAGGCGGTAAAGAAGCTGTACCTATCGGCGGGGCTGGACGGGACGGTGGTGACCCGGCGAGTGGACGGCGTTCCGCACCGGGTGCTGCGCACCCCACTGGTGAACCGATTGGAACACGGCGGACGATTCGTTACATTGTTTCGGGCAGCTCGTAACGCGATCGCATTCCACGATATCTCCGGAATGTCGTGGGCCGATCTGCTCCGCGAAGGCCGTCAGATGCGACGCTCCGGCGGGCTGCCCTGGGCCCAGGTGCTTATGGCGGCGAATACGCCGACGCTGTTGCGCGCGGCGATGACGCAAGGCCGTACCGATCTTGGGGTGATGGCGTCCGGGCAGGTCGCTGGGGTCATCAACGACCTGCCGTCATGTTCGGAACTCATTGCCCGCGTCATGAGCGAGGCCGAAGCAACGGTATCGCGGCTGCAACGTTACACGTTTACGAATTTACAGTTACCGGAGTGCTGGTTAACGTGTGCGAGTGCGTGATATTTTTCGCTGGATAATTTGTCACTGGCACAATCTGGGGCGTGTTCATGGCGGTTGCCTCGCAAGAGCAGGTCGCATGGGGGATCAGTCGGGCGCGCGTATCGCTGTCGCGAACCGGCTACGTGATCGGTGCCGCGACGCTGCTGGGCCTGGGGATACGGCTCTATATGGTTACCCGGCACGGCTTCCTCACCTCGGGAACGGTCGAATACGACGACGGCGTGTATCTCGGGGCGACGATCCGGCTGACCCAGGGCGTGCTGCCCTACCGGGACTTCGCCTTCGTGCAACCACCCGGCATCCTGCTGCTGTCGCTGCCCGCCGCACTAGTTGGCCACATGTCCTCGGCCACGGCTGGACTGGTGGTGGCACGGCTGCTCACGGTGCTCGCGAGCGTGGTGTGCATCCCGCTGGCCGGACGGCTCGTGCGGCATCGCGGCGCTCTCGTGACGCTGGTCACTTGCGGTTTTCTCGCCGTGTACCCGGCCGACGTGCTGGCCTCCCGCACGCTGCTGCTGGAACCGTGGATGAACCTGTGCTGCCTGCTGGGAGCGAATCTCGCGTTCCGTGAAGGGGGATGGGGAGGTGGGCGGGGTCTCAGGGAAAACCGGATGCTTGTCTGGGCCGGGGTGGCGTTCGGGTTCGCGGTGGCGATCAAGTACTGGGCACTGGTGCCCGCCGTGCTGCTCGGCGTGCTCGCCTTGTCGCAGGGTCGATGGGGCCGGGCGCGGGCGTACGGCGCGGGTCTGGTTATCGGTTTCGCGGTGCCCGTGATCCCGTTCGTGGTGATGTCCCCCGCGGGCTTCTTCCGCAACACCGTGCTGGATCAGATCGCGCGGACCGGGAGCATGGTCACCACGCAAACGCGGCTGGCGTACCTGACCGGGCTAATCGACTTCATGAACCGGCACGGCACACTGACGCTCGGCCCGGTGTCGCACTCGCTGTTCGCGCGGGCCATCACCGGCACTACCTCGTCGGCCAGCGGCGGGCTGCTGCTGATCGGGCTGACCGCGGTCGGGGTCATCGTGCTGGCGGTGGCGTACGCCATCCATCCCCGGCAGCGCACGCCGCTGGAATGGTTCGCGCTCGCCAGCGCCGTGGTGTCCGCGTTGGCGATCCTCAGCTACTCCGCGTTCTTCTACCACTACCCC
>JBEKHI010000083.1:0-23828 GCA_050012355.1 Streptosporangiaceae bacterium | reverse complement strand
TTCACCGGGCCGTGGCTGGCGATCGCGATCGGCGGCGCGGCGGGCGTCCTGCCGCGGTCAGCCACGCTGCGCGGGCTGACCGCGGCTGTCTTCTCGGTCGTGCTGGTAGTGGTGGCGGCGTTGCAGGTTAGCGACATCCAGCAGATCTCCGTGCCAGCGAATCCGCCGGTCGCGGCGCTGATCCCGGCAGGCGCCTGCGTCGTCACCGACCAGGTGTCGCTGACCATCACCGCGGACCGGTTCACCGCCGCGCGACCCGGATGCCCCCAGGTAATCGACTCACTGGCCACGACGCTCTCGGCGGGTGACGGTACTTCTGTCCAGGGCGGCGCCGCATTGCGGCCTCAGGTGCTCGCCACCTGGCGGTCGGATCTTTCCCGGGCCGACTATGTGTGGTTCACCGTCGGGTATAAGTCGCGGATCCCGTGGCCGGACTCGCTGCGAGCCTGGTTCGCTAGCCAGTTCCAGCTGGTGCGGGACTTCGCTGACAACGGCGGGAGCAAACTCTATAAGCGGCGATGACCGCGGAGGAGCACCTGCGGGCGCGGCCGCTTTGCTGGTGGGAGTGACACCAACCCGCAAAGAGTAGAGATAGTGCTGCACTAACCAGGCATAGACGGGCTTTGCGTCCGCTATACACTCAGTGTATATTCGCGGGTATGAGTGTCCCGCTAACCCTTCTGGGGCTGCTTGAGCGGCAGCCCAGCCACGGTTACGACCTCAAGCGTGACTACGACAGCTACTTCGGCCGGGGCAAGCAGCTGCCGTACGGGCAGGTGTACTCCACGCTCGGACGGCTTGCTCGCGACGGGAAGATCGTGGCCGGCGAGAGTGAGCCCGGTGACGGACCTGACCGGCGTCGTTACACGATCACCGAGACCGGCGTCACCGACGTCGAGTCGTGGCTCGCCACGCCGATCGAACCAGAACCGCACCTGCAGACCGTGCTGTTCACCAAGGTGGTGCTGGCGTTGCTGCTCGACCGGGACGCCGAAAATTACCTAGATCTCCAGCGGGCCGCCCATCTGCGCCGGATGCACGAGCTCACCGAGCTACGCCGCTCCGGACCGCTGATCGACGCGCTGCTCGCCGACCACGGCCTGTTCCACCTCGAGGCCGATCTCCGCTGGATCGACACCACGTCGGCCCGGCTGAACGAACTCGCGACTGCACTCACCCCCGAACCCCCGAGATAGGTCCGACCATGACTCCCCTGCTCGAAGCACACGACGTGACGAAGTCTTTCGGGAACACGCCCGCACTGCGCGGCGCGAACCTGTCGGTGGATCGCGGCGAGATCCTCGCCGTCATGGGACCCAGCGGGTCCGGCAAGTCGACTCTGCTGCACTGTCTGGCCGGCATCTTCCCGCCCGACAGCGGCACCGTCAGCTACGACGGCAAACGCCTGGGCACCATGAGCGAAGCCGAGCGAACCCGGCTGCGGCGGACCGACTTCGGGTTCGTCTTCCAGTTCGGCCAGCTGGTGCCAGAGCTGACCGCCGCCGACAACATCGCGCTGCCGATGCTGCTCGGCCGCAAACCCCGGCGCGCCGCGTACGCCGCGGCCGCCGACTGGCTCACCCGGCTCGGGCTCGAGGACAAGGGCGGACGGCGCACCGGCGAACTGTCCGGCGGCGAGGCCCAGCGGGTGGCGATCGCGCGTGCGCTGGCGATGTCGCCGGCGGTGCTGTTCGCCGACGAGCCGACCGGCTCGCTGGACTCGCTGACGGGCGAGAAGGTGATGGACCTCCTCGTGACGCTGGCCCGGTCGGAGTCGGTGACCGTCGTTCTGGTGACGCACGATGCGCGGGTGGCGGCGAACGCCGAGCGCACCGTCATGGTGCGTGACGGTAAGGTCTCGGCCGACCTGACGGTGACCCAGTCATGATCCGGATGGGACTGCGGCTGACGCTGCGTAACGGCCGGGAGGGATTCGCCCGGCTGGCGATCACGACGGCCGCGATCGCCGTCGGGGTCGCACTGCTGCTCGGCGTGCTCGCCGAGTTCCACGCCTTCCAGTCCAACGCGAACCAGCCGTGCTGGTCCTGCACGACCGGTAACTCCATCCCGTCCACGCTGCCCGACAGCGGCGAGCTGTGGAACAACAGCGTGGACTTCTACCAGGGACAGACGATCACCCGGCTGGACGTGGCGTCGCTGGGTTCGTCCGCCCCGGTGCTACCGGGGATCTCCCGGCTGCCCGGTCCCGGGCAGTACTACGCGTCGCCCGCGCTGGAGGCGCTGATCCGGTCGGTGCCCGCCGACGAGCTCGGGGACCGGTTCCCCGGCCATTTCGCCGGCACCATCGGCGACGCGGCGCTGAACGGCTCCGGCGACCTGGTCATCTACGTCGGGTACACCTCGTCGGCGGTCAACGCGATCCCCGGCTCGGTCTGGGTGACGTCGATCTCGACCGCGCCCGCGGCCGAGGTGTTCACCCCCTTCTTCCGCTACGTGTTCGGGGTCGGCGTGCTCGCGGTGCTGCTGCCGATGCTGGTTCTGATCGGCACCGCCACCCGGCTGGCCGCGGCCCGGCGCGAGGAGCGGTTCGCGGCGCTGCGCCTAGTCGGGGCGACACCGCGCGATGTCACGGTGATCGCCGCGGTCGAAGCGTCGGTCAGCGCCTTGGCCGGTGCCGCGCTGGGAACGGTGATATTCCTGCTGCTGCGTCCGGTGCTAGCCTCGACCGCGCCCATCGGCGTGGGGTACTTCGCCAGCACCGTGACCCCGACGCTTGCCGGCTATGTCGCGATACTGGTGGGCGTGCCGGTGGTGGCGGCGATCGCGGCGCTGCTGTCGCTGCGGCGGGTGTCGATCTCGCCGCTGGGCGCCGCGCGCCGGGCGAAGCCGCGTCCGCCGACCGTGTGGCGGCTGACGACGCTGGTCATCGGCGTAGGGCTGTACTTCGCGGGACTCGCGCAGACCACCCACAACGGCATCAACGCGCTGACCTACGTCGGCCTGCTCCTCACCATGATCGGCCTGGTCATCGCCGGACCCTGGCTCACCTGGGCGTCCGCCTGGCTGACTGGGCTGCTGGCCAGGGGCACATCATCACTGCTCGCCGCGCGGCGGCTGACCGACAACCCGAAGGTCGCCTCGCGCGCGGTGACCGGCCTGGTGCTAGCCGTCTTCCTCGGCACGATGGTGGGGGCGCTGATGCCGGCTGTCGAATCGTTCGACAACACCCCGAACTCGGCGGCGCTCGCCAACGTGCTCGTCTACCAGGTCGGGCTCTCGCCGACGGCCGGGGCGAAGCTCGTCAGCGGGATCAACGGAATCAGCGGCACCGCCGTGTATCCGATCTACACACAGGTGACCGCGCAAACGGGCCCCCTCAAGGTCGGCAAGGGGCACAAGCAAAGCGTCCACCTGGGAGGCGGCCAGCCGCCGCAGTACCTGGCGGTGATCTCGTGCGGGTCAATGCGCGGGCTCCGCGTGCTCGGTCAGTGCGCACCCGGGGTGACCGCGGTCCAGACGAACGATAACACTCTGTTCTCCGACAACCCCTACTACACGACGCAGGCGTTCGTCACCTCGGCGAACCCGGCTTATACCGGGAAACTGTCTACGCTTTACCTGCAGGCCGTGCTCGTGCGGGTGAACAACGCCGTGACGCTGGAGCGGGTGCGAACCTACCTGGCCGTGAACGCGCCGCCCGCCGTGTCTCCCGGGCAGGGCGCCTCGGCCACGCCGCCGCGGACCTTCGCCGAGACCTCGGCGATCCGAGACGCCCGGTCCGAGACGGTCGAGAAGCTCGTGTACGCGGCGGTCGCGCTGACGCTGGTGGTGGCGGGGTGCAGCCTCGCGGTGGCCGTCGGCGGCGGCCTGGTGGACCGCAAGCGGCCGTTCACCCTGCTGCGGGTCACCGGCACCCCGGTGAGCGCCCTGTCCCGGGTGGTCCTGCTCGAGGCGGTCATCCCGCTGGTCGCGGTGGTCGTCATCGCCGGCGGCATCGCTTACGGCTCGTCAGTCCTGGCGTATGCCCGGCTCGCGCCCGCCGGTTCGGCGATACCGAGGCTCGGAGCGTCGTACTGGGAACTGATGGGCACCGGCATCGCCGCCGCCATCCTGGTCATCTGCGCGACCCTCCCCTTGATGCGCCGGATGACCGCTCCGTCCGGGGTGCGCTTCGAGTAGCGCAATGACGCGTTCAGTCGCCGGTCGCGATCCTGTGCATCAGCGTTATGAACTGCCGCCGTTCACTCGCTGACAGCGGCGCGAGCAAGCGTTCTTGAATCTCGTCGACGACATTGTCGAGCGTCTCAAGGTGGCTCATCCCGGCGGCGGTGATCGAGACGACGTTGCGCCGACGGTCTGCCTGGTTGACGTCGCGCCGCACCAGGCCGCGTTCTTCCAGGTCCACTAGGGCCGCGGTGACGTCGCTGCGGTCGATTCCAGTGCTCCGCCCGAGCGCTGCCTGACTGGCTGGGCCCCACTCGTCGAGAGCGGCCAGCAGCCGGTAGTGGTAGCTGCGCAACCCGTCGCCGCCCCGAGCGAAGCCCTCCTGCAGAAGCCCAGTCGCGCGGGCGTACGCCCGGCTGATCAACCACGTCGGCCGCTCGCGGAGCCGCTCGGGCACCCGGTCGACCAACGGCACATGCTCAGGCATGTAGTCAATCTACCCGATTGTTGGGCCGGCCAACTATCTGATATGTTGGTCCTGCCAACGTTGGATGAGCCAACGTTTAAGGCATGCTGGAGGTACGGGAGAGGACGCCCCAAATGCTCACACTGCCCATCGAAGCCGCCGCCGAAGTCCGCCCGGCATCACGGGTGCTCATCATCGGCCGAAGCGAAAATGTCTTGTCAGAGGCGGTGCAAATCCTGCGCCGCGAAGGCCATGCCGCGGGCGCAAGCAACGACTTCGCCAACGTCATGGACCTGTTCGACATGACCGCGGCCGATGTCGTGGTCTTTGGCGGGATGGTGCCGCCCGACACGAAGGAACAACTTCGCCAGCAGATCTCCGATCGTAATCCCGCGCTGACATTCATCCAGGGATTCGCCGGAATAGCGGGCGTAATCGCTGCTCAGGTCCAGGCCGCCCGCACAGCGGCAAACACCGGGCTAGCCGTCGCGTACGACCCTCAGACGCGCACCGTGGACCTGCACCTGGACCGGCCGGAGAACGTGCGAGTCGTCGCGTGGTGGGGCACGTCCTTCACCCCGCCCGAACCCCGCAGCACTTCCCTGGTACTCGTCGACGCGGGGCTTCCGGCCGGCCAGCACACCGTAACGCTTCCCGGGGAGGTCCCCTCGCAGGCGTCATTCGTCACCGTGACCGCTGGGGACGCGGTGCGGGCGCTCATCGTCGGCCCCATGCCCGCGGGCCTGACCATGGCATCCTTCCCACCGCCCCCGACCGCACCCTGAAACGCCACCGAGCGCCGGCGTGGCCGACAAGGTGACCCAACCCGCCACTCTGAGGAACCGGCTCCCATCGATGTCCCACCGCTGGCGCTATCACGCTAGCGGTGGGACATCGATGGGGTCGCCAGGCACCCCGGGCAGGCAACATCAGCCCCAGATAACCCCTGAACAACAGAAACCCCAGGTGCCCCGACCGGAGTCGAGGCGGGGGACTTCCGGATATGCGGCTTTTGTCGGATGAGGCGTGCAGGGCGGCTGACTTAGAGGCGCTCGATGATCGTGACGTTGGCCTGGCCGCCGCCTTCGCACATGGTCTGCAGGCCGTAACGGCCGTGGGTCCGGTCCAGCGCGTACATGAGGGTGGTCATCAGCTTCACGCCGGTCGCGCCGAGCGGGTGGCCGAGCGCGATCGCTCCGCCGCTGACGTTCACCTTCGCCAGGTCGGCGCCGGTTTCTCTCGCCCACGCAAGGACAACTGGCGCGAAGGCCTCATTTATCTCGATAAGGTCCATGTCGTGCAGCGACATACCGGATTTCCGCAGCGCGTGCTCGGTCGCGGGGATCGGGCCGGTCAGCATCATCACCGGGTCGTCGCCGCGCACCGACATATGCACGATCCTGGCCTTCGGCGTGAGTCCGTACTCGCGGATCGCATTCGTGGACGCGATGAGCATCGCGGCGGCGCCGTCGGCGATCTGGCTGGACAGCGCGGCGGTGATCAGGCCGCCCTCGCGCAGCGGCTTAAGCCCGGCCATCTTCTCCAGCGAAGTGTCCCGGCGCGGGCACTCGTCGGCCACCACCTCGCCGTACCGCACCGTTTCGGCCGCGAAGTGGCCTTCATCTATAGCCATAACGGCGCGGCGATGGCTCTCGAGCGCGTACGCCTCCATCTCCCCGCGGGAGATGGACCAGCGCTCGGCGATCATGTCCGCGCCGCGGAACTGGGAGATCTCCTGGGTCCCGTAGCGCTTGCGCCAGCCTTCGGACCCGCTGAACGGGTCACCGAACGGCGGGGCCATGGCGGTCGCGATGGGGATCATCGACATGTTCTGCACGCCGCCGGCGATCACCAGGTCCGCGGTGCCGGAACGGACCGCCTGGGCGGCGAAGTGCACGGCCTGCTGCGAGGACCCGCACTGCCGGTCGACGGTCACGCCGGGCACCGACTCGGGCAGCCCGGCCGCGAGCCACGCGGTCCGCGCGATGTCCCCGGCTTGCGGCCCCACCGTATCGAGGCAACCGAAGATCACGTCCTCGATCATCTCGGGATCGACCTGGACCCGGTCCAGCAACTCGGTAAGCACGTGCGCGCCGAGATCGGCCGGGTGAACCGCGGCCAGTCCCCCGTTTCTGCGACCCACCGGTGTACGGACCGCGTCCACGATGAAAGCCTCTGTCATCGCTACCTCCACACGCCTACACTAAAGTAGAACGTGTTCTAATCAAAGTAGGGGTACCTCGTGCACATCGGCTACACGCCTGAGCAGGAACAGCTACGCCATGAGCTGCGAGAATACTTCGGCGCGCTGATGACCGCCGACGTGCGCGAGGCACTCCTCGCAGGCGAAGGCGATTACGGCGACGGCGACGCGTACCGGCGCCTGATCCGGCAACTCGGCGCCGACGGCTGGCTGACGCTGAGCTGGCCACGGGAGTACGGCGGCCGCGGCATGGGCCCGATGGAGCAGCTGATCTTCGCCGACGAGGCGTCGCTCGCCCAACTGCCGGTGCCGTTCCTGACTCTCAACACCGTCGGCCCGACCATCATGCGGTACGGGACGGCCGAGCAGAAGGCCTTCTACCTGCCGAGGATCGCGGCGGGCGAGATCCACTTCGCGATCGGCTACTCCGAGCCGGAGGCGGGCACCGACCTGGCCGCGTTGCGCACGACAGCGGTAAGAGACGGCGATCAGTATGTGATCAACGGCCAGAAGATGTGGACCAGCCTGATCCAGTACGCGGACTTCGTGTGGCTGGCCTGCCGGACCGACCCATCGGCCGACCGGCATCACGGGCTGTCCATCCTGGTGGTCCCCACCTCCTCTCCCGGGTTCTCCTGGACGCCGGTGCACACCGTGGCGGGCGTGGTGACCAGCGCCACCTATTACTCCGACGTGCGAGTGCCGCTGTCCGCGCTGGTCGGCGCGGAGAACACGGGCTGGCATCTGATCACCAACCAGCTCAACGCCGAACGCGTCGCCCTGACCTCAGCCGCGCCGCTATTGTCGGCGCTGGACGACGTCACGGCGTGGGCCGCCGGCACCGGCAAGCTTGACGAGGAATGGGTCAGGCTGGCGCTGGCGCGGGTCCGGGCCAAGGCGGAGTTCCTCAAGCTGCTCAACTGGAAGGTCGCCTCCATGACGGGGGAAGAGACCGTCGGTCCGGTGGACGCGTCAGCGTCCAAGGTGTTCGGGACCGAGCTGGCGACGGAGGCCTACCGGCTGCTGATGGAGGTGCTCGGGGGAGCTGCCATCCTTCGTTATGGCTCAAATGGGGCGGTACTGGCCGGGAGGGTCGAGCGACTGCACCGGGCGGCACTGATACTGACGTTCGGCGGGGGGACCAACGAGGTGCAGCGGGACATCATCTCGGCGGCGGCGCTCAAGCTGCCCGTGGCCCGGAGGTAATCAGATGGATTTCACCGTCCCGTCCGATGTCGTCGAGCTGGCGGGGCTCACCAGACAGGTGCTCGAGCGTGAGGTGACACCTGAGGTACTGGCGAAAGCCGAGGGATTTGACCCCGGGGTCTGGGCGTGGCTATCCAGCGCCGGAGTGCTCTCGGCGGCGTTGCCCGCCTCGGTGGGCGGTGACGGGCTCGGGTTGCTCGGGCATTGCGCGGTGCTGCGCGAGATCGGCCGGACGGTCGCGCCCGCGCCCTACCTGTGGTCGGTCGCGGTCGCGGCGGCGGCGATCGACCGGTTCGGCACGCCCGCGCAGCGCCGGCTGTGGGCGGCGCCCGCCGGGCGAGGCGAGGTCGTGCTGACCACGGCGCTCGGCGGCGAGGACCCCGTGTCAGCGTTCCGTACCAACAGCCACTGGGTGCTGTCCGGCACGCTCACCAGCGTGAACGCCGCGGCCCGGGCGGACCTGATCCTGGTGCCCGCGGGCGACGCGGTGTTCGGCGTGTCGCCGGGCGACGAGGGGCTCTTCATCACCCCGCAGCAGGTCGTGGACGGTGGCGGCGCGGCGGAGGTCACGCTCGGCGGCGTGCGGGTGACCGAGGAGCTGGTATTTCCTGGCCGGGCGGCCGACTGGATGTACGAGCACGCGGTGACCGGCGTGTGCGCGCAGCAGGTCGGCGTGCTGGAGCGCGCGCTGGAGCTGACCGCGGACTACGCCCGATCGCGGGAGGCGTTCGGCAAGCCGATCGGGGCGTTCCAGGCCGTGTCCCAGCGGCTCGCCGACGCGTGGATCAACGTGGAGGCGGCGCGGCTGACGATGTGGCAGGCGGCGTGGCGGCTGGACGTGGGACTTCCCGCCGACGCGGAGGTGGCGATCGCGAAGTTCTGGGCGGCGGAGGCCGGGCATCACGTCGCGCACGCCGCCGTCCACGTGCACGGCGGCGTCGGGATCGACGTGAGCTACCCGGTGCACCGCTACTTCACCGCGGCCAAACGGCTGGAGTTCACCCTCGGCGGCGCGACCGCTCAGCTCCGTCGGCTCGCCGCCGCGCCTGACACCAAAGGTATGGCGTAGCTGGTGTTATGTCATCACACTAGAGCCATGGGGGACACCGCGATACATATCGCCGGACTTCGTAAGAGCTACGACGGCGTCGCCGCGGTGGACGGGGTGGATCTGCGGGTATGCCTCGGCGAGGTATTCGCTCTCCTCGGGCCGAACGGGGCGGGCAAGACCACCACGGTCGAGATACTGGAAGGCTACCGGCACCGTGACCAGGGAACGGTGCAGGTGCTCGGCGAGGACCCGCAGCGGGCCGGGCGGTCCTGGCGGGCCAGGATCGGGATCGTACTGCAGCTCGGCGCGGCCGAATGGCCCGAGATCACGGTGCGGGAGGCGGTCGAGCACTTCGCGCTGTTCTATCCCGACCCGCGCGACCCCGCTGAGGTCCTGGACCTGGTGGGGCTCAGCGGCAAGGCACGCTCCCGGATACGGAAGCTGTCGGGTGGCATGGCCCGCAGGCTGGATGTGGCGCTTGGCATCGTCGGCAATCCGGAGCTGCTGTTTCTCGACGAGCCGACGACCGGGTTCGACCCGGAGGCGCGCCGCTCATTCTGGTCGATGATCCAGGATCTGTCCGGTGGCGGCACGACCATCCTGCTCACCACCCACTACCTGGAAGAGGCGGAGGCACTGGCGGACCGGGTCGCGGTGATCGCGGGCGGCCGGATCCGCGCGACCGGCACGCCAGGGACGATTGGCGGCCGCGACACCGCCATGGTCACCGTGGCCTGGCAAGAGGACGGCCGCCGGAAGAACACCCGCACCGATAAGCCGACAGCGGCCATAGCCGGGCTCGCGGAGCGTTTCGGCGGAGAGGTGCCCGGGCTGACCGTGACCCGGCCGACGCTGGAGGACACCTATCTGGAACTGATCGGAGAAACGACGTGAGCCAGCCGCCGCTTCCCTCAACCCTCCGGGTGGGGTCGGCGCGAGTGGTGATCGAGCTGAAGGCGTTTTTCCGCGAGCCGCTGGCCATGGCGTTCATCTTCGCCATGCCCGCGGTACTGCTGTTGCTGCTCGGCTCGATCTTCCGCAGTCAGGTCACCGGGCACGGGGTCAGCGTCGGCCAGATCTTCGCGGCCGGGCTCATCGGCGGCGGCATCATATCCACCACGTTCCAGAACCTCGCGATCACGATCGCCACCGAACGCGACCAGCGAATGCTCAAGCGGCTAGCCGGCACCCCGATGCCGCACGCGGCGTACTTCCTCGGCAAGATCGGTGTCGTCGCCGTGTCAACCGTCGCCGAGATCATCATCCTGATCGCCGTCGGCATGGGCGTGGACGGGCTGCGGCTCCCCACCGAGCCGGGACGCTGGTGGACGTTCGCCTGGGTCCTGGTGCTCGGCACGGTGAGCTGCTCGCTGCTGGGCCTGGCGGCCAGCAGCATTCCCCGTTCCGCACGCAGCGCCGCGCCGGTGATCATGCTGCCGGTCAGCGCGCTGCTGTTCATCTCCGGCGTCTACGTCCCGCCCACGCTGGTACCCGCCCCGCTGCTGGACGTCGCGTCGCTGTTCCCGGTCAAATGGATCTGCCAGGGGATGCGGTCGGTCTTCCTCCCCGAGCAGGCGGCTCGCCTGGAGCCGGCCGGCACCTGGGAGCACGGCCGGATCGCGCTGGTGCTGACGGCCTGGGCCGTCGTGGGCGCGGTGCTCTGCCTGACCACGTTCCGCTGGCGGACCAAGCGGGACGGCTGACTCACACCGTCACTTGTTCTCCGGGAGCGGTGCCCCTTACCACCAAAGTCTTCGGCCCGCCGGGCAACGCGAGTGGAGCCTGGGTCCGTAAGTACAGGTGAGGGAGCAACTCGAAGGGAACCCCGCCCATGCCTCGTCTCACCCGCACGTCACCGATCGCCTGCCTCGCCGTCGCGGTTACGGCCGTGTTCGCGTCGACCGCCTGGCTGACCCTATCTCCCGTGACCACGGTCGCGGCGTCGCTGCCCGCCAAGGCGATCGTGACGCATTCCGAAACGCGGAGCAGCGCCCCCCGCGGTCCGACACGGAAGGGCATCGTGCTCAGCGCCCAGGTCCGCGCCGAGTGCCCGCCCGCCGCGGCAGCGTGCGCGGACCTCAGCGCTCATGTCACCTGGCTCCAGTCCGGCGGCCGTATCACCTACGGCCCGGTGCGGATGGAACCGGGAGGTGATGGCGACCCGACACCGCGTGGTATCTTCCACGTCGCGTGGAAGGCCGGTCCCAACTACATCAGCACCAGCTACGGGGTGCCGATCCCGTATGCGGTGTTCTTCGCCGCAGGGGGAGTCGCTTTCCACGAGGGCAGCCTGACCACGCCGTCCCACGGCTGCGTTCACCTCACCATGGCCGCCGCTCGCTATTACAACGAGCACCTGCCGACAGGCGCCGAAGTGGCCGTCTTCTGACGCCCGCATCTACCCCGCGTGCTGGGTCAGCCGCCGATCAGCCCCGCCACGCGTTCCAGATGCTGCGGATCGCAGCTGATGCTGAAGGTGGTGAGCTCCGTCTGTTTCCAGCGCTCGATGTCCTCGGCGATCTTCGGCCACGGGCCGATCAGCGCGACATCCTCCACCATGGCCGTGGGCACGGCCGCGATCGCCGCCTTCTTGTCTCCGGCCAGGTAGGCGTCCTGGATCGTCTTGGCCGTTTCCTCGTAACCCATCCGGGCGAAGACCTCGTGGTGGAAGTTCAGCCCGCGGGCGCCCATCCCGCCGATGTAGAGCGCGAGCGCCGGGCGGATCCGGTCCGCGGCTCGCTCGATGTCGTCGTCGGGGATGATGCCCATCGGACCGCCCACCACGTCGAACGTGTCCTGGGCGTGCCGGGCACCGGTTCTCGCGAAGCCCTCGGCGAGCGCGGACGCGTAGAAGTCGTTCATAGACGGAGAGAAGAAGATCGCGTTCCAGCCGTCCGCGATCTCCGCCGCCAGCGCGACGTTCTTCGGCCCTTCGGCGCCGAGGTAGAGCGGGATCTCGTCGCGGTACGGGTGCAGGATCGAGCGCAACGGCTTGCCCAGACCCGTGCCGCGCTCCGTCAGGGGGATCTGGTAGTGCCGCCCGTCGTATTCGACCGGCTCCCGCCGGGCGATGACGGCGCGCACGATGTCGAAGTACTCCCGGGTGCGCTCAAGCGGGCGCGGGAACGGCTGGCCGTACCAGCCCTCGACGACCTGCGGGTTGCTGACGCCGATTCCCACGATGAGCCGCCCCTTGGTGAGATGGTCCATCGTCATGGCGGTCATCGCGAGCGTCACTGGTGGCCGGGCCGCCAGTTGCGAGACGGCGGTGCCGAGCTGTACGCGTTCGGTCCGCGAGCCCCACCAGGCCAGCGGAGTCCACGCGTCACTGCCGTACGCCTCTGCCGTCCACACTTGATCAACGCCGATCCGGTCGGCAAGGTAGAACAGCTCGGAGGCGCCGGACGGCGGCCCCGCGGACCAGTACCCGACGGTTACAGCAGTCTTCATAGCTCTTTGAGCCTATCGAGCGCTTGCCTGGTTTCCGCGATCAGGTCCGCCATCACGTCGGCCACCGGGCGGACCGCGGTGATCCGGCCGACGATCTGGCCGGCCGGCATGGGTATCACGTCCGGGTCGCCGGAGGCCATCAGGCGCCGGTGGGCGTCGCTGACCAGCACGTTCTGCAACGGCATGGGCAGCGGATCGGGAGCTTCCGACGCGGACCACGCCTGGGTCCACTTGTTCTTCAGCAGCCGGGCGGGCTTGCCGCTGAAGATCCGCGACCGCACGGTGTCCGACGACGTCGCGGCGATCAGCGCGTCACCGAGCGCCGGGGCCGAGGTGAACCGGACGTTCTCCTCGGTGCCGAGCCACAGCGAGCCCATCCACGCGCCGGCCGCGCCGAGCGCGAGGGCCGCCACCACCTGACGGCCGGATCCGATCCCGCCCGCGGCCAGTACCGGGACCTGCTCGCCCACCGCGTCCACCACCTCGGGGACCAGCACCATGGTCCCGATCTCCCCGGTGTGGCCGCCGGCCTCGGAGCCTTGCGCGATGATGATGTCCACGCCGTTGGCCACGTGTGACCGCGCGTGATCCGCCTTCCCGGCCAGCGCCGCGACCAGCATGCCGCGTTCGTGCGCGGCCCCGATCACGTCCGCGGGCGGCGAGCCGAGCGCGTTCGCGATCAGCCGGGCCGGATGCGACAGCGCCACCTCGACGTGCTTGCGCGCCACCGAGTGCAGCCAGCCGAGCACCCCGCCATCCGCGAGGTCGTCCTCGGCCGGCAGCGGAGGAACCCCGAGCCGGGCCAGCGTGAGCTCGACGAACTCGCGGTGTCCTTCCGGGACGAGCTTGGCCAGGTCGGTCGCGGACCCCTCGGCCGGTACCTTCGCGGGCATCACGACGTCGACACCGTAAGGCCGGCCGTCGGTGTTCGAATCCATCCAGGTCAAGACGGCGTCCAGTTCGGCGGGATCGTTGAACCTGACGCAGCCGAGCACGCCCATCCCCCCGGCCCGGCTGATCGCGGCCGCGACGTGCTCGGACGGGGTGAACCCGACGATCGGGTGCTCGATACCGAGCACGCGCTCGATGCTCATGACGCCGCCTCGTGGGTGGACGCGTAGTCCTTGGCCCAGCCGTAATTCGCTTTACCCGACGCCGTGCGCTGGATCGCGTCCGCCAGCCAGACCGTGCGCGGCACCTTGTAGCCCGCGATCTGCTTGCGGACATGCGCGTCAAGGTCGGCCAGATCGACGGTCACCCCGTCGCGCGGCTGCACCACCGCCGCCACCCGCTGACCGAGCCGCTCGTCCGGCACCCCGATGACCAGCGCGTCGAATACGTCGGGATGCGACTTCAGCGCGCCCTCCACCTCTTCCGGGTACACCTTCTCTCCCCCGGTGTTCACGCAGGTGTTGCCCCTTCCGAGCAGCGTGATCGACCCGTCTTCCTCGACCCGCGCCATGTCGCCGGGCAGCGTATAGCGCTTGCCGTCCACCTCGGCGAACAGCTTCGCGGTCTTGTCCGGGTCCTTGTAGTAGCCGAGCGGCACGTGCCCGCCGCGGGCCAGCCAGCCGGTCTGCCCTGGTCCGCACGGAACACCGGCATCGTCGAGCACCAGCACGTCCGGCCCCGGGTTCACGGTGACCGCCGTGTAGGCGGCCTCCCCGGCGGTCACGAAGCCGAGGCCCGCGAAACCGGTCTCGGTCGACCCGATGGCCTCGGTGATCACCGCGTCGGGCACCGCGGTGGCCCAGGCCTCCTTGACCACCGGCGAGAAGAGCGCGGCGCTCGACGACACGGCGAACAGCGAAGAGGTGTCGAAGCTCCCCTGCCGATAGGTCTCGATGAGCGGCCGGGCCATCGCGTCGCCGATCAGGACGAGCACGTTGACCTGGTGCTCCCCGATGGCCAGCCAGATCTTCTCCGGGTCAAAACGCGGCAGCAGCACCACCGTGTGCCCCATGAACAGCGACATCATGGTCGCGACCTGCGCGTTGCCGTGAATAAGCGGTGCCGCCACCAGCTGGACCAGACCGCCATCGGCCGCCTGGCTGGATTGCGCCCACTCGTCGGGCAGCCGTTCACCGGTGACGAAGTCGATGCCACCGCCGAGGGTGCGCCAGATGTCCTCGTGCCGCCACATCACTCCCTTGGGATGACCGGTGGTGCCACCGGTGTAGATGATGTAGACGTCATCCGGGCTCCGCTCGCCGAAGTCGCGCTCCGCGGACTCCTTGGCCAGTAGGGCCTCGTAGTCGCCGCCGATCACCACGGTGCCGCGCAGCGTGGGCGCGGCGTCCCTGGCCGCGTCCACCACCTCGGTTAGCACCGCGTCGTGCACCAGCGCGGCCAGATCGGCGTCCGCGAACATGTAGCGCAGTTCGCCCTCGACGAACCGGTAGTTGATGTTGACCGCGGCGGCGCGCAGCTTGACCGCCGCGACCAGCGTCTCCACGGCCTCGATCGAGTTGCGGGCGTACAGCCCGACGTGATCCCCCGGCCCGGTGCCGAGGCTAGCGAGATGGTGCGCGAGTCTGGTGGACCGCTCGTCCAGCTCGCGGAAGTTCACCTGCCTGTCCTCGCACACCACTGCCACCCGGTCGGGAACGGCGTCGGCGGCGTGCTCGAAGAGGTCTGCGAAGTGCAAGGCCATGGGTATGAAACTAGAACGTGTTACTGTTTTGAGCAATAGCTGAGCGGAGGTTACCTATGCCGGACGCCCTCATCGAACGCCGCGACCATGTCCTTATCCTGACGCTGAATCGCCCGCAGGCTCGAAACGCGCTGTCAACCGAGATGCTAGCGATCATGCGTGAGGCGTGGGACGTGGTGGACTCTGATCCATCGGTCCGGGTGTGCGTCCTGACCGGGGCGGGCGGTGCTTTCTGCGCGGGCATGGACCTGAAGAGCATGTCGAGTTCACATCCGGGTGACGCCCAGTTCGATCCCTCGGTGATCGAGCCGCTGCTCAAGGGGCGCCGGCTCACCAAGCCGCTGATCGCGGCGGTCGAGGGCCCGGCGATCGCCGGGGGCACCGAGATCCTGCAGGCCTGCGATATCCGGGTCGCCGGGTCATCGGCCCGCTTCGGGGTGTCGGAGGTGCGCTGGGGGCTGTTCCCGCTCGGCGGCTCCGCGGTGCGGCTGGCCAGGCAGATCCCGTACACGCTGGCGGCCGACTTGCTGCTCACCGGGCGGCACATCTCGGCGGCGGAGGCGCTTGCCATCGGACTTATCGGATATGTCGTGCCGGACGGGACCGCGCTGGAGAAGGCGCTGGAGATCGCCTCGGCCATCGCCGCGAACGGTCCGGTCGCGGTGCGCGCCGTACTCCGGGTACTGCGCGAGACGGAGGGCATGCCGGAGAACGACGCGTTCAAGCTCGAGTCCCGCATCGGCATCGAGGTCTTCCGCAGCGCAGACGCCCGCGAGGGCCCGCGCGCCTTCGCGGAAAAGCGCCCGCCGGCCTTCCGCGGCGAGTGATTTGACCCCATGGATGTCCCACCGCTGGGGCTATGGCGCCTGCGATGGGACATCCATGGGTTCTTAGATGGCAGTCTCCCGGCCCGCCCAGTACGGGTCGCGGAGCCGGCGCTTGTAGAGCTTGCCGTTGGGGTCACGGGGCAGTTCGGCGACGTAATCGACGCTCCGCGGCAGCTTGAACTTCGCGACCCGCCCGCTCAGGAACTCCAGCAGTTCGGCGGTCAGCTCGTCTCCTGGTGTCACGCCCGCGATCGGCTCGACCACGGCCTTGATCTCCTCGCCCCACTCCTCGTGCGGGATCCCGAACACCGCGACGTCCGCCACCGCGGGATGGCAGGCGAGCTCGGACTCGATCTCCGCCGGGTAGACATTCACTCCACCGGTGATGATCAAGTCGCTTTCCCGGTCGCACAGGTACAAGTACCCGTCCGCGTCCTTATAACCAATGTCCCCGACGGTGAAGAGATTGCCGCGAGTGGCCGCCTTCGTCTTCTCGGGGTCCTTGTGGTAGCCAAACGACGATGACCCCATCCGCAGGTACACCAGGCCCTCCTGGCCGTCCGCCACCTCGGTTCCGGTGTTGTCGAGCACCTTCACCTCGGTGCCGACCCAGGGTGTGCCGACCGAACCGGGGTGACTCAGCCAGTCCGCGGCGAAGATCGTGGTGCCGCCGCCCTCGCTGGCCGCGTAGTACTCGGCGATGACCGGTCCCCACCAGTCGAGCATCCGCCGCTTTATCTCCTGCGGGCAGGGAGCGGCGCTGTGGATCGCGCACCGCATGCTGCTCACGTCGTATTTGGCCTTGACCTCGTCGGGAAGCGCCAGCAGCCGCCGGAACTGAGTGGGCACCATGTGCGTGTGCGTGACGTTGTGCTGGTCGATGAGCCGGAGCACGTCGGCCGGTTCGAACCGGTCCATCAGCACGACCGGGTGGCCGAGCTGCAAGGAAATGGTCGCGAAGTTCAGCACCGCGGTGTGGTAAAGCGGCGAGCAGCACAGGTGCACGTTTCCGTCGAACGGTTTCAGCGCGAACTGGCCGAAGAACCAGTGCGCGATCTGCGGCGGGTCATCCGGGTCGGCCCCGGTGAGCGGCCGGCGCACCCCCTTCGGCCGGCCAGAGGTGCCCGAAGTGTAGGTCATCGGCGCGCCCGCGGTCCGGCCGTCGGGGCGGCCCTCGGTGTCGGTGCCCAGATCCAGCAGCGGGGTGAATCCCGCGATCACGCCCGAGGAGAACCGCAGGCCGGGTTCGATGCCGGCCTCGTCCGCGGCGGCCACCGCGACCTCGGTGAACCGCTCATCGGCGATGAACGCGACCGCGTCGCTGTCGGACAGGATGTAGGCCACCTCCGGCGCGGTGAGATGCCAGTTGACCGGCACCACGTACAGCCCCGTCTCCTGCGCCGCGAAATACACGGTGAGCCAGTCGATGCCGTTCGGCAGCAGGGTCGCGACGGTAGCGCCTGGCGACAGGCCAAGCGACCGCAGTCCGCGCCCGACCCGGTCCGCCTCGGCGGTCAGTTCGGCGTATGTCAGCGTCCGGCCGTCCGGGGCGGTAACCGCCGTCGCCTGCGGGGTACCCGCCGCGATGTTCCACAGTCCTGTAACGTCACTCACGCGCCCAATGTAGAACGCGTTCTACATTGACGGCAAGGTCGCGGCGCGAGCCGCGGCCTCTAGCTCAAAACTAGAACACGTTCTATAGTGTGCGGTGTGACTGATGGCACGGCGCTGACGGCACCACTTGAGATCGGGTTCGACTACACGCGCTCACTGGGCCCGGTGCTCGGCTCGTTCATGACCGGATTGCGCGAGCGCCGGATTCTCGGGGCGCGAGCATCCGACGGCCAGGTGCACGTCCCGCCGTTCGAGTACGATCCGGTCACGCTCGACCCGCCGTCGCAACTGGTCGAGGCCGGCCCCGAGGGCACGGTCGTCACCTGGAGCTGGCAGCCGTCCCCGCTGGATGGCCAGCCCCTTGACCACCCGTTCGCCTGGGCGCTGATCCAGCTGGACGGCGCCGCCACCGCGATGCTGCACGCCGTGGACGCGGGCACCCCGGACTCCATCCGCACCGGCCTCCGCGTCCGCCCCCGCTGGGCCGCCAGCCGCACCGGCTCCATCCGCGACATCACCTGCTTCGAGCCCGCAAGCTCCCCCTCCCCCGGGACCCCCTCCCCCTCCCCGGGGGTCGATGCCACATTGGCGCCATCTGGTGGCGCCAATGTGGCATCGACACCAAGCGCAGAGGGTTACGAGCCGGACAATCCGGTCACGATGATCACCTCGCCGGTGCGGTTGCGGTACACGCATACCGCGGCGCCTGGGGAGTCCGCGTTCTTGCGGGGGCTGCTGGAGGGACGGCTGATCGGGCAGCGGTGCCCGGAGTGTCGTCAGGTCTACATTCCGCCGCGGCGTAGCTGCCCGGCCGACGGCGTTCCGTGCACCGACGAGGTGGAACTGTCCGACAAGGGAACCGTCACGACGTTCTGCATAGTGAATTTTCCGTATCCGGGGCAGCAGATCGCCCCGCCCTTCGTCGCCGGGTCGGTGCTGCTCGACGGTGCGGACATCGCGTTCCAGCACCTGGTGCTGGGCTGCGAGCCGGACGAGGTGCGGATGGGCATGCGGGTAGGTGCGGTCTGGAAGCCACGCGACGAATGGGGCATGACCCTGCAGAACATCAGTCACTTCGAGCCCAGCGATGAGCCGGACGCCCCCTACGAGATTTACGCGAGGCACATGTGACAGAGGTAGCCGTCATCGCGTTCGCCGAGACGGCCGGGGACGAGAACTCCACCACTAGCGGCGTGGAGATGCTGGTGCCCGCGATCGCGGACGCGCTCGGTCAGGCCGGACTTGGCCGGCGGGATATCGGGTTCTGGTGCTCGGGGTCCTCGGACTACCTGGCGGGCCGCGCCTTCTCGTTCGTGCAGGCGGTGGACGCACTCGGCGCGGTCCCGCCGATCGCCGAGTCCCACGTCGAGATGGACGGCGCGTGGGCGCTGTACGAGGCATGGGTGAAGATCCTCACCGGCGACGCGCAGACGGCACTGGTCTACGGGTTCGGCAAGGGCACCGCGGGCGACCTGTCACGGGTCCTCGCGCTGCAGCTCGATCCCTATCTGACGGCGCCGCTGTGGCCGGACGCCACCAGCCTGGCGGCGCTGCAGGCGCGGCTCGGCATCGAGGCCGGCCTGTGGAGCGAGAAGGAGATGGCCGAGGTCGCGGCGCGAACGAGCACTCGCTCGGCCGATGAGCTGTCCGCCGAGCCCTATGTCGCGGAACCGTTGCGCGCGCATGACTGCGCGCCATACACCGACGGTGCGTCGGTGGTCATTCTCGCGTCAGGTGCCCGGGCGCGCGAGCTCAGCGCGCGGCCGGCCTGGATCACCGGGTTCGCGCACCGCACCGATTCCGGGCAGTTCGGGTCGCGGGATCTCACCAGCGCGCCATCGGCCGTCGCGGCCGCGGAGGCCGCGGGCGCGCTGTCAGGAAACGTGGACGTGGCGGAGTTGTACGCGCCGTTCAGTCATCAGGAACTTGTGCTCCGGGCGGCGCTGGACCTGCCGCCGGGCACGTGCGTCAGCCCGTCGGGTGGCGTGCTCGGCGGGAACGGGAACCCGATGTTCGCCGCCGGGCTGGCCAGGATCGGGCACGCGGCCCGCTCGGTGATAACCGGCCAGGCCGAACGGGCGATTGGTCACGCGGCCAGCGGCCCGTGCCTGCAGCAGAACCTCATAACCGTCCTGGAGGCGCGATGAGACCCGCCGCGGTCATCGGGGTCGGGCAGACCGAGCACCGGACCCGGCGGACCGACGTGTCGATGGCCGGCCTGTGCCGCGAGGCGGCGGACCGGGCGCTTGACGACGCTGGACTGAGCTACGCCGACATCGACGCCGTCGTGGTCGGCAAGGCGCCGGACCTGTTCGAGGGCGTGATGATGCCCGAACTGTATCTAGCGGATGCTCTCGGCGCGGTCGGCAAGCCGCTGATGCGGGTGCACACCGCCGGCTCGGTCGGCGGGGCGACCGGGATCGTCGCGGCCAACCTGGTCCAGGCGGGCGTGCACCAGCGAGTGCTGGCCGTCGCGTTCGAGAAGCAGTCGGAGTCCAACGCGATGTGGGCGCTGTCCATCCCGGTGCCATTCAACATGCCGGTGGTGGCGGGCGCCGGCGGGTACTTCGCGCCGCATATCAGGTCCTACATCCGGCGTTCCGGAGCTCCGGAGCATATCGGCGCGCTGGTAGCCGTGAAGGACCGCCGCAACGGTGCGCTGAACCCGTACGCGCACTTGCGCCAGGCAGACATCACCCTGGAGAAGATCCAGGCCTCGCCGATGCTGTGGGCACCGGTCAGGTACGACGAGACGTGCCCGTCCTCCGACGGCGCCTGCGCCGTGGTCATCGGATCCGCCGAAGCCGCGCGGGCCACCGGGCGGCCCGCCGCCTGGATCCGGGCGACCGCGATCCGCACCGAGCCGACCGCGTTCGCCGGGATGGACAAGGTGAACCCGGCCGCGGGCCGGGACGCGGCGGCCGATCTGTGGCGCAAGGCCGGGATCACCGACCCGATCAACCAGATCGACGTGGCGGAGATCTACGTGCCGTTCTCCTGGTTCGAGCCGATGTGGCTGGAGAACCTAGGCTTCGCCGCGCCGGGCGACGGCTGGAAGCTCGTCGAAGCGGGCGAGACGGCGATCGGCGGGAAGCTGCCGGTCAACCCGTCCGGCGGGGTGCTGTGCTCCAACCCGATCGGCGCCTCCGGCCTGCTGCGGTTCGCCGAATCGGCCCTGCAGGTGATGGGCAAGGCCGGAGAGCACCAGGTGCCGGGGGCCAAGCTGGCGCTTGGCCACGCCTATGGCGGCGGTTCGCAGTACTTCACCATGTGGGTCGTCGCCAGCACGCCGGGCTGAGCACGGCAAGGCCGGGGTGCCGCGCGAGTAGCCGCCGACCCATTGCATAGCCCCAAGCGAGTCAGTCGTTGCTATGGCAAGCAGTCACTCCCGAGGCACCAGCTATGACATTGCATATGCCGGAACTGTAGTTTCTCACGTTACGAACCTTGATAACCAGGTTGTCCCATTGATTCACGATCCATCCCTTCAGTCCGTAATTGTCGCCGAAGCCCCTGAAGATGATCGACGTCGGACTCCATTTCGAGACATAGCAGGCCACGCCAAGACGAAATTCAGTCTGATCATTGATGCCACAGCCGCTCCACGGTCCCGAATTGTCGGTGATAACAAAGAATGGAGAGTTATCATCAGTAAGTCCAGCGGAAATTCCGCCGAATGAGCCGAAGCAGCTCCCCTTTATCACCACCGTTTGCGTCTGAACGGCTGCGAATTGACTAACGCTGTCGATCTTCGGGATGCACCCGGGATCACAGTTTGTGGTTCCTGGCTGGCCGACTATGACGACACAATTACTGGTTGGGCTACCGCCTCCCTGGCGATTCTCAACACTTATCCTAACGCGGTCGTCCGTGTTCAGTTCCTGGCCATTAGATCCGTAATACCCGGCAAGGCCATTGAGCACAATAGAGGTGGATGTCCATTTTGTAATGTCGCAAGTTATGGGATCGTTTTGAGATTCTGAACATGCTGTCCAGGGGCCGTTTAGGTCCAGGATCTCGAAATCATCAGAGTTCCCTGCGATCGGGCCGCCCGTCCCGAAGCAGGTTCCCTTGATGACCACGTTCTGGGTTTGCGCTGCGGCCAACGGCGTCACCGAGCTAATTCGCGGTGTGCAGGTAACGCCGGTTAGCGATGACCGGATTGGTTCTCTGGCAGCGGCTTGACCGGAGAGTGAGCGGATGGGGAGCACAGCGATCGAGACAAGGGCAGCCGCGACCGCAGCGACGAGGATCGCTAGTCCTATTAGCTGGTGACGCCCCCGCGCGGCCACGCTTGGCGATGGCATGCCGCCGGTCCGACGGACGATACCGGCCACGTCTTTCCGTATGACTCGGAGGTCTTTCCGCATGACCCCGATATCGTCTGACTGCCGGCGGCTCTGCCCGATAAGGCTCTGCACGCCCGCGCCCTGGTCATCCAACTTGGACTGGATCGCCGCGGCGGTCTTCGCGACATCCCCGAGGTGGGAGTCCATCTCGGTGAAATCCGAGCCGAGCTCGGCGATCGCGGCCAGCACCTCGGCGCGAACCTGTTCGCCCTGCTCTTCCAAGGCAGCACCCAGTATTGTGCCGCCCTCGTCAATTGCCGCCAGCAGCGATGCGATCTCGGCCCGCAAGGCCATCGTGTTCGCGTCCCCGGCGGTCAGTATCCGGTCGATTTCCGCCGCGACTTTACCGCTTAGCCTATCCAGTCCCGTAGAATCGTCAGCCTCGCCCGGTGAATGCGGAACGTCTTTCGAGCGCGCTTGCTCCAGCGCGTCGGTGATAATCCCGCTCAAGATCCCGCTGCCGAAGGACGACAAGATATTGCTGCCCGCAAGGGTCGCGCCGGTGGCACCAATTCCGGCTATGGCTGCGATAAGAGGCGACAGTGCTGAAGCACACAAGACCGACAACAGCGCCGGAGCTGGCATGCCACACAAGCCACCCGCTCCCGCGGTCGCCACCCGATGCAGCCAGGAACGTAGCGCAGCCTGCATCTTGACGATCTCCGCCGGTTCGCCCGGTGTCCCGCTCATGAAATCATTATTGCGTTTCGTGTCGTCATCGGGAACCCGTTATGCGAATAGCCTGCCAGCAGGCGCGAAGCAGCACCTTTCATTGGCAATAGATAGGCATTTATGGCATTTATTGCCAACATTCCGCACTTGGCTCCTCCCCCGCATCGGGCTGACGTCGCCTGCGTGCACTGGTGGTGGTCTTGGTACTAGCGGTGCAGGTGCTGCTTGGGTGATCTACGAATTGGTGTCCCGTTGCTGGTTAATGCGGCATTAACCATCCTCTTTGCTGGTTGGTGCAGCATCCACCAGGATCATGCGGCCGGCCCTGGGCGACGGGTGCAGGCAAACAGTCCGCCTCAAGGCCGCGATCAAGTGAGCCCGCCGGTCGATGTGACATCGACCGCGCTCTATGGCGGTCGATGTCACATCGACAGTGCTGGCCGAGACGGTCAGGACGGCTCCCAGCGCCAGCCGTCGTTGTCTTCGCAGGTGATGGTCTCGCCGTCGCCCGCGACACCGGTTACGCCGTGATCATCGTCCCGGCAGTACTCACCAGGCTCGTAGCAGGTACCTTCGTCGCTGATCGGAGTGCAATTCTGTCCCGCCGCCGCCGCTGTTGCCGCCGGCGCCGTTGTTGCCGGGGCGGTTGTCGCCGCCACCGGTGAGGGAGACGGGCTTGGTGTGGCGGGCGGCTTATGCACGGTGGTACGCACCGGCACCGGAGCGTGCGTCGCGACCGCTTTCGCCTTGGCCGAGGCCAACGACACCGGGGACGCGACCCCGGTCGCGGACGACGCGGCTCGGCACCCGGTCAGCGCCGACATCATGATCAGAAAACCAAAAAGCAGCCAGCTACTCCTGAATATCCTCATCGATACCCCCCACTCGCTTATGCAACCGAACAGGGGTATGACGCGTTCGCTGGCTTGGAGGGTTACTAGAGACGGGTTGCTTCAGCATCCGCAACAGAAGCTTTCCCCGTCGTTTATCTAACTGACATCGAACCCGCGCCACCTGAACAACGCGAAGGATCTTTGTACCCAGGGCTACAAAGATCCTTCGCGTTATCCGGAGCAGGGGGATATAAACCCATAAATCGGTCGTGGGACCGCGGGATCGCCATTCGCAAAACGGGCGCGCGGGCGAGGGGTGGCGCACACCACCGCAAAACGGGCGCGCAGGGACACGGACACGCGCAGGGCGACGGCGGGC
>JBEKHI010000082.1:0-23869 GCA_050012355.1 Streptosporangiaceae bacterium | reverse complement strand
TACCTGTAAGGGCCGCGGCCGCTCCTGCGCGGCCGCGGCCGCCAGCGCTATAACCCCAGCGGTGGGCCATCCATGGCGCTGAAATGCCGGGTCAGGCGCCGGCTAGAAGCTCCGCGCCGTGTCCCTTGCCGGTGCGGTGGGTTTCCGCGGCGGCTAGCAGTGCCTGGAACAGCCGGGGGTCATTGCCCTGCTCGGGGTGCCACTGGATCCCGACCACGAAGCCGTCAAGTTCGCCGGGCGCGCCCTCGATCGCCTCGATGATGCCGTCCTCGGCCCAGGCCACCGGTACCAGGCCCGCCCCGGTCACGTCGACCGCCTGGTGGTGATGGGTGGGGACTTCGAAGTAGCCACCGTCGGGCAGGATGCTCGCCAGTCGCTGACCAGCGGTGATCCGTACCCGGTGCTGGCTGAAGCCGCTTCGCGGTCCGTCGTGCCCGTCGTGGCCGGTGAGATCCGGGACGTGCTGGTGCAGCGTCCCGCCCAGGCAGACGTTCAGCACCTGCATGCCACGGCAGATGCCGAGCAGCGGAACTCCGTCGCGCAGCGCGGCCTTGGCGACCGCGAGTTCCCAGCCGTCACGGTCCGGGTCGCTAACGGCGGTCGCCGGATGCGGCTGCGCGCCGTACCGGGCCGGGTTCACGTCTGCTCCGCCCGCGAGCACGATGCCATCGAGTTCGGAAACGGTGGCCGCGGCCTCCTCCTCGGTCCCGCCGGGCGGCAGCAGCACCGGGCGTCCGCCGTCACGGCGGATCGAGTCCACGTACGCCCACGGAAGCAAGGCAGCGGGGGCGGACCAGCCCTTCCAGTCCGCCTGCGCCGCATATGCGGTAATGCCAATGATCGGCCCCATGATCAATTCCCCTAGATAGCGTCATCCGCAGCTCTGCTCATCAGTCCGTGGTCGCCGGGCCACCGATGGCTGGCTAGCGTTCGTTGTGATTAACAGTGTGTTATCCGGGATTGCCGAACACGCGCTAATTCACCCAATGTGATTGGGTTGCTCTTAATGGTAGTGGACAAGATCGTTCTCTGCCGGTCATTTGCCGAAATCGATCACGGTCCGTTTACGCGGGCGACTACGCTCGGCCACCTGCTACCCCCGTTACCGTGGCTTAAGCGGGGTTGGCGGCAGCGGTGGCGCGGGCAACGGGTCACCGTCGTACCCCGCGACCTCCCCGAATCCGCCGGCTACCCACTCCGCGCGGGCCCGTTCGATCTCATCGTTTGTCCGGGCCACGAAGTTCCACCACATCACGAGCCGCTCACCGAGCGGCGCGCCACCGACAATGAGGAACCGGCGCTGCTCGGGCGCCGTCAGCCGCACCGAACCGAGCCCGGTCGGCAGGTGCGCGAGTTCCCCGGGCGAGATCGCGGCCCCCGCGACGGTGGCCGGGCCATCGGCCGCGAGCACACCATGCTCGAAGCCCGGGTCCAGCGTGATTACGCAGTCGCGCGCCTTGACCTCCAAGCCGATGAGCGGGGTGTAGACGGTCGCCGGGGATCGCTCGCCCGCGTGCTCGCCGACGATGACCGTGATCGTGGCGCCGTCGCGTTCGATTACCGGCAGGTCGGCGTGATGCGCGAACCACGGGTCCCGGTGCCGCTCCGCGTCGGGTAGCGCGATCCACAACTGCACGCCGTGCAGCTTGGCGGGCCGATCTCCCGAGGGTGACTCCTCCGAGTGCGCGATCGCCCGGCCCGAGGTCATCAGGTTCAGCTCGCCCGGGCGGATCAGCTGGGTGCTGCCGAGGCTGTCGCGGTGCAGCACCAGCCCGTCGAACAGCCAGCTCGCGGTCTGCAGCCCGATGTGCGGATGCGGCGGCACCCGCATGCCGGGCCCGGAAGACACATCATCAGGACCGTAATGGTCCAGGAAACACCACGCCCCGATCGTGCGAAGCTGCCGCTGCGGAAGCAGCCGCCGGACCTCGGTCCCGTCCCCGATCGCCGCCTTCCGCGCCTCAACCACATCGACGGCGCCCACCACCCCCGGCGCCAGCTCGATCGCCCGCGGCGCCCGCTCGAGATTGCTCACCCCACCAGCATGCCACCCGCCCCCCGTCATCGCAGCGACGCATAGTGGGGCCTTCGGCTGGTGAGTGCAGCAATACCCACACTCTTAGCCAATGACAGGAAGTTAAGGGAGCCGTGACAGTGGTCAGGACTGCTGTGCTTCCTGGTCACCGGGCTTCGGGCGGGGTGTGCGACGGCGGGAGCTGCAGCATGGCACTCAGCTGTCTGTGATGGAGCAGCGTTCCTGGCGGCGGGCCGCAGCGAGCAGTCCATTCCGTCAGCAAATGCCGGAACCTGAGCATTCCGGGCTGCGGTCATTATCGTGGGCAGGAATGACCAGATACTGGTCGTTCCTGCCCACGATCACGAGGTCCTGGCGCCGCGCACGTCCAGTGTGGACGGAGAGCGGGAACTCCCTTGCGTCCTGGCATTGCACTCTTGGCTGGTCGGTGCTGCACCCACCAGCAAAGCCGGGCTCGTTCCCGCGTGAAAGTGGTGCGAGCCGCGGATGGTCGCGTGCTCAGGGTGGCTACCGCGCTTCCCGGCCGCAAGCGGGTGCGGCGCAGGCCGAAGGCCACTTCTCCCGGGTTAATGCACCCTGGCCGACCGACATATACCGAAATTATGGGCGGGTAAGGTACACGAACCCGGGAGAAGTGGGTATACGCACACCAGCGGGACCGGGCGGCTGCCGCGTAGCCGGCTGGGGAGGCGTGGGGCTCGCCGCATTGTCAACATTCGTCTTCAGCGTGCTCATAGGTACGAGCGGTACCATTCCCTCGAGAGCGGACCACTCGGATGAGAGGGCATCGCCAGCCGTGCGGGCAACGTATGACCGGCCTTTGTGCCATGGATGACGCCTCGACGACTGCCGAGGCCCCGCCGCCTGCCGACGCCCCACAGGACACAGCAGCCTCAGAAGGCCCACTAGACGCAGATACCCCCCAGGAAGCAATGGCTTCTCGGGAAGCGGAAACCGTTCCGGATCTGGCCGCGCCCGATGATGTGGATGCCTTGGATGGAGAGCCGCCGGCCGAGGCACCGACGGGTGTAGAGCCGCTGGTCGAGGAGCGGCAGGGTGAAGAACCCGCGCCCGGGTTGCTTACTCGGCGGCGGCTTATTGTGGCGGTGGCTGGGGTTTCCGCCGCCGCGGCCGCGGCGGCGGGGGGCGTGTACCTGACGCGCCGGGCCGCGCCGGTGGCGCCTGCGACGATTCCGCTGGTGCGCAGGCCGCTGCCCACTGGGTACGCGCCCGATGGCACCGCGGGCCGCACTGCCGCGTTCCCGCTGGACCACGTGGAACTCGACAGCAGCGTATTCTCCGCCAATCAGGGGCGAAACACGAATTACCTGCACTTCCTGGACCCCGACCGGATGCTGCACACGTTCCGCCTCAACTACGGATTGGCCGACACGGCGCTGCCGCCTGGCGGGTGGGAGCACCCGGGCTCTGAGGTTCGCGGCCATACCACCGGCCACCTGCTGTCCGGTCTCGCAATCACCTACGCCAACACCGGCGACGAACGAGCCAGGAGCAAGGCCGAATACCTAGTCGGTCAGCTTGCCGCCCTGCAGCAGCGCGCCACAAAAGCGGGTTTCCATCCGGGCTACCTGTCCGCGTTTCCCGAGTACTTCTTCGATTGGCTGGAAAGCGGCCGCGGCGTCTGGTCGCCGTACTACATGATTCACAAGTACCTGGCTGGCATGATCGACGCCTATCAGCTGGCGGGCGTCTCGTCGGCCCTGGATGTCGCGATCAACCTGGCTGACTGGGTGTACTGGCGCACCGGCCGGCTGAGCTACGCGCAAATGCAGGACGTTCTCAAGGTCGAATACGGCGGCCTCCCGGAGTCGCTCGCGAACCTCTATACGATCACCGGAGACGAGAAGTACCTGGTCACGGCGGGGAGGTTCTACCACGCGGCGTTTTACGATCCGCTCGCGGCGGGAATCGACAACCTGAGCGGCCTGCATGCCAACACCAACACTCCCAAGATCATCGCGGCGTTGCGCATGTGGGAGGAGACCGGCGACACCATCTACCAGGACATCGCCGAGAACTTCTGGAACATCGTCCTGGATCACCACATGTATGTGATAGGCGGGTCCAGCAATCATGAGCACTGGCAGGATCCGGACCAGGTCTCGACCGAGCTGTCCAACTACACTTGCGAAGGCTGCGTAACCTACAACCTGCTTAAACTGGCCCGGCTGCTGCACTTTCACAATCAGAGTGACACAGCGTATCTCGATTATTACGAGCGGGCGCTGTTCAATCACATGCTGGGCACCCAGGACCCGACCAGCCCGCACGGCTTCAACTGCTACTACATGGGACTGTCGCCGGACGCCTTCAAGCAGCAGCCGCTCAACTACTTCCCGACCGGGAACCCGGACATCTACGCGACCGACTATGAGACGTTCACCTGCGACAACGCGACCGGCCTCGAGACGCAGGCGAAGTTCGCCGACACGATCTACTCGCGTGACGCCCGCGGCATCTACGTCAACCTTTTCATCCCGTCACGGGTCCGCTGCGCCGACCAAGGGATCACTCTCCGCCAGACGACCACATTCCCGGCCGAACCCGGCACGACGCTTACCGTGGCCGAGGGCAGCGCCGCGATGGAACTGCGGGTCCGGGTACCCGCGTGGATCGCGGCCGCCCCATCGGTCCGGCTGAACGGCCAGCCAATCACCGGTATCGTTCGCGGTCCCTGGATCACCGTCGCCCGTTACTGGCAGCCAGGCGACGAGCTGCAGGTCACCCTCCCCATGACCGTGAACCTGACCCCGACCCCCGACAACGCGCAGGTCCAGTCGGTCAGCTACGGCCCGACGGTGCTGGCCGGCGCGTACGGCAGTTCCGCGAGCCCGACGATGCCAACGCTGACCGAGGCGACGGTAAGCACCGCCGACCCGGTTCGTCCTGTCTTCAGCGCGGTCGCCGACGGCAAGACCGTCGCGCTGCTCCCGGTCGCCAGCATCAATCATCAGCATTTCACTGTTTATTGGAAGACGGCGTGATCAGCCCCGACTCATAGGCGAGCACGACCGCCTGCACCCGGTCTCGCAGGCCGAGCTTGGCCAGCAGCCGCGCCACGTGCGTTTTCACCGTCGCCTCGCTCAGCACCAGCTCGGCGGCGATCTCGGAGTTACTCATCCCGCGCGCGACCAGCCCGAGCACTTCAAGCTCGCGCGGCGTCAACGTGGACAAGTCCCCGGATACCCCGCCGTACGCGGGCGCGAACCGGGACACCAGCCGCCGGGTAATCGATGGCGCGAGCAACGCGTCCCCGGTGCGCACCAGCCGTACCGCGGCGACCAGGTGCTCGGGGGTGACGTCCTTGAGCAGGAACCCGCTCGCCCCGGCGGCCAGGGCGTCGTACACGTAGCGGTCCAGGTCGAACGTCGTCAGGATGAGCACCCGGACCTCGTCGTTGGCCGCCAGGATCTGCCGGGTCGCCTCGATCCCGTCCATGTGCGGCATCCGGATGTCCATCAGCACCACATCCGGCTGGTGCTCGCGCACCGCGGCGACCGCCTCCACGCCGGTGGCCGCCTCGGCGGCGACCTCCATCCCGGCCGCCCCCAGGATCAGCCGGAACCCGCCCCGCACCAGCGCCTGGTCGTCGGCGATCACCACCTTCACGCGGGCACCACCGCCCGAACCCTCCAGCCCCCGCCCGGACACGGTCCGGCCTCCAGCGTCCCCTCGTATAGTTCCAGCCGTTCCCGCAGCCCGATCAGCCCCCGCCCCGGGATCCCGGCCCTCGAACCGCGCCCGGAGTCGCTGACCGTGATCACCAGTTGCTCATCCCATTCGACCATAACGACGGTCTCCATCTTCCCGGCATGCCGCAGCACATTTGTGAGGGCTTCCTGGACGACGCGATACGCCGCCAGGTCGGCCCCGGGTGACAGCGGCCGCGCCGTCCCGGTGATCTTGAGTTCCACGGGCAGCCCGGCTTCGGTCACCCGGCTGACAAGATCCTTCAGCTCACCGAGCCCCGGCTGCGGGCAGAACGCCTCGTCGTCGTCCGCGGACGGGCTGAGCAGGCCGAGCAGGTTGCGCAGTTCGGTCATGGCCGTCCGGCCGCTGGCCTCGACCGCAAGCAGTGCGTCGGTGGCGTCCGCGGGTGAGCTGGCCAGCACGGTGCGGGCGGCGCCTGCCTGGACGAGCATAACGCTGACGTTGTGCGTGACGACGTCGTGCAGTTCGCTGGCGATGCGCGCTCGTTCCGCCTCGATGGCGCGACGGGTCGCCTCCTCGTGCCTGGCGTTGGACTCGCGTAGCCGTGTGCGCAGTTCCCTGATGCCGACCGCGGCGGCCGTCGTCGGCAGCATCGCGAGGAGCGCGGTCATCCGTTCGGGGAACTTAAACGTGACCGTGCTGGCGAAGATCAGGGTCACCAAGAGCGTTACCGCCAGCACGACCGCGATGGCCAGGTTGCGGTAGCGGCTGTGCGCGACCGCGCTGTAGCCGGCGAAGACGGCGGAGCCCATGGCGGCGGCTGGCGCGCCCATTCCGGGCAGCGAGATGAGGGCCACCGCGATCGCGAGCAGCGCGGTGATCGGATACAGCCGCCTAGCCGCGAGCGGGAGGCCGGTGAGCGCGGCCCAGATGAGCACCGGCAGGCTCGTATGTATCGGGACCGTCTGGGATGAGACCAGGATCCCGTGCACGTACGTGTAGGACGTCTCGGCCCGGCGCGCCATCTCGCTGACCGCGCCGGCCGCGGCGACCACCGAGATGACAGCGTCCAGGACGAGTGCCCATCCGGATGGTGTGTCACGCGGTTTGGTGCGCAGCAGCATAGCGAGCAGCTTGCCGGTCCGTCCCGCCATGCGACCATTGTCGTCGTTCCCGGGAGACTCGGCATCCGTCGTTATGGCTAATGGTCATACATCGCGGGGATGACGGCCGGCCAGCTGCGGTACGGAGGTTCGCCCGTGCGGGCGACGCGCTGATGCCGGGCGCGGGCCTACGGTCGGCGCATGGATGCACTTGTTCGGCTTGAGAACGTGACGAAACGGTATGACAGCGGCGCCGCTCCGGCTGTCGCCGACGTGAGCATGTCGGTGGCAGCGGGTGAAGCGGTCGCGATCATGGGGCCGTCGGGCAGCGGTAAGTCGACGCTGCTCAACCTCATCGCCGGGATGGACCGGCCGACCACCGGCGCGGTCCGGGTGGGCGACGACCGGGTGGACATGCTCAGCGAGACCGGGGTGGCCAGGTTCCGGCGGCGGACGGTCGGGATGATCTTCCAGTTTTTCAACTTGCTCGACGATATGACGGTTGTTGACAACGTGCTGCTCCCGGCGCAGCTCGCGCGGACCCCTGGGGCGCGGGCGCGGGCGGACGAGTTGCTGGCCAAGCTGCGGATCGACCACCGTCGCGACGCGTACCCGGCCCGGTTGTCCGGCGGCGAGCGGCAGCGGGTGGCGATCGCGCGGGCGCTGATCAATCAGCCCGCCGTGCTGCTGGCCGACGAGCCGACCGGTGCGGTGGATACCGCGACCGGTGACGAGATCGGCGCGCTGCTGCTGGAGCTCAACTCCGCCGGGCAGACGCTGATCCTGGTCACGCACAACCCGGAACTGGCCGCCAAGTACACCCACCGGGTGGTCGCGATCGCCGACGGCCGGGTGCTGGCATGAGCGCGGTGATGCGGGCGGCCCGCAGTGGCATCGGAGGCCGTCGGCTGCAGACCGTGATCATCGGCTTGGTGGTGCTCGCCGCTTGCGCCGCCTCGACGCTCGCCGTCGGGATGCTGGTCAACGCGCATAGCCCGTTCGACCACGCGTTCGCGGCGCAGCGCGGCGCGGACGTCGCTGAGACTGTCGACCCGTCGGTGGCTTCTTCGGCCAGGCTTGTCGCGACGGATAGGCTGCCGGGGGTGCTCGCCGCCGCCGGGCCGTTCGCCCAGCTTACGGTGGCCGCGAAGGTCTCGACGCCCGGGCTGGCCGGTTCGCAGACGACGCAGCTGCGGATCGTCGGGCGGCCCGCGCCCGGCGGCCCGGTCGACGACCTCACCCTGGACACCGGGCAGTGGCCGTCGGGCACCGGCCAGATAGTGATCAGCCGGGACGCGGCCGGCGGGATCGGTTCGGTCGTCACGATCGGCTCCCGTACGCTGACCGTGACCGGCGTCGCCGACTCGGTCACCGACACCGCCCAGGCGTGGGTGCTGCCGTCCGAGATCGCCGCGCTCGGCGGTTCCGGGCAGGCCCAGATGCTCTACCGGTTCGCTTCGGCCGGCGACGCGGCGGCGATCTCGGCCGACGAGGCCGCGGTGCGGGATGCCCTGCCGCGCGGAGCGGTGCTGAACACCCCCGTGTCCTGGCTGAACGTGGCACAGGCCGAGCAGAGCAACGTGGCGGTGTGGGTGCCGTTCATCATCGCGTTCGGCGTGATCGCGCTGGTCATCTCGGTACTGATCGTGGTCAACGTGGTCAGCGGGGCGGTGATCGCTTCTTTTACCCGGATCGGTGTGCTGAAGGCGATCGGTTTCACTCCCGCACAGGTGGTCGCCTCGTACGTGCTGCTGGTGGCGGTGCCCGCGGTGGCCGGGTGCGTGATCGGGGCCGTCGGCGGGAACCTGCTCGCCGCCCCGCTGCTGCGCCAGAACGCGCGGGTCTACCAGGTGGGGACGCTCGGCCTGCCGTTCTGGGTCGACGTGACCGTTCCGCTGGCTGTCCTGATGCTGACGGTGGCGGGCGCGGTGCCGCCCGCGTCACGCGCCGGGCGGCTGTCCGCGGTGCAGGCGATCGCGGCGGGGCGGGCGCCGCGGGCCGCGCACGGGTACGCGGCGCAGCGGGCGCTCGGTCGGCTTCGCTGGTTGCCGCGGTCGGTGACGCTGGGGCTCGCCGCGCCCTTCGCCCGCCCGGCTCGCACGCTGGTGACCGTGCTGGCGGTGCTGTTCGGCGCGGTGTCGGTGACGTTCGGCGTGGGACTGGCGACCTCGCTGAGCCGCGCGTACGACGAGCTCTCGCAGACAACGGCGCTTCCGGTCCAGGTGTCGGCCCTCCCGCCCGGCCTGGTCGGCGCGCCGGTGCCGCGTCATGGCCGGGTCGGCGGCGGAGCCGGGCTGACCGCCGCGCAGCAGCACGCCGTGACCACGGCGCTGGCGGCCACCCCGGGCACGCTGCACTACCTCGAGGAAACCGACGAGCAGCTCAGCTTGCCTGGCACGGCGGGAAATACGCAGCTCACCGCCTACGACGGTGACCCGTCCTGGAGCGGGCTCGCGCTGATTTCCGGTACCTGGTACTCCGGTCACGATTCGGTCGACGTCAACACGATGTTCCTGACCGACACCGGTACCTCGGTCGGCTCTGCTTACACGCTGGATTCCGGCGCGCACCGGGTCACCGTGCGGATCGCGGGCGAGGTTTTCCAGCCGGGTGACCGTACAGCGGTTTATCTGAGCTCCGGCACGCTTGCCGCGCTGTATCCCGGGACCGGACCCATGGTGTACGACGTGGATGTCACGCCGGGCACCGGAGTCCAGGGCTACGCCAACGCGTTGTCGGCTCGCCTTGGCGGTCCGTACGAGGTCAGCACGGACGCGGGCGGGGGCCGGGTGCTGTTCGCGGCGATCACGCTCGTCACGATGCTGACCATCCTGATCATCGTCGTCGCCGGCCTGGGCGTGCTGAACTCGGTAGCGCTCGCTGTCCGGGAACGGACCCACGACATCGGGGTCTTCAAGTCGGTCGGCATGACGCCGCGGCAGACCCTGGGGATGGTCGTGTGCTCGGTCGCGCTGTCCGGCTTGGTCGCCGGGATCGTCGCGGTGCCACTCGGGGTGTACCTGCACCACGCGCTGGTCCCGGTCATGGCGCACGCGGCGAACTCGGGGTACCCGCCGTCGCTGATAGCGGTGTTCTTCCCCTGGGAGCTGGTGCTGCTGGCGCTGGCGGGCCTGGTCATCGCGGTCGCGGGGGCTCTCGGCCCGGCGAGCTGGGCGGCAGGCACCCGCACCGCGTTCGCCCTCCGCACCGAGTAGCGGCTTCGGCCGCGCGCCCCGCCCTCGGGGCCTCGGGGCCCACGCACCATGGATGTCCCATCGCTGGCGCTATACCCCCAGCGGTGGGACATCCATGGGGTGGCCCGGCTCCGTCAGATCAGGTCGACGAGCATCCGGTCGGCTATCCGGCGAGCCGCGAGGCCGTCGCCGAACGGGTTGATGACCGAGGCCATGGACGCGTACCTGTCCGCGTCGTCTAGCAGCACGGTGACCATCTCATATAGGTCACTTGGCGACGTACCCGCCAGGATCGCGGCCCCGGCCTCGATGGCCTCCGGACGTTCGGTGGTCTGCCGCGCCACGATGACCGGTTTACCGAGGCTCGGCGCTTCCTCCTGGATCCCGCTGGAGTCGGTCACCACGAGATCGCACCCGGCGAGCGTCGCGGTGAAGTCGGGATAGTCCAGCGCCTCGGTGAGCGTGACTCCGGGTACTCCGTTCAGCGGGGGCAGCAGGGCCTGGCGGACGGCGGGGTTGCGGTGCAGCGGCAGCACGATCTCCACGTCGCCGCGCCCGGCCAGCCTCGCGAGCATCTCCGCGATCGACCGCATCCGCGGGCCTTGGCTCTCCCGGCGATGCAGCGTGACGAGCAGACGGCGGCGGTCTCGGGTGGTGAACGCGCAGCGGCCGGCAGCGAAGTTCAGCACCCAGAAGAGATTGTCGATGACGGTGTTGCCGGTGATCTCCACGTCGTCAGTCGCGACGCCCTCGGAAAACAACGCGTCGGCGGCCCTCGGTGTCGGCGCGAAGTGCCATCGGGCCAGCTCGGTGATCAGCCGCCGGTTGAGTTCCTCGGGGAACGGGTCGTGCAGCACGCCGCTGCGAAGCCCGGCCTCGACGTGCGCCACCGGGATCCGTTCGTAGAACGAGGCGAGCGCCCCGCACAGCGCGGTGGTCGTTTCGCCCTGCACGATGACGGCCTCCGGGCGGTGTTTCCTTAACGTCTCGCCGAGGCTCTCGGTCAGCCGCGCAGTTAGTCCGGATAGCTGCTGGTTGTCCCGCATTACGTCGAGATTTACGTCTGGTTCAATAGAAAGCCGGTTTAGTAGTGGATCGAGCAATTCTCGGTGCTGTCCGGTGTTGATAACAAGTGGTGGCGTCGGCAGCTCCCGAATTACCGGAGCCAGCTTGATGGCTTCCGGCCTAGTGCCGAAAATCACCGCAACCGACTTAGGGTCCATTATGGACATATCCCTACCCCCTGGAAAATCGCTGTGTTGGGCGATCGGTTGCCCTGATGCGGGGTTCCTTGGCTTGACCAGGCCTGACGGATCCGGGGCGAGCTGGCATGACCGGCCGGTCAGCGCGAGAGAGGCCGCTCTATCGCGCTAGCCGGCCGGTCCGGTGATGCCAAAAGGACGTTGCAAACGTTAGCGGCCTCGTGGCGTCGGCGCACCGGTTTTTCGTGGATTAATTGGATGTTCGCAAAGCCCGGACGGATCCGACTGATTGCGGTAAACCTAGCTTCCGCATGGCGCGTCCTGTTAGTCGTGGTCGGATGAACTCTCCGGCTACGGAATCCTGGTTTGCCCGATTATTCGCGACCGTCCAGAAAGGGTGCCAATTCGTGATACCTGATCTCTTTAAGCCGGCGCGTGGCGGCCGCGGGATCGCGGTCATCCTCAGCGCGTTCGTGATCCCGGTGGTGGTGGCGCCCGTGCCCGCTCACCATCCGGCCGCGCCTGGGGGTTACGGGGTTGCGAACGATGAACTGCCCAGCCCGCCGAAGCCGCCAAGCGCCCATCCGGACCTGCCGGCCAGCTACCACGCCCCGACCGCGCTGACCAGCGGCCGCCACGCCCAGACGGTCGCGGCGACCGTCTCTTCGGAGGCCAAGACCTGGGGTGATAGCGGCTCGTCGACCACGCTGGTGCTGTACGACAGCACGGGCGAGTACGGGTGGCTGGGGGAGTTGTACGCCATCGGCGCGGGCAACCTGGCCACCCACTTCGGCAAGGTCACCGCGGAGCCGGTCGTCGACTATGTGGCTGGCCAGGTCAACGACTACACGACGACGATTTACCTGGGCTCGACGTACAACGAGCCGCTGCCGTCAACGTTCCTCGACGACGTGCTGACCACGGCCAAGCCGGTCATCTGGGCCGGTGACAACGTCTGGCAGCTCACCGGCACCGACGGCAGTTCCGCCGACACGGCGTTTGAGTCCAAGTACGGCTGGAACCCGTCGTCGTCCTACTTCGACGAGACCGACAGCATAAGCTCGGTCAGCTACCAGGGAACGCACTTCACCAGGAACCCGGCCAACACCGCGGGCATCGTCGCACCGCACATCACGAACTCCGCCGCGGTCGATGTCCTGGCCTCGGCCAACTGCGCGTCGACGTGCGCCACGATCGCGCAGACCAACGGGAAGTCTTTCCCGTGGGCGATCTCCTCGGGGAACATCATGTACCTGGGGGAGATCCCGTTCTCCTACATCTCGATGACCGACCGCTACGTGGCATTCGCCGACCTGCTGTTCCGTGACCTCGCGCCGCGCGCGACGCCAAGCCACCTGGCACTGGTCCGGCTCGAGAACGTCAGCCCGCATTCGAGCCCGGTCGACCTGGACGCCATGTCGGCCTACCTGAAGTCGCAGAACGTGCGGTTCAGCGTCGCTACGATCCCGCAGTACCTCGACCCGAAGGGCGTCTACGGTGCTCGCGCGTCGGAGTCGCTGGTCCAGGAGCCCGCGATGGTCAGCGCGCTCAAGACAGCGGTGGCCGACGGCGCGACGCTGGTGCAAGACGGGTACACCCACCAGTACTCGGATGTGGACAACCCGTTCACCGCGGTGACCGGCGACGACTACGAGTTCTACCGGGCGCGGTGCGCGACAAGCCAGTCGCCGCCGCTGACGTACGTGGATCCGTGCGCGAATACCGACTACGTGATCGAGCCGGGCCCGTTGCCCCACGATTCGCAGACGTGGGCTTACGACCGGGTGGTCACCGGTCGCCGGCAGTTCGCGCTAGCGGGCCTGCCCGCGCCGACGATCTGGACGACACCGCTCTACGCCGCGTCGGCCGCGGACTACGCGGGGATCGGCAAGGTGTACTCGGTCAGGTACGAGCAGGAGCTGTTCTTCGGCGGGGAGCTCACAGGGGGGACCCTCGATTACAGCCACGTGTTCGGCCAGTTCTTCCCGTATGAGGTGCACGACCTGTACGGCACGACCATCATCCCGGAAGACATGGGTGACTACGAGCCGTCCAGGACGGTCGCGGACCTGCTCACCGAGGGACGGATCGACCGGTCGGTCACCCAGGGCGTGGCGAGCTTCTTCGTGCACCCCGACGACGACCCGCTATCGGTGCTCAAGCAACTGGTCTCCGGCATCAAGGGGGAGGGCTACACGTTCGTCAGCCCGGCGCAACTGATGGCGGAGAACGGCTGATATACGGCAAGCCACGGGCGGCTGGTTGCGGCGGCGGCCGGCTGCCCGTGAAAGACGCCGCGTCTGACCCGTATCCTCCTCGGGTCGGTCGCGGCTTACGGGGTCCGGTCCGCGAGCCCGGGGGCGGCTCGCGGACCGGCTCGCTCTCTCGCTCTTGCGCTGGCGCCGGCGATGATCATGGTTGGTGTGGCACTGACCAGCCTCTTACCTGGTGACTGCTGCAGTAACCATGAAAACGGCTCACGCCGCGGACGCTCAGCGCCACCAAGGCCGGCGCCGCACCTCGGCTACCCGGGCGGCGGGTTCCGCGATCGCTAGCGCATTGCTTTGCAGGTGCTCGATGTGCTCCCACACCCACAGCGCCCGGGGATGACGGGGCTGGACATCGGAGATCGCCAGGTCATCGCTGGTCACGGTGTCCTCGGCGGCTCCCAGCTCGTCGGCTATCCGCTCGTAGTACAGCGCGAGCCCAGCTGCCTGCAATCGGATTGGGTCGGATTCGTGCACCGCGTGTTTTGGCGGCGACAACCCGGCTAGCACATTCGCGGTTAGCCGCAGTCGCACCGTGCCCATGACGAGTGCCCACACGTCGGCCTTGCTGATTCGCTTGGATCCCTGTTCGGCGAGGTAGGACCGGATGGCGTCCTCGAGTCTCAGGTCGGCGGTGAACGATGACGACCCGGCCGACGGCGGAACGGATCGCGATCCCATAGCCCAGTCAACCGATTGCGTCAGGTACTGCGCTCCATGACGGAACGCGTCAGCCAGGTCGGAGCCGACGACGCCGCTCGCCCCGCGTGGCCAGAACAGCAAACCGACCACCAGGCTCACCCCGCAACCGATTGCCACGTCCTGGACGCGGACCAGCCCGACCTTCCAGCCAACCGGGACGAGCAAGTTGAAAAGCACGGCGACCGTCACGGTGAACGCCGCCTGGCCGAGTATGAAGGGCGCGGTTCCCGGTGCGTACGCCGCGATGAACACGGCCACCGGCAGCACCGCCCACAAGGCGTAAGTCCCGGTGCCTATCGCGAGCAGCAACGCCGCGCCAACGATGAACCCGATGGCGGTGCCGGCGAGAGCTCGCCAGGCGGCCGCCCCGGTTCCCGACGCGTTGGTCCGCAGCACCGACAGCGTCCCGAGCACAACCCAGAACCCGTGTTGCACGCCGGACACGTCCGCGATGGCGACGGCCGCGGCTAGCGCCGAGGCACCACGCAAGCTGTTGATCATCCATACCGAACGAGCGCTGGCATGCCTGCCGATCACTCCGGCCGCCCCCGCGAGCCCCGCCGCCCGTGTCGTGGAGTCTCCGCTGGTTCCGTACCAGCGGCGGCGTTCGGCGGCGACGGTCTCCGGGTCGGCCCGCCGGGAGGCGATGAGGGCATCGACGGCAGCGGTGCGGGCGGCGATTGCAATCGCTTGCGCGTGGGCCGAATGGGCGGCTGCCGCGCGCGACGCCGCCCGAGTATCGGTGTCGTCGCCCTCCTGAACACCCGCCATCGCCTTCATCGAGGCCATCCGCGCGGCCTCCAGAGCAGTCAGGTCAGGGGACGCTTCACCGCCGTCAAGCAGCGTGGCAACGGCTCGCAGCGCGTCGGCCGAGTCCGCGAGCAGCTTACGGTCGGCATCCGTGGCCCGGCTCAGGTCCAGGTGCCCGTCAAAGGCGTCGCAGAGCAGAGAGGTGATCCACTCAAGTACCGGCACGATGTTGCTGAGTGCCTGGTCTGAGGTCGCTAGGCCGGTCGGCCGGTACGGCGTCGAGGTGAAGACCTCCATGAGGTGCTGTTTGGCCTCGATGGTGGCTTCCTTGCTTCGGGTAGCTGAGGCGGCGTCATCGCGCACCGCCTCGTCCAGCCGTCCGGCCAGCGCGTTCGCTAGCTGGGACGCCGCCGCGCGCAACCGATCGCCGGGACTCGCGGGGGAAATCACCAGCACGGCGATGGTGCCGACCACCGAGGCCAGCCCCCACCCGCCCAGCCGATCCGGTATCGTCGCGGCTCCGCCCTGGGTAGCGACGGGCAGCACAAAGGCCAGTAGTGCCCCATTCGTACCTGAGGCAGCGTTCGGGCTGATCACCCCGGCGAAGAAGATCGCGAAGGCCACGCCAAGCGTCGCGATGGCGGCGGTCCACCAGGCTCCGCTGGCCAGCGTGCCGATGATCAGTCCCACCGAGCCCGCGATGGCCAGGCCGAGATGCGCGAGCAGCTTGTCCTTGCGCGTACCGCCAAAGCCGGTCAGGACCAGCGTCGCGAAGCTGCCGAACGCCGCGAACAAGGCGAACTGCAGATTATGCATTCCTTCGAATGTGATGGCGAATAGGGTCGGCATCACCAGCGTCGCGCGCACCGCTCGCAGCGCGGCGGGCTTTGACCAGGTGATAGCCCACGGAGAGGCGGTAGTGGACCTCGGGGCGGGCTGTTGTCCGCGACCGGCTCGTCGCAAGGAAGGAAGTGTCGCTGCAGGTGCGGCCATGGGGGAATCGTACATTTATGGGAACACGCTGGGCAGATGCGGCTTCCGGCTAGCTGCCGGTGGTCCGCTGGCCGGCGCCCTGAATAGCATTTGCGCAGGTTAGAAGGTATCTGATGTGGCGACGTGGTAGCTATTCGGGTGGAGTGAAGGGCCAGGAAAAAGTTTGACTTTCCGGGATTCTGACCCCGGAAAGTCAAAACTTTCCGCCGGGAACTCGCGGTCAGCGGGGATGCATGGCAGCGTCGGTGACCAGCGGCCTGACGCTTGCAGCGGCTGCCTGCGGATCAAGAGGGACTACTGAAAACGCGGTGCACGCTGTCCGGCATGTCCCTCGGGCAGGATGGTGCTGGCGCTGAGGTCGGCGGTGGCTGGCGCGGTGGCCTCAATGGTCAGGTGGGGCAGGATGCGGTCGAGCCATCGTGGCAGGGCCCAGTTGGCCGGGCCGATGAGGTGCATGAGGGCGGGTACTAGCAGGCTGCGGATGAGCAGGGCGTCGACGAGGACGGAGAAGCCGAGCCCGAATCCGAACTCGGCCAGTTCCCTGGCGCCGAACATGAACGATCCGAAGACCAGGATCATGATGCCGGCCGCGGCCGCGATGACCGGGCCGCTCTTCGCCTGGCCGGTGGTGACCGCCAGGTGGTTGCGCCCAGCGGCCGGGGCACCACTGCCATGGTGCCACTCCTCCTGGATGCGGCTGACCAGGTAGACCTCGTAGTCCATGGACAGGCCGAAGAGCACGGAGAATATGAGGACGGGAAGGAAGGCGTCGACCGGCCCCGTTCCGGACAGGTGCAGAAGTGAGCCGCCCCAGCCCCAGTTGAAGACCGCGTTCATCGCGCCGAGGGTGGCGCCTACGGACAGCAGGTTCATGACCGAGGCCACGAGCGGGATGAGCAGGCTGCGGAATACCGCGGCCAGGAGCAGGAACGCGAGTATCACCACGATGGCGATGAACAGGGGCAGCTTGTCGGTGAGCACGTGGGCGAAGTCGATGTTGGTCGCTGTGACCCCGCCGACGTGAACGACCAGACTGGTGCCGTCGGCGGCCTGGGGGATGAGGTGATCACGCAGGTCGTTGACCAGGTTGACGGTCTGCTGTGCCTGGGGGCTGGTGGTGGGGTAGAGGGTGGCAAGCAGCACCTTCCCGTTCGGTGAGGTCACTGCGGGTGTCACCGATGCCACACCGGGTGTGTGCTTAGCGACGGCCAGAAGATGATCGAAAGCCGTGACGTCGGGGTGCGTGCCGGCCTGGGCAGCTAGTTCAAGCGGTCCGTTGAAGCCCGGTCCGAACCCGTCGGCCAGCGCCGTGTAGGCTTGGTGGGTCGTCCACCCGGCCGGGTCGGTGCTGGCGTCGGAGGTGCCGAGCCGCAGGCCGGTGATCGGCAGGGCGATCGCGAGCACCGCTACGAGGGAGGCCAGCGCGACGAGGGCCTTGCGGGTTTCGACGAACCGGGCCCACCGGAGCCAGAAGCCGCGCGTGGCCCGGCTCGGGTGCCGCCCGGCGGCTCGTTCGCGGCGGGACAGGGCGCGGGGGCCGAGGAAACTGAGCATGGCCGGCAGGAACGTCAGGGCGGTTGCCATGGTCAGCGCGACCGCGAGGGCCGCGGAGACCGACACGCCGTAGAGGAAGCTGACGCCGAGAAGGGACTGGCCGAGCAGGGCGATGCAGACGGTCAGGCCGGCTAGCAGCACCGTGCGGCCCGACGTCTGGACGGCCAGGGCCGCGGCGTCGGCGTAGGACAGGCCATCCTTGACCGCGCTGCGGTACCGGCTGATGATGAACAGCCCGTAGTCCACGCCCACGCCCAGGCCGATCAGGACGGCTAGTTCGGTGGACACGCTGGAGATGCTCATCACGTGGCTGAGCAGGCCGATCAGCGAGTTGCCGAGGACAAGGGCCAGGCCCGCGCCCAGCAGGGGCAGCAGCGAGGCGAGCACGGCCCCGCCGAAGACGAGCAGCAAGATGACCAGTGCCGCGAGCACGCCGACGCCGACGGTGAACCCGGGGCTTGGCCGTTCGGAGTTGGTGATGGACTGGCCGCTGAGGGAAATATGCACGGTCGCCCCGTCGGCGGATTCGGCCGCTTTGATCAGGTTGTTCGCGTCGGCCGTGGTGATCTGGGCATCCTGCTTATTCCAGGTCACTGTGGCAAAGGCGACGGTGCCGTCCCGGCTGACCTGGGCCGCGCCCGCCTTGGCGTAGGGGCTGGCGACGGACTCCACGCCCGGCACTCTGGCGACCTTGGCCAGGGCCGCCGTCACCGCCGTCCGCACCGTGGCCGACCGGATGGTGGCACCATGGGTGGCCTGGATCACGACCTGATCGCCCTCACCGGACGCGGACGGGAAGTTCTGCGTCAGCAGATTGACCGCTGCCTGCGAGTCGGTATTCGGCAGGCTGAAGCTCCCGCCGAAAGCACTTCCCTCATGCGTGCTGACCCCGGTCACCGCGATCACGGCGAGTAGCCAGAGGCCCGCCACCCATTTACGGTGCTCAAAGCACCAGCGAGCTAGCTTAGACATTGAAAACCTCCGCCTACGGGCTTCGGGAGCGTCGTTCGCACCCAAGATCAACCCTGCTGTCGCCAGCGCGCGGCCACGAGGGAGCGCCCACCCGAACCGGTGGTGTAGCGGGTTACACCATCACAGGGGAGCGGCCTCCCTCATGCGGCTTGTCGAGGTGCGGTTAGCCTGACGCCATGAGAAAGACGGTGCGGGACGCGGCGCGTGCCACGGCCCATCTGGCCCTGGGCACCGGTCTCGCCGCGTTCTCCATCGGGTTCATCACCGTCCTGCTGATCACGGCCATCGGCACGGTGGCCATTGTGGGTGCCTGGCTGCTGCCGGAGACCGTGCTGCTGATCCGCCGGATAGCCGGGGCGAAAAGGAGCATGGTGTCCGCCTGGACGGGACAGGAGATTCACGAGGCCTACCTGCCCATCACCGGCCCGATCCGCGACCGGCTGCGCACGGCGATCCTCGACCCGGGCACGTTCGCCGATCTGCGCTGGATGGTCGCCGACTACGGCTACGGCTGCCTTGGGTTCCTCGCGGTACCGCTGTGGCCGGCCGGGCTCCTCGCCGACGGGATGTGGTGCGGGCTGCTCGGGCGCCGGCCGGTCGTCCTGCCGCTGATCACCCGCCTGGCGGAACTCGATGCCGTCTGGTCGATCGCGCTACTCAAGCCATCACCGAAGGCGCGGCTCACCGAGCGTGTCGAGCGGCTGACTCAGACCCGGGCGGGCGCCATCGCCGCGCACGGTGCCGAACTGCGCCGCATCGAGCGGGACCTGCACGACGGCACGCAAGCGCGGCTCGTATCGCTGTCTATGCGGATCGGACTGGCGAAGCGCGCCTACCATCGCGATCCGCAGGCCGCGTGGCGGCTACTCGACGAGGCCCAGCAGCAGGCAGAGGAGGCGCTGGCGGAGCTGCGGCACGTGGTGCGCGGCATCCATCCGCCGATCCTCACCGACCGAGGGCTGGCGGGCGCGGTCCGGGCCCTCGCCGCGAGCAGCGGGCTTGATGTCATTGTGCGGGCGGATGAATTCGATGAAGGGCCCCGCGCCCCGGCGGCGGTGGAGGCGGCCGCGTATTTCGTCGTTGCCGAGGCGCTGACCAACGCGGCCAAACACAGCGGATCCAGCCGGGCCGAGGTCAGCCTCACCCGCACCGCCTCTGGCGTGCGGGTGGTCGTGCGCGACAAGGGCAGCGGCGGAGCCGAGAGCGCCGGGAACGACGCGGGCGGTACCGGCCTGCCCGGCATGCGCCGCCGGGTCGCCGCCCTCGATGGAACCTTTACCCTGACCAGCCCCGCCGGAGGCCCGACCGTGATCGAAGCGGAGCTGCCATGCGCGTGGTAATCGCCGAGGACAACGCACTGCTGCGCGAAGGGCTCGTCCTGCTGCTTACCTCGGCCGGGCACGAAGTCGTGGCCGTGGCCGCCGCCGAGCCGCAGATCCTCCCGGCGTTGCTCGAGCACCGCCCGGACATCGCCGTGCTCGATGTCCGGATGCCGCCCGGCTTCCGCGACGAGGGCCTGCGAGCGGCGCTCGCGGCCCGCGAGAAAATCCCCGGCCTGCCAGTGCTCGTGCTCTCCCAGTACGTCGAGGAATCCTACGCCGCCGAGCTGCTGAGCGGCGGCGCGAGCGGGGTCGGCTACCTGCTCAAGGACCGGATCGGCCGCGTTGAGGAGTTCCTGGACGCACTCGACCGGGTGGCGGCCGGCGGCACCGCGCTCGACCCCGAGGTGGTGACCGAACTCCTCACCCGTCGCCGCCGCACCCCGCTCGACTCGCTGACACCCCGCGAGCTTGAGGTCCTCAAGCTCATGGCCGAAGGCCACGACAACACAACCATCGCGACCACCTTGGTCATCACCGAACGGGCGGTCAGCAAGCACATCGGAAACGTGTTCCTGAAGCTCGGGCTACCGTCAGACGACATCGGACACCGCCGGGTCCTGGCAGTCCTGGCCTACCTGAACAATCCGTAACCATCGGCGGCCGCGGCGGGACACCGCCGCTCAGGCGCCGAGGTGTACGGAGGGCCAGTGTCCTGAACCGGAATCTTCGGGTGGATGGCGTCATTCGTCAGCCGGATCGCCTAGCCAGCGAGTGAACCAGGAGCGGGTGCGTTCCAGGACATCGATCTGGTGGGCTCGCTCGGTGAACGAGTGGTTCTCCCGCGGGTAGACGACCAGCTCGTGTTCGACGCCGAACTGGCTCAACGCCCGGTGAAAGTACATCGCCTGGCCAACCGGGACGTTGGTGTCCTTCTCGCCATGCAGGATCAGTACCGGGGTCGTCGCTTTCGCCGCGTAGGAGATCGGGCTGAGCTCATCGTGGCGGTGTGGCCCGGGTCCTTCCCAGCCGAGGCTGCCGACCAGGTCGGCTTCTGTCCGGCCGAGCTCGCCGGCGCCGACCTGCATGGCCCAGTCGGCAATGCCCGCGCCCATCACCGCGGCGCGGAAGCGATCGGTATGGGTGACCGCCCAGGCCGCCATGAACCCGCCGTGGCTCCACCCGGCTATGCCCAGCCGGGCGGGATCCGCGACGCCGTCAGCTACGAGGGCATCGATGCCGGTCAGGGTGTCGGTCCACTCGTCTTGACCCACGGCGCGGCTCACCATGGCGGCGAACTCCGGGCCGTGTCCCTTGCCGCCACGGGGGTTGGGGTGGAATACGGCGAAGCCAGCGGCGGCCAGCCACTGGCCCCATTGCCCCCAGGACACCAGGAGTTCGTCTGCCCTCCGGTCGTAGGGCCCGCCGTGGATCATGGTCACCAGCGGGAACGGCCCGTCCGCCCGGCTTCGGCCCGGCGGCAGGACCAGTACACCGTCGATCTCCAGTCCGTCGGATGCCTGCCAGGACAGCCGCTCCTGAATCCCCAAGGCGACGCCGCGCAGTCCCGGGAGGGTATCGCTGATACGGATGAGGGCATCCGGTGAACCAGCCCAGACATCGCGAGGTGCGTAGGCCGTGCTCGCCAGCACCGCGATCGTGGTCCCATCGTCGCTGGCGCTGAGCGCGGCTGCCCACCCGTCCCAGCCGGTAACCCGGCGGAACGACGGGCCGGCCGGATCCAGCCGGTACAGGGCGGTGTCGAGTCCTTCGGCGAACAGCGCCGCTGCCGGGCCGCCGGTGACCTGGATGAGCTTGTCCGGGCAGGCGGTCATGCCGGCGGTCAGGTTCTCAGGCCCGGCCGAGGTAGTCCCGTCAGCTGAGACGGTGATATCGAGCACTGCCGCGCCCATACCGGGTGGGGGGTATTCCCGCCAGGCCACATGCCAGCCGTCGTCGCCTTGCCACCACGCGGGGGACTCCGCCTCAAGGCCCAGTTGACCCAGTTCAATAGCGGTGCCGTCATCCAGGTCGGCGATGTGCAGCCGACTGGTAAAGAGGCCTGGCTCGAGCTCCGGGCAGTCCCAGCTCACCACCGCCAGCGGTGGTAGCGGAACCAGGTGCGGCCGGGGTCAAGGGACACGACGAACGCGTTGGCGTCCTCCAGGTCCAGCAAGATCCGTTCCGATCCCGCGGCTCCGGTAAGCAGGTCGGCGAGCTCGCCGTTGACCCGGTCCAGCACGGAGGTGCGCAGCAGCAGACCCTGAACCTCGGGCGGCTGTCGCTCCAGCATCTCGGCCAACAGGTACTCGGCGACTGTGCGGTCGCTGCCGGAGAACTCGGCGACGAACCGCTCTGGGTCGGGGTGCCCGGTGAGGGATAGCACAGCGAGCCGCAGCCCGGCCGCCCAACCCTCGGCCCGCTGATGCAGCATCGCGGCCACCTGCCCGGGCAGCGCGATTCCGGCGGCAGCGAGGAGCCGGCGGGTTTCGTGCTCGGTGAAGCGCAGCTGTGCGGCGCGGATCTCGGCCAGGTCACCGGCCAGCCGCAGCTTGTGCAGGCGGAGCGGCAGGTCGCGGCGGGTAGCCACGATCGCGCGGACTCTCGGAGGCAAGCGCGTCAGTAGCGCTGTGAGCTGCCCGGCGGCCTCCGGTGGGCTGAGCTCGTGCAGGTCGTCGATGACCAGGACGAAGCGATCGAAGGACTCCTCGAGCTCCGACAGCACCTTGTCTACCATGGCGCTACCGCTCGATCCGGGTGTCACGGGCGGCAGCTGCGCACCGCCTTCGCCGCTGCCAGCCGCGGCCCGGACCGCGCCGAGCATGGTGAGCCAGAAGAGCTGCATATCGTGCTGGCCCGGCCGTACGGTCATGAAGGCGATACGGCAATCCTGACCCGGCTGGTCCGCCCACGCGCGCAACAGCGACGTTTTCCCGGTGCCGGCAGGCGCCGAGATAATCGTGACCCGCTTCTGGGCTGTCTGGTTCAACGCGGCCATCAGGTCGTGACGGTGGATCAGCCCAGGTTCTGCCCTGCCCGGCGAGGGCTCTGAGCCTGCCGCGACGGGCGTGTCGGTCATCGCGCCCTCTCCTCATGTCAGTCCGGCTGATAGAGCCGCGGTCGAGAGAGAAGTCCTTGCTACAGAATACCGGCCTGCGAAACAATATCCAGGTCACCGGGCAGCGCACGGAGGTCTTGCCGATCCCCCTGACCGACGGTAGGACGACCGTGTGGCCGATAGTCGTACGACGACACGCCGGAACGGGTCATCTCGCGTTCCGCGACCGTGGGTCGGTGCGGCAGCGACGCACGCTCATGCGAATAGCGGGCGTTGCGTTCTAGTGTGCTTATGCATTGATCTGAATATGACCAGCTCTTACGGCGACCGTCTGTTCACCCTCGCCGTTGCTGTCGCGGACACACCGATCGCCGGTTCGGAGCGGCCAAGGGATCGTGCGGAGCGTTGGGTGGGCGAGCACAGATCAGCCAGATCGGAACTCTTGTTTCGTGGGTTAGATGTCCGGTCAAACGCAGGTCATCGTCGGCGTCGAATTGTGAAGCGGTACACCTTCGAGACCAGGACGACACTTTCCGTTTGCCCACTCAGGTCTGGCCAGCAAGTGTTGTGAGCTCAGAGGTGACGCGGGGGGCCACGACCGCGTCGCCGCTGGCGACGGCCCGGATGGCGGACATCAGCTCGGGCGGCGGCACGTCCTTGAGCAGGAAACCGCTTGCACCTGCCCGAAGCCCGGCGTAGGCGTATTCGTCGAGGTCGAAAGTGGTGAGGATCAGCACCCGGGTCGTGCTCCCAGCCACGATCTGCCGAGTTGCCTCAATGCCGTCCGTGCCGGGCATCCGTACGTCCATCAGCACGATGTCGGGGTGCGTGGCCTGCGTCATGCTGATGGCGGTCGCGCCGTCGCCTGCTTCCGCGACGACCTCCATGTCGGGTTGCGCGTCCAGTACCAGGCGAAAACCCAGCCGGAGCATCGGCTGGTCATCGGCCAGCAGAATGGAGATCGTCACATGCCCTCCGTCGCGGTGGCTGGTGCCGGGTCGATCCGCAAGGTGGTGTGCACCCGCCAGCCGCCTCCTAGCCGTGGTCC
>JBEKHI010000081.1:0-24230 GCA_050012355.1 Streptosporangiaceae bacterium | reverse complement strand
TGGCCCGGTTGCTCCTGGGGCTGGCGGGCGGACATCCGTGGGTGGTGACCCAGCCCTGGTCGTTGACGAGGGACAGGTGCCAGCCGGTGTGGTTCCCGGCGGCGGATGCGGCGGTGGCGAGCTGGCGGACCAGGGCGGGGTCGATGGCGCCGAGCCCGGCGGCCTCGCCGGGGTTGTCCGCCAGCCCGAGCACGGTCAAAAGCGGCAGGATCCATTCCGGGGCGGTCAGGTGCACCCGCCGGGGCGCTGCTGTGCCTGTCCCGGCGTCGTCTCCGGCGAGCGGGTTGCGGCCGGTGAGCTTGTCGGCGAAGGCCCGGGCGCGGAGCTTGTCCATTCCTCGCGTCCATCGCGTCGGCCGGGTTGAGGCCGGAGGCCTGGATCGCCATGGTGCCTTCCGGCTCCCGCCAGGACGCGACCTTCGCGTTCCGCTCGGATTCGGTCCGGCGCTTTTCCGCCGCGTCGGGGTCGGCGGTGATGCTGGCCCGCTCGGTCAGCTTGCGCAGCTCGCCCGGGGTCTTGCCCTTGAATGAGCCCCCGGCGTGCATCAGGGCGAGCTTTTCGGCGTTCCAGGCTGCTTCGTCATCCAGCGGCCGGGTGACTTCCGCCATGACCGAGGCTTTCACGTAGTCGGCGTCGCCGGTCTCCAGCGCGGCGGCGGTGGCGGTCAGCCGGGTGGCCAGCGTGACCGCCAGGTTCACCAGCTTGTCGGTGGCGGGCTTGGACATGCCCAGCGCCATCGCGGCTTCCTCGCTGACGCTTTCATCCCACCCGGCCGGCACCTCCGGCGCGATGTCCGCCGGTCCGGTGACGGTACCGAGCGCCGGGATGCCCCGGCGCCGCACCAGCTCGGTCACCGCGGCCAGCTTCTGCGAGCAGGCCCAGGACTCGACCGCCGCCCACCGGCCCAGTGCCCCGGTGAGCTGGTCATCGTCCAGCCCCCGGTACCGGCGGCCTGGGCCGGCCGCTTGCTCCAGGATCCCCGCCAGCGTCGCTGACGGGCGGGCCATGTCCAGGGTCTGGCCCTGGGAGAACCCGTCGTAGTCTGCCATGTTCCCGCTCACCCCGTCTTCCGGTCGGAGGTCCGGCATCGTGTCCTGCCGGACCCCGGTAATCGATTCTATATTCGAATCATATCATGAATGCCGTCGATATCGAATACTGAATTGATTGCGGTGGTGCGGAGAAGAATCCGGATATTGCACCCCGGTCCAGGTAAGCGAAAATAGGACAAAAGCCAACAAGGGACTGGCGTCATGAACCTGGGAGCCCGCAGGCATCCAGAATTCGAGCGTCCACGCGCACCCTCCACCTGTAACTGGCTACAATTACTTTGACAGTCACGACGCTATACCGATGGGACGTAACTGGTCAAGTGGAGTACAACAGTCACACCGATCGGGTGGTTCGGGTCGCGGTCGACCTGGTGAACCTGCTCACCCCCGGCGAGGCGCACGGCCATCCGTACCTGCCGTCGGCCGGCGCCGACCTCGCTCGCGAGGTGACAGGGGTGCTGCGAGCCGGCGGCGGAACGGTCGGCGCCACCGAAGATGAGGCGGTGGAACTGGCGAGCTATGCGGCAGTGTTCCGCGACGTCTTCACCGCCACCGACGCCGGGGACTACGACACCGCGGCGATCCGGGTGAACGAACTGCTGCGCTGGACCGGCGCGCGCCCGGAACTGGAACGCCATGACGGCTCGCACTGGCACCTGCATTTCCACTCCGCGGACCGCAAGCTCCCGGGCGGCTGGGCCGCGGGCTGCGCCGCCGGTCTGGCGACCGTCGTCGGCGGCCCGATGCACAACCGGCTCGGGGTCTGCACCGCGCCGCACTGCGACCGGGTGTACGTGGATGTCTCGCGGAACGGGACCCGCCGGTTTTGCTCGACCGCCTGCCAGAACCGGGTGAAGACCGCTGCCTTCCGCGCCCGGCAGGCCGGAAATTAGCTTGCTCCGCACGTCGCGGCGCTAATAGGTTGAGCCGATGCGCACGTTCGTAACACGTTTCCCGGTTCTCGGCGTGCGCGACTTCCGGATACTGCTGGCGGACCGGCTGATCGCGCCCGCGTCGTTCGGGTTCTCGATGGTGGGGGTCTCCTTCGCCGTCCTGAACCTGACCGGCTCCGCCGCTGACCTGTCCTACGTTCTCGCGGCGCAGATCGCACCGTCGCTGGTGTTCGCGCTGCTCGGCGGGGTCGCCGCCGACCGGTTCCCGCCGCAGCGGGTCATCATCGCCGCCAACCTGCTGATGACCGTCGGCGAGGGCACGTTCGGCCTGCTCGTCCTGACCGGCAGACCGCCGCTGGCCGCGATGATCGTGCTCGAAGCGGTCACCGGCTCCGGGATGGCGATCTTCTATCCGGCCTCCCAGGCGCTGCTCCCCCGGCTGGTCTCCGACTCGATGCTGCAGGACGCCAGCGCGATCAGCCGGGTAGCGATGAACGGCGGGACCATGGCCGGCTCGGCGATAGCCGGAGTCATGGTCGCCGCGATCGGCCCGGGATGGGCGCTGACCACCTGCGCACTCGGCATGGTCTGCACGGTGCCGGTCCTGCTGTCACTGCGGCCCCGTGCGCTCAGTGCGCCCGCCTCCACCGAGAACCTGCTCGGGCAGCTCAAGGAGGGCTGGTCAGAATTCTGGTCGCACACCTGGCTGTGGGTCATCGTGCTGCAAGCCGCCGTGGTGATGATGTCCTGGTACGGCGCGTTCTCGGTGCTCGGCCCGGTGGTGGCGCGGGCCCATCTGGGCGGCGCGGCCGCGTGGGGCGCGATCACCGCGGCGGACTCGTTCGGCCTGATCGGCGGGGGCCTGATCTCGCTGCGGCTGACTCCCCGCCGGCCGATGCTGTTCGTGGTGCTGGCGCTCGGCGCCGTCGCGGTCTCCCCCATCTCGCTCGCCCTCGTGCTGCCGCTGCCGCTCATCTGCCTCACGTCGTTCCTGATCGGCGTGCTGCTTGAGGTCATGATGGTCCAGTGGACGGTCGCGCTTACCCGCAACATCCCGCCGGACCGGCTGGCCCGGGTGTCTTCCTATGACATCCTCGGCTCGGTGATGGCGATGCCGCTGGGCGCGCTGATCGCCGGCCCGCTGGGCGCGGCCATCGGGATATCCCGCACCCAGTTCCTCGCCGCCGGGGCGATCGCCGTCGCGACCGTGCTGGCGCTGATTCCGCGCGACATCCGGTCCATCATGAGCAACGTTGATCAACCTGCTTCCGAGGTTGAGCCGATCCTCCCCTGAGGCGCCGTTGCCTGGCCACCGTCAGCGGCGGCTGGCCGCTGCTGACAGCCTCGTCAAGGAGGCTGCCGAGGCGGTCTCCGATAGCCGCGAGAAGGTTCTGGACCTCAGGCTCGGGGAGCTGGGTGATCTCTCGGGCGACGGCCGCGATGATGCCGCCGGCGCTCACGACGGGGTCGGGTGCCCAGATGATGCCCCGTGAGTACAGCAGGTCTGCCACGGAATCGTCGGTGAGCTGGTTATTGGCGGGGCCCACGATGGCGCGACAGCGGAGTGCCGGGACCGTCTCCGGAGTGAGGATGCCGCCTAGTGCCGCGGGCACCAAGATGTCAGCGTCGCTGATGAGCAGCTGCGCCGGGTCGACGATGCGGGCGTGCCAGCGGCCGGCCAGCCGCTGCCGTCCCGGGTCGGTGTCGGCTACCACGAGGGTTGCGCCCTGGCTTGCCAGGGCGTCCGCGATAAGGACGCCGACATGACCGAGTCCTTGGATGGCGAAGGTGAGCTCGCTGGCTGTCCGGCCGTCGAAAACGCGGTCGCGGACGGCGTCGATGCAGGCCAGGGTCCCGGCCGCGGTTGGTGGCGATGAGTCCCCGCCGCCGCCCGCGTCCGTCGGGCGGCACAGAACGTGGCTGGTGTACCGAGCGATGACCGTCATGTCCGCTGGGGAGGTGCCGACATCCGGCCCGGTGATGTACCTGCCGCCGAGCGAGTCGACGGCCTCGCCGATATCCGCGAGAAGGTCGTGGCGGCAGTATTCCGGCGTACCGGGCGAGAGCGCGACGACGGTCTTCCCGCCACCGTAGGGCAGGCCGGCGAGGGCGGCCTTGTCGGTCATCGCAGCCGACAGGCGCAGGGCATCGTCCAGCCCGTCGCGCCAGGAAACGTACGGCTTGACGCGGCACCCGCCGAGCGCGGGTCCCGGTTGGGTGGAGTCGAGGCTGATGATGATCGGCTGGCCGGTCCGGCTGCCATGTTCGATCCGCAGTACGTCAGGTGCGGCACCCATGTCGCCTCCAAATCATCTATCCAGAGTATGCGGGCGATGTTAGATGGATAATCGTCGTTATGGTAAATATGACGAAGCTCCTTCAGAATTGACGGTGATGGAACGGACATGGACGAAATAGATTCGGCGATCGTCCGGGAACTGCAAGCAAACGCCCGGCTAAGCAACCGGGAGCTGGCCGCCCGCATCGGAATCGCCGCGTCCAGCTGCCACGTGCGGACCCGGCTGCTGCGCGACCGCGGTGTGCTCGCCGGATTCCACGCCGAGGTTGACCTGGCCAAGGTCGGACTCGCGATCCAGGCACTGGTCGCGTTCCAGGTCCGCCCGCTCAGCCGGGAGGTCATCCAGGGATTCCAGGCTTTCGCGCTCTCCCTGCCTCAGGTCCGCGCGGTCTACGTGCTGACCGGCAACGACGACTTCCTCATCCACGTCGCCGTTGCCGACCTGCCCGCACTGCACGGCCTCCTGATGGACCACTTCAGCAAGCGCCGGGAGGTCGTCGGGTTTCGCACCTCGGTCATCTACGACTACGCCAGTCAGCCGCTGCTGACCTTCCCGGCAAGCGGGTGAGCCTGGGGCGATATGTTGGGGTTTACACCGTCTCGTGGGGGGACCATGCCGCTCTTCGGCCGCAAGAAGCAGACTGATCTGCTGATAAGCACTCCGGGCCCGGACAGACTGCCTGCTAACCAGGTGCCCGCCAAGCTGCGCGTGATCGCGGTCACGCCGCCTGGCGACCCGCAGCCCGTCGAGGCGGCGCTGATCTCCGGGCTGCTGCTCGGGCCGTTCCCGCTCCAGCTGGTTCAGCTGACCGCCGCGCTGCCGCGGGACTCGTGGCCCGCGGTGGGACAGGAACTCGCCGCGGTCGCGGATCCGGCGAACCCGCTGAACTTCGCCGTGGTGTGGGGACCCGGTCACGGCGCGGACGGTCAGCCGCCCGGATGGCAGCCAACCCAGGGCTGGGACGCCGGACCGAGCGGAACGCACCAGCAAGCGGTCGCCGACTACCTGGCGGAACAGGGTTTCTTCCCGAGCGATTTCGGGGGCGCCCTCGATCGCATCGCGCCGGGGCTGTCGGCTTCGATGCTCGCGGCGTCCGCCCCGCACGTGAAGGTGATCCCGGGAAAGATCGCGGTCTCGCTCGCGCGCACCGGCGAGCCCGCCCAAGGGGTCGTGGTCTCGGCGCGGAAGCTGCCGCTGCCGCCCCAGCTGTTCCCGAGTCCCGACGCGTCGATGGCGTGGCTGACGCTGCGGGTAACCCCGCCCGACGGGCCGCCATACGAGTCGACGATCAGATTCGGATTCCGTTCGGCGGAGCGATTCGCGGCGCTGGCGACGCCGGGAACCCAGCTGCCACTGCGATTCAATCCGGACGACCGGGCACAGGTCACGATCGACCTGCCGGCGCTCGGCATCACTCCGCTGTGAACGGCCGGAAGATCCGCAAGATGGCCAGCCCGGCGGACGGCACGCTGCTGGTCAGCGGCGTCAGCGGACCCGCCATGGGCAATGCCGTGTACTCGAACTTCCGGCTGGCGGGCGTGGTCTCGGCACCCGGCCTGGAACCCACCGCCGTCCAGATCAAGGGCATCGCCCCCGAGGCCAAGTGGCCGGCGCCTGGCCAGCAGCTTCCGGTCACCGTCGACCTGCACCAGCCAGACAGCGTGGTCATCCACTGGGACCAGATCCCTGGTGCCCTCGACCGCGCGCGGGCGGACGAACTCCGGCTGCGTACCGGGATCGACGCCGGGGTGCTCACCGAAGCCATGAACGGCGATCCGGCCACCGCCTGGCATGAACCGGTCGAATCGCGCTGGTCACCGCCCGCCGCGGCGGCCGGAGCCCCGGTGACGGCCACGGTGACCGCCGTCCGCGACGTCAGCATGCCAGCCGGCTTCGGCCCGGCCGGCGGCGTCGCCGACCTGACCGTCACGCTGCCGGACGGCTCGAGCGCGGTGGCCCGAGCCGCCTTCAGCTCAGCCGAGCAGCACGCCGCCATCGCGCGTCCGGGCGCGACGGTCAGCGTGCTGGTCGACAACGCTAACGTCACCGTGGTGATGTCAGACGCTCCGGCTGTAGGACCGGAAGGTCAGGCCGGATAGCGCGACGCACGCGATCGCCAGCACCACCAGGCCGCCGCCGCGGATCCCGATCGATCCCCAGTCCGGCGACACCGACAGCGCGTCACGTCCGATCTGGACCACCCAGTTCAGCGGATTCCGCGACGCGATGGCCTGCATCCAGCCAGGCATCAGGCTGGTGGCGATGAACGCCGAGGACAGGAACATCAGCGGCAGCATGAAGAACGTGTACACGCCGATGATCGCCTCACGGGACCGCAGCAGGATGCCCACCACATTCGACAGCGCACCGAACACGATTCCCACCAGCACCGACGCGATGATCAGCACCGCGACACCGCCGACGCCACCCGGGTAGCGCGCACCACCGGCCAGGCCGAGCAGTACGATGATCAGCGACTGGTACACAGTCCCGACCGCCTGTTCGGCGACGGTTCCGTTCAGCAGACCGACCCGCGAAGCCGGGCTGACCAGGAACCGGTCCAGGGTGCCGCGCTCGATCTCCTCGATCATCGACATGCCCGCCCACATGTTGCCGGACATCGCGTTCATCGCGACGATCCCCGGGACGAGGTATTCCAGGTAAGAGCCGGACGCGCCGAACCCTGGCAGGTCGACGATCTTCTTGAACAGCTCGCCGAACAGGAACAGCCAGATCGCCGGCTGCACCACGCTGAACGACAGCACCCACGGGTTTCGCACCAGGGCGTGCAGCTTCCGGCCGGTGAAGTACCACGAATCGCGGATCATGCTGCCTCGAACCTCCGACCGGTGTACCGCAGGTAAACGTCGTCGAGCGACGGCCGGACGACCGCGACCGACGCGACGGGTATCCCGGCGCCGGACAGTGCCGCGAGCACGGACGGCACCGCCGCCGCGCCGTCGTCGCTGCGCGCCGACACGTCGCGGCCAGAGACGATGACGTCGCGTACTACTTCGGTGCTGTCCAGCGCGCGTCGCACGTCCGCTTCTGGCGTTTCTTCCGATATCAAAACGGCGAGATGATCTCCCTTGAGCTCACCCTTGAGCCCGTCCGGTGTCCCGGAGGTCACGACCCGGCCATGGTCGACGATCGCGACCTGCGACGCCAGCCGGTCCGCTTCGTCCAGGTAGTGCGTCGTGAGCAGGACGGTCACGCCCTCGTCGCTGAGCCGCTCGATCTCCTGCCACATGGCGGTTCTCGCCTCGGGGTCGAGGCCGGTGGTCGGCTCGTCGAGGAACAGCACCTTCGGCTGGTGCATCAGCCCGAGCGCGACATCGAGCCGCCGCTGCATCCCGCCGGAGTAGGTCTTGACCAGCCGGCTGCCCGCCTCGGTCAACCCGAAGCGCGCCAGCAGTTCGTCGGCGCGCGCCTTCACCCGTGGCACCCGGTACAGCCTGCCTTGGAGAATCAGGTTCTCCCGGCCGGTGGCCATCGGGTCCGCGCCGGAATGCTGGGCCACGACTCCGATGATCCGGCGCAGTCGCGCCGGATTTTTCAGGACATCGACGCCTTCGACGGTGGCGCTGCCCGCATCGGGCCTGACCAGCGAGGTGAGGATCTTGACAGTGGTGGATTTGCCCGCGCCGTTTGGCCCAAGAAGACCAAACACGGTGCCGCGCGCCACCTCGATGTCCAGCCCGTCGAGCGCGCGGACATCCTTGTAGGTTTTCACGAGGCCACGTGCCTCGATAGAGTTCATGATGATTACTCCTCTTGACGGTGAGTGATCGATGTGGTCCCCGGCCTGGTGTTGCCGCACCAGGCCGGGGCTTTTTCTTCTTTGTCAGTCGTACTTGCGCGCCTCCTGCTCGAAGAGTTCCGCGTACTCCGGCGGAATCTCCCCCGTCTCGTGGAACTGGCGCATCGCCTCGAAGCCGGACAGCGAACCGGTCTCTATCTCGTTGAGGATGCCGCGGACCCACTCTGCCTGCGCCTTGTCGAGGGCGAGGTGGTACTCGGTCTCGAGCAGGAAGATCCTGGGAAGCATCTCCCGGTACGTCTCGAGCTCGGACTGCTGCTTAGCGATCGTGGCCTCCATGGCATCGAGCCGCTTCCGGAGCAGGCTCGTTACCGCGTCGGGGTGCAGGTGCATGAAGTCGCTCAGCCCCGCCTCGAGCCGGGTGGCTTCTTCCTCCGGCTCCCCGATCAGCTCGCGGAGCCAGTCGAGCAGCTCCTCGCGGCCTGCCTCGGTCAGCCGGTACACGGTGCGTTCCGGCTGCCGTCCCTCGCGGATGGTCTCGATGGCCTCGATGAAGCCGTTCTTCTCCAGGTTCTTGATGACCGTGTAGAAGGAGCCCCAGTTGGCCTTGACCGCCCGGTCCTTACCCCGGTCCTTGAGCTGCATGGCGATCTGGTACGGGTACATCGGTTGCTGAGCCAACGCCGACATGACGGGCAGCGCCAGCAGGTTGGCCACCTTCCGCCGTTTTGCCATAGTTTGCTCCTCGGTGATGCACTCGTGTCCGAGCGCTCGTTCCCTAGTACTCGTAGACGAGTATAGGCAGATGCTGGGTCGCGGCGCAACCGGTCGGCCGGCCGGTCGGTCCGGTCCGGTCGGCTGGCTGGCTGACCCGGTCGGCGCGTCGGCCAGGTCGGCGCGTCGGCCAGGTCGGCGCGTCGGCCCGGTCGGCGCGTCGGCCAGGTCGGCCAGGCTTTCCTGGGCAGTGCGGCATTGCCCTCGCTCTTTAATGGGCAGCGCCGCACTGCCCATAAACGGCGGGGGTTTACGGGGCGGTCGGGTCGGTGCGCAAAATGGCATAAGTCACGCCATCTCGCCAGGTGCCGTCACGCCAGCCCGCGCCTCGGCAGACGCCCTCCCGGGTGAAGCCGGCCTTCTCCAGCGCTCGCTGCTCGGCCAGGTTGCTGGTCTCGGTGAGCGCCTCGATCCGGTGCGCCGTCGTGTGCGCGAACAGGTAGCCAACCAGCAACCGCTGCGCCTTGGTCCCGTAACCATGGCCCCTGGCGTCCGGCAGCAGTGCGATCCCGATTTCCCAGGCAGCGCCATCCGGAGTCCGCGCCGCGCGCCGCCAGTTCACGAAGCCGAGACGGTCCTCGTCGCCGACGATCAGCAGAAACCCGCCGTCCTCCCCGAGCATCCCGTCCTCTGCCCACCGGCGCCGGTACTGCCTCGGATCGGCCCGCCACCCGAACCACGCGAACTCGCCGGTACTCGCGGGATCCTGCGTCAGCCGCTCCACGATGCGCACGCCATCCTCGTCGACCGGCCGCAGTACTACCGAATTGTCCATGCGGTCATTATTGGATCTGGCGGCTACTGCCCGAACCCGAACGCGGCGACCAAGCTGGGGTCGCCGAATGAGACGACCCGGCTGATGCCGCCACCAGTGACGGTGAGCAGCACAACTCCGTAAGGCCGGTAGCGGCCGCTGGCGTCGCGAGTGTACTCGACCGCCGCCGACTGCCCGTTGGCGCTGGTGGCCCGCATGCGCCAGTCCCCCGGCGCTCCCATCACGCGGTCGCGCAGGAAGGGCACGCAGGTCTTGCGGCCCGCGAACCAGGTGCGCATTGGCGTCGCTTCCAGGGTCACGTCCGCGAGCAAGAGCCGTTCCAGCGCGTCGGCGTCGGCGTTCTCGAACGCCGCGATGTAGGCCTTGAGCAGGGCGCGGGCTCGCGGCGCGTCCGGCTCGGTGATCTCGTCGGCGGACGGAGCTACTTCCTTGAGCCGCGCCCGGGCACGCTGCAGCGCGCTCTTGACCGACGCGGTTGTGGTATCGAGCATGGCCGCGACCTCGGTGGCCGGGAACGCCAGCACATCCCGCAGCACCAGCACCGCGCGTTGCCTGGGCGGCAAGTACTGCAGGCTGGCGATGAGTGCCAGCCGCAGTCCGTCCCGGGCCGCGACGATGGCCGCTGGATCGGCGGCCACCATCGCGTCGGGGACCGGCTGCAGCCAGCGAACCCCCGGCCCGGCATCCTCGGGGAACACGCTGGGATCGGGCTCAGGACCCCGCAGCCCGGACGGCAGCAGGCGGCGGCCGCTCGATTCCAGCGCGGTCAGGCAGCGGTTGGTGGCGATCTGGTACAGCCAGGTACGTATCGATGACCGTCCCTCGAACCCGCCGTAGTATCGCCAGGCGCGCAGGTAGGTCTCCTGCACGGCGTCCTCCGCGTCAGGTACCGACCCGAGCATTCGGTAGCAGTGCGCGAACAGCTCCCGCCGGAACGGCTCGGTATCCCTGACGAAGGTGGCGCTATCGGGCAAGGCTCACACCGAGCGACCGAGGAACGCGGCGAACTGGTCGGTAGCCGCCATGTCCCGCACGACGGTGCCAGGGAAAGCACCGAACGGCAGCCGGAAGGTCTTCTCCAGGACACCGTCGGCCGCGAACGCCGCGGTCGCCATCCGGATGCTCTCCTCATAAGCCGCGACGAAGTCCCCCGCCATGTAGTCCTCGTCGGTGGCCGCGTCGTCTCCGGAGACGACGGCGGCCCACCAGCGGGCGGTGCCCACGAAATGGTTTATCAGGGCGCGAACATCCCACGACGCGCACGGCGTCGGCGTGTCCAGGTCGCTGGGCTTAACCTTCGTCACGACGTCCAGGGTGCTCCGCAATGCGCGGTTCAGTTCTGTCATAACCAGGCAGACCCTGGGACCGCGGAAAAGGAATCGGCTATCCGAAAAAGACCTCGGCCTCAGCGTAGCGTTCCGGCGGGACGAGCTTAAGCTCTCGGGTGGCCTCCTCGATCGGGACGCGCACGATATCGGTGCCGCGCAGCGCCACCATGATGCCGAACGCCTCCTCGTACACCGCCTGCACCGCGTGCACCCCGTAGCGGGTGGCCAGCACCCGGTCGAAGGCGGTCGGCGTGCCGCCGCGCTGGATGTGCCCCAGGACCGTGCAGCGGGCTTCCTTGCCGGTCCGCTTCTCGATCACGTCGGCCAGGAACTGCCCGACACCACCGAGCCGCATGTGGCCGAACGCGTCGAGCTGCCCGGTCTGCACCGTCAGGTCCTCATTGGCGGGATGGGCGCCCTCGGAGACCACCACGATCGGCGCGTACCGCGTCTGGAAGCGGCGTTCGACGTACGCGACGACCCGCTCGATATCGAATGGCCGCTCCGGGATGAGAATCACGTTCGCCCCGCCGGCCATCCCGGCGTGCAGCGCGATCCAGCCCACATGCCGTCCCATCACCTCGACGATCAGCGCGCGGTGGTGGCTCTCGGCGGTGGTGTGCAGCCGGTCGATCGCCTCCATCGCGATGTTCACCGCGGTGTCGAAGCCGAACGTGTAGTCGGTCGCGCCGAGATCGTTGTCGATGGTCTTCGGGACGCCGACGACGTTGATGCCCTCGGTCTGCAGCTTGGCCGCTACCCCGAGGGTGTCCTCGCCGCCGATCACGATCAGCGCGTCGACCCCGAGACCCGCAAGGTTGTCCTTGATTCGCTCGACACCGTTGCGCCCGCCCGCGCTCACCTGCTTCAGCGGGTTCGTGCGCGACGAACCGAGGATGGTGCCGCCCCGCGGCAGGATGCCGCGCACCGCCTGCACGTCGAGCGGCACCGTATCGCCTTCTAGCGGCCCCCGCCAGCCGTCGCGAAACCCGACGAATTCCAGGCCGAATTCCTGAATGCCGCGGCGCACCACGGCACGAATCACGGCGTTCAGACCAGGACAGTCACCACCGCCGGTCAGCACTCCCACTCGCATGATCCCACCCTAGTACTTGTGGCCCAGATCACTACAGAAACCCGCCAGTAGCTCAGCTGGACCTTCTCTTCGCATACTCGTCCACATAATCCTGGCCGGAGAGCTTCTGGATTTCCCGCATGATCTCGTCCGTGACATCACGCAGCACCTGGCGATCCGATTCCATCCCGTAGTAGCGGGAAAAGTCCAGCGGGATGCCGAACTTCACGCCCGGGCGGATCTTCATGTTCACCTTGACCTGGCCAGGCGGCTGGAACTCGAAGGTCCCGATCATGGCACACGGCACCACCACGGCGCGCGACTCGAGCGCCAGCCGGGCGACACCGGTTTTGCCCTTATACAGTCGCGCGTCCGCCGACCTGGTGCCCTCGGGGTAGATGCCGAGCACGTTGCCCGCGGCAAGCTGCTCAAGCCCGGCGCGCAGCGCCGCCTCGCTCGCCTGCCCGCCGCCACGGTCCACCGGTATCTGGCCAACACCGGTGAAGAACACCTTGCTGGCCAGGCCCTTCAGCCCGCGGCCGTTGAAGTACTCGGCCTTGGCGAGGAAGACGACCTTGCGCGGGAGTGGCAGCGGCCCGAAGAAGTGGTCGGAGAACGACAGATGATTGCTCGCGAGGATGACCGGGCCACGACGTGGCACGTTCTCCTTCCCCTCCGACCAAGGGCGGAAAACGATCTTCAGCGTCGTGCCAAGGGTCAGCTTGACCAACCAGTAGAACACGCCCCCATGGTCCCACGTCCTGGGAGCATGTGGAATCTGCCAGCCGGGGATGCGGATCGTGGCGAGGCGTGCGACGATTCGGAGCATGGATGGACTGCTTCCCGACGCGCAGCCCTTCACCAGCGAGGGCGGCCCGACCGGAGTACTGCTGTGTCATGGGTTCACCGGGAGCCCGCGCACGCTGCTGCCATGGGCCGAATACCTGGCCGAGGCTGGGCTGACGGTGTCGCTGCCGCGACTGCCCGGCCACGGGACGACCTGGCAGGATCTCAACCGCACTGGATGGACCGACTGGTACGGCGAGGTGTCGCGCGCGTTCGACGAACTCGCTGCCCGTTCCTCGCAGGTGTTTGTCACCGGGATCTCGATGGGCGCCTGCCTAGCGCTGCGGCTGGCCGAGACCCGCGGTGACGCGGTCGCCGGGCTTGTCCTGGTCAATCCCTCGCTCGCGCCGGATACCCGGCTGTTCGCGGTCGCCCCGGTGATGAAGCTCATCATCAAGTCACTGCCGGGGATAGCTGGCGACATTAAGAAGCCGGGGGCAAGTGAGGGCGGCTACAAACGAGTCCCCACGTCGGCCGCGGCCACGCTCCCCGCGCTGTGGAAGACAACGGCGGCGGCACTTGACCAGGTCCGGCAGCCAATCCTGGTCTTCCGGAGTACGGTGGACCACGTGGTGGGGCCGCCCAGCATGCGGCTGCTGCGCTCCGCGCTACCCGACGTGGAAGTCCGGGAGTTGCACGACAGCTATCACGTCGCGACCCTGGACAACGACGCGCCGGAAATATTCTCTGGCAGCCTGGAATTTATCCGTACACACGCGACGGATACGGTGAGCGGATCGGGGGTATAGGCACCCGCGGTGACTGGCGAAGATCCGGTCGGCGGCCCGGCCGCCGACAACAGCAGCGACGACGAGGAGATCTGGCGTGACCTCGTCGCCCGTTTTGACGCGCCCGCAGGGGACGCGGGGGCGGTTCCCTGGCCTGAGCTGGAAGACCTGACCCCGAAGCCGCTGCCCGCACCGGCCCGTACCCTGCCGCCAGCCGAGACCCTGCCATCCCCCGAGACAGTCAAGCAGGAAGGGGAGGTGAGCAGGAGGCCACGGGAATGGCCGGTTCGCGCCGAGGAAGAGGATCACTTCGTCCCGCCGCCGCCACCGCCGCTCCCGAAGGTCGACCCGGTGACCAAGGGCGCCTGGGCCGCGCTATTCGGCGGGCCAGCCTACTTGCTCATCGCCACCGCGGCCGGATGGTCCGTCCCCGGGATCGCCGCCTTCTGTGCTGTCGCCGCTTTTGTCGGCGGATTCGCTGTCCTGGTCCTGCGGATGGACGACGGTCCGCCCCGGGACTCGGGTCCCGACGACGGGGCTGTTGTTTGACCGGATCACGGTGTCGATGACCGAGAAAGCGTCTTGAACAAAGCCGGAAAATGTGTCATTCACCGATCCGCCGCCCTGGGCCGCGCGGGCAGCCCGGCAGATCGGGCACCACTTGCACTCGGGCGGTTCATCGCCGGGCGGCTCCGTGGTCGCGGTCTCCCACACGTCAGCCTTGGGATCGGGTGCGACCCCGACGGTGGAACGGACCCTGTCTGCGACCTGCCTGGCCATGCCCTTAGCGCCCTGCTTCATCAGCCAGCGCTGAAAGTCACCAACCGGGTCGCTACTGTTCTCGGACACACTTTGAGCGTACCCCTATATATCGAGTACGAACGGCACACCGGTTGCACGGAAATGCCCAACGTTCACGCACTCGGTGCGGCCGACCCTAGTCCGGCGGGCGAGTGGCTGGTGTACATGACCGAAAACCGAATAGCGCGGCCTGGTTCTCCTGATCGTCTCCAGCAGCGCCACGCTGCCGGTCTCCATCCGCCTGGCCACCGTGTCGTAGAGCAGTTCAGGGATGGCCGGCGGTATGTGCGTGCACAGCACATCGGCCGGAGCCGCGTTCTCCAGCTTGGCGGCGAACTCCTCCGGCGTGATCTCGTTCGGCGTCCGGTACGGGGAGATCAGCCCGGCGCCAGCGAAGCCGAAGGTCACCCCGCCGATCTCGACCCGGTCCCCGTCAATGATGTGGTGCCCTGGCTTGGCGTACTTTCCCCATAGCGATGGAAGGTCCACGTTGCCGTACGTGAGGTAGGCGGGCTCGGGGAGCGCCGCGAACAGTTCCTCATACTGCGAGCGGATCGCCGCCTCCAGCCTCGCGTCCATGCCAGGCGCGGCGAACAGCCCGCGAATCATCTCGCTGGCCTCGTCAAACCGCTTCTCGGTCCGCAGGTCGATGTAGCTGGCGACGTTCTCCGCACCGAATAGATCAGCGAAGATCCCGTTACCCGGATCACTGTAATCAAGGAAACACAACAAGTCACCAAGGCAGAGCAGTACGTCCGCCCCGTCCGCGGCCCGCGCCAGCGCGCCAGAATGACCATGCACGTCACTCACCACATGGACTCGCATGAGATTAGGCTATGGCCGTGCGCGAATACAGCATCCCCGCCCTGGCGGACATACCGGAATCGGCCAACCTCGCCGACGTGATCACGCGTCGGGCGACCGAGCAGCCATCAGCGGTGACGCTGCGGCGCAAGGCGCTGACATCGGAGGATGGCTCGGGCGGCCAGCCGGATGACCAGTGGCGGGACGTCACGGCCGCGGCGTTCAAGGACGAGGTATTCGCCCTCGCCAAGGCGCTGGTCGCGGCGGGAATCGGAGCTGGTGACCGGGTAGGCATCATGTCGCACACCCGGTATGAGTGGACGCTCGCCGACTACGCGATCTGGGCGGCGGGCGCGGTCACCGTACCGATCTACGAGACTTCCTCCGCCGAGCAGACCGAGTGGATCCTGTCCGACTCCGGGGCCACCGCCGTCTTCGTGGAGAACGAGACCTTCGCCGGGCTCGTCCAGGTCGCCTCGGTACAGCATGTGTGGCGGTTCGACACCGGGCTCGATGGCTTGGTCGCTTCCGGCGCCGAGGTGAGCGACGAGACGGTCGCCGAGCGCGCGAAGGCCGCCAGCGCGTCCGACCTGGCGACCATCATCTACACCTCCGGCACCACCGGCCGTCCCAAGGGCTGCGAGATCACCCACCGGAACCTGCTGTCCGTGGCCCGCAACGCCAGCCTGGGCCCGCTCACCTTCGCCTACAGCTACGCCGAGCCGTCGACGCTGCTGTTCCTGCCGCTGGCGCACGTGTTCGGCCGGTTCATCCAGGTGCTAGCGCTGGAAGCCGGGGTAACCCTGGGCCATACCGCGGACATCGCGAACGTGCTACCCGACCTGGAGTCATTCCAGCCCTTGTTCATCCTGGCGGTGCCCCGGGTGTTCGAGAAAGTCTACAACGGCGCGGAGAGCAAGGCCCTCGCCGAAGGTAAGGGTGCTATCTTCCGCCGGGCCGCCGATACCGCGGTGGCGTGGAGCGAGGCGATGGACCCCGCCGGGCAGGTAACCGCGTCGGTGGGGCTTCGGATCCGGCACGCGCTGTTCGACCGGCTGGTGTACGGACGGCTCCGGGCGGCGCTCGGCGGCAAGACCATCTGCGCCGTCTCGGGTGGCGCCGCGCTCGCGCCTCGGCTCGGCCATTTCTTCCGCGGTGTGGGCGTCCCCGTGCTCGAGGGGTACGGACTGACCGAGACGACCGCTCCGCTGACGGTTAACCACTACGACCGGGCGAAGGTCGGCACCGTTGGCCTGCCACTGCCTGGTATCTCGGTGAAGATCGCCGACGATGGCGAGGTGCTGGCGAGCGGCCAGATCGTGTTCGGCGGGTACCGCGGGAATCAGTCAGCGACCGATGAGGTACTCAGCGACGGCTGGTTCCGGACCGGGGACCTCGGCTCGATCGACGACGAGGGCTTCCTGTCCATCACCGGGCGGAAGAAGGAGATCATCGTCACCGCCGGGGGCAAGAACGTGTCTCCTGGCATCCTGGAGGACCGGCTGCGCAGTCACGGGCTGATCAGTCAGGCGCTGGTCGTGGGCGATGGCAGGCCGTACATCGGCGCGCTGATCACGCTGGACCCGGAGGCGTTGCAAGCGTGGCAGAAGCGCACCGGCAAGCCCGAGTCGGCGACGATCGAGGACCTTCGCTCCGACAAGGACCTGCTGGCCGAGATCCAGGTGGCGGTGGACGACGCGAACAAGGCCGTGTCCCGCGCCGAGTCGATCCGCCGGTTCCGGCTGCTGGAAGGCGACTTCACCGTCGAGGACGGCCAGCTGTCCGCCAAGCTCGGGCTGCGCCGTCACATCCTGCACAAGGAGTTTGCCTCCGACATCGAGGCGCTTTATGCCTAACAGCAGAGCACGCAGCCGGGCGGCGGCGGCGTCCCAGGTCCAGTCGCGTTCGGTCCAGGCGCGGCCCTTCTCCCCCATCGCCCTCGCCTTCGCGGGATCGGCGAGCAGTTCGGTGAGGCGGGCCGTGAGGGCGCCGGACTCGCTGACCACGTAGCCGGACTCGCCCTCGAGTATGGCGTCGGGGGCGCCGCCTGAGTTCCCGCCGACGACCGGCAGCCCGCAGGCGGACGCCTCAAGGTAGACGATCCCCAGGCCCTCGACGTCCAGGCCGCCGCGCCGGGTGCGGCACGGCATGGCGAACACGTCACCCGCCGCGTAGTGCGCCGCTAGTTCCCCGCCAGGGACCGGGCCGGTGAACAGTATGGACTCGTCGCCCGCCGCCATGGTGCGCAGCCGCGCCGCGTAAGGGCCGTCGCCGACCAGGAGCAGTGCGGCGTCCGGGATCTGCTGACGCACCCGCGGCCAGACCTCGATCAGGGTGTCCTGGCCCTTGCGGGGCACCATGCGGGAGACGCACACGACGACCGGACGGTCGGCGGAGAGTCCGAGACGCTGACGGATGAGAACTCGCCGTTCTGGATCAGAACGAAACTCCGTGAGGTCCACGCCGGGCGCGAGGCGGGTCATGCGGGCGGCGGCGGGCGGCGACAGCGCGGTGGCGAGCCGGGTGCGGAAGTAGTCGCCGAGGTAGGTGACCACGTCGGTGGTGTCCCCGATACGGCGCAGCAGCTGGCGGGCGACCGGGAGCGCCGCCCACCCCGCCTCATGGCCATGGGTGATCGCGACGGCCCTGGTGACGCCCGCCTTGCGCAGCGTGGGGGCCAGCAAGCCGAGCGGGGCGGCGGCGCCGAAGACGACCGTCTCCGCCCCCGTCCGCTTCGCGATCGCCACGGCGCGGCGGGCCACTCTCGGCTCCGGGATCATCAGGCTGGTCGGGTGCCGGACGACCTCAAAGGGCTGCTCGCGGTCGAACCGCTGGTCTCCGTCCCATTTCGGGGCGTAGACGGTGAACTGGTCTGGCTCCAGTCGCAGCGCCAAGGCGTAGACGAAGGACTGAATGCCGCCGCGGCGGGGCGGGAAGTCGTTGGTGACGATCAGGGTGCGGCGCATGGCGCCCTTGAGTCTACGGCCGCCCCGTTTACGGTGCGAGAGCTCCGTCGAAGTTGTCCGCGTACCAGCTCTCGTTCATGGAGACTTCCTCCACATCCGCTCCGGTATGCGGCGCGTCGATAATCATGCCGTTACCGACATACATCGCGACATGGCCGATGTCGTTGTAGATCATCAGGTCACCCGGCTGAATGTCGGACTCGGAGATGTGCGGCAGATCGGCCCACTCCTCGTAGGTGTCCCGCGGGAGCGTGATCCCGACCGACTGGTACGCCGCGTACATCAGGCCGGAGCAGTCGAACCCTTCGTCGCACGGCCCGGTGGAGCCATACACGTACGGGCAGCCAAGCTGGTCGAATACGTATGCGACCGCCTTCTCCATGACCGTGTTCGTCGGCCCGGTGTAGGTTCCGCTCGTGCTGCCGCCGCTACCGACGGTGGAAATCTCGCCCTGTTCCTCCGAGTTCAGGCTGTCCAGGGTGGCCTGCCACTGCTGGAGGGACTTGTTCGAGCTGTTCTTGGCGCTCGCCTTCTGGTCGGCGAGGGTCTGGATGCCCTGCTCGGTGCGCTGCTGCTCCTGCTGGACGTTGGCCAGCTGCTGGGCGTCGGCGAGATAGGCCTGGGTCTGCTCGTTCCGGCTGCCCGCCAGCTCGAGGATCATCGACGCCTCGTTTAGCACCTGCGAGGGGTTATTGCTGGTCAGCAAGCCCGCCAGGGACATCGAGCCGGAATCCTCGTAGGTGTTGGCAGCGATCGCAGCGACCGCCGCGTGCGCGGTCTTGAACAACTTCTGGTCGGCCGAGAGCTGCTTGTCAAGCTGCGCCAGGCGCTGCTTGGCGGAGGTTAGCTGGGTCTCCACCTTGTCGTACTGCTGGTTAGCCTGGTCATACTCCGAGGTGTACAGGTTTACCTTGGCCTGCGCCTCGGAAACCGTGGGCGTGCTAGCCGCGTTGGCCATCGTCGCCGTGGTGAGCCCGGCCACCAGCGCCACGCAGGCACCGGTGATAGCCACCGTCTTTTTGGACTTGCTCCCCGAAACGAATGCCGCTAGACGGGTACGCAACGCGCTTGCAACTCCTCCCACGCTCTGCCGGTGCGGATTCTCCGCTGTACTGCCGACGAGAGCCGCACCACCGCTGTCTCCTGGTCAGACAACCACCAAGTGGCACAACTCGAAGCTTTGGCTAGAGTATTGAGGGCGGGCGCGGCAATTCAACCGATTCCGCCAATCTGGACGGATCAATTACGATCATTCGCTTTTCTAGGCGAAAGATTGGAAGCTGCTCTACAATGCGGGGCCGGTCAGGCAGCGATCAGCGCGCCCTGCGTCACCGGACGAGTCCCTCGCCTGTTGTCCCGCTGGCTCCTGGCGGGCCGCGGGGAGTTCACGGCACCCTCGAGTGGCGCGATCATCCCGGCGTCCGAGAGCGCTCGCAGCGCCCGCAGCTCCTCACCGGTTAGGTCCTCGATCGCGCGCGGCGTGCCAGCTAGATCCATGATGTCGGTGCGAGTGCTCATCGTCGTTCTCCTGTTCGGTTTGCAGATCAGTGACTAACACTTCACACGTTAGAGCCGGCCACTGACATTCTGGCTGGCATGCCGTTGCCACCGGTCTTCTGCGTGTCTTCCGCGGGTCTTCTGCAGGCTGGTCGCGGCGTGCCCTCCGTGGAATGTCAGTCCCCCGGCTTAACGTGGTTCTTGTGACGAACCCCCGCACCGTCAGCCATCCCGCCGGTCAGCTGTGCATTCCGCTGGAAGACCTAGAGTTCGTCGTTATCGACCTAGAGACAACCGGCTGGTCGCCGGACGAGGCCCGGATCACCGAGGTCGGGGCGGTCCGGGTCCGGGCCGGGCAGGTGGTGGGCGAGCTGGGCAGCCTGGTCAATCCGGGCACGCCCGTCCCCACTGAGATCACCGAGCTCACCGGCCTGACCGACGACATGCTGGTGCTGGCCCCGCCGATCGGCACCGTGCTGCCCGCCCTGCTGGGTTTCGCCGGGCAATGTGTGGTCGCCGCGCACAACGCGCCGTTTGACCTCGGCTTCCTGTCCGCGGCGTGCCGGGTCGCGGACCTGACCTGGCCGGTAACGCCGGTCCTTGACACCCTCCTGCTCGCCCGGGCCCTAACCGGTGCCGACGAGGTACCCGACCACAAGCTCGGCACCCTAGCCCGGTACTTCGGCGTACGGGACGAGCCCTGCCACCGCGCGCTGGCGGACGCCCGCGCCACCGCGGCCGTGCTCGGCATCCTCCTCGGCCGCGCGGCGGGCCGCGGCTTCCGCACCCTCTGCCAGCTCATCGCCTGGCTGGACGCGCTCGAGACCGCCGCGGCGGTAGGGTAAGTACCGTGGTCACCGCGATAGTCCTCATCAAGGCCGATATCCAGCGGATCCCGGAGGTCGCCGAGACGATCGTCCGGATACCGGAGGTCAGCGAGGTGTACTCGGTGACCGGCGAGTTCGACCTCGTGGCGATGGTCCGGGTCCGGGTTCATGATGAACTCGCCGACGTGATCCCTGGCCAGCTCAACAAGGTGCCCGGCGTCACCCAGACCGAGACACACATCGCGTTCCGCACGTACTCGCGGCACGACCTCGAGGCGGCCTTCTCCCTCGGCCTAGCCGCCGACGCCTGACCCCAGCCGCGCCCGCCGCACCACGCGCCTCGCCGCTGCGCAGGCCCGCCCAAGCCATCTTCTCCCGGCTTAGTGCACTTTCCCCGCCCGAAATGAACCGGTATACGGGGGGCCTTGGGTACACGAACCCGGGACAAGTGATCCTGACCTTCCAAGGACGAGGCCTGGCTTGCCGGGTCATTATCGTTATGTGAGCGAACATATCCTCTCCGTGATCAAGAGTCGCGGCGGGCTGGCCACAGCGGCTGAGCTACGGAGCGCTGGACTTAGTCGTAGCCGATTCGCCGCGCTGGTCAAGACGGGCAAACTCGTTCCGCTGGCCCGCGGCGTCTACACTCTCGCCGCCCTGCTCCGCAACCTGTCGGATGACCCTGCGCGCCTTCACGCCCTGACGGTCGCGGCTGCCATCCGGCTTAGCCCTGGGCTAGTGGCAAGCCACGAATCAGCCGCACGGATACACGGCATCGACGTGCTGTCGTCGCCAGGGATCATCACTCCTGAACTGACCTTGACCAGACCGCTCGACATCCCGAGCTCCTCCACCCGAGGCGGAGCACGTGTCCGGCCAGCCGACCTGCCGACTGCCCATATGACCAGCTTGTTCGGGGTGCCGCTGACTACCCCCGACCGGACGGTTGTCGATATCGCTCGTTCAGCGACGTTCGTCGAGGGCGTGGTGGCTGCGGATTCGGCTCTCCGCGACCAACCGATCCGCAAAGAAGACCTCTCCGGCATTGCCAGCTACTGTCAAAGCTGGCCTGGCATCAAGAAGGCCCGGGAGGTCATCGCCTTCAGCGATCCGCGCGCCGAGTCCCCGCTGGAATCGGCCGCCCGCGTCCTCTTCCACCAGCATGGGCTCCCACCGCCGGAACTCCAAGTGCACGTGATCGGCGTTCACCGTACCGCGGTCGCTCGCGTTGACTTCTTGTGGCGCGAAGCGGGCGTGATCGCCGAAGCTGATGGTGACCTTAAGTACGAGGACCCCGAGCGCGCGCGACAGCAACTAACCCGCGATCGCCTGCTCCACGAGGCCGGCCATGAGGTCGTACATTTCACCTGGCGCGAGCTGTTCTTCGAGCCCACCCGAGTCATCGCACGTATCCGCCAGGCCCTAGACCGAGGGGTGGCGCTCCGCTCCTCCCGCAACTTATCCCGGGTTCGTGCACCCAACGCCCCCCGCACATACTCACATTTCGGGCGCGTTCCGTGCACTAACCCGGGAGAAGATGACTTCTGTCCCGTCCGGCGCGTAGCTGGCCGGGGTCACGACCCCGGCCACGCGGGCTGAGGCCGACACCTCCGGCCACGCAGGCCGAGGCCACACGGGCGGAGGCCGGGAGCAGTACCCCCGCCAACGCGGGCTGAGGCACCCCCACCAACGCGAAACGGCGCGGGCACAGACCCACCCACGCCGCGACGCGTTCGGCTGAAGCTACTCCTCGGAGTCCGAGCCACCCTCGACGGCGTGACCGGAGTCCGCGCCGACCGCTGCGTGCTCCGGCTCCCCATGGCCGTTGTGACCGTGGCCGTTCTCCTCGACCGGGATGGTCTCGAGGAAGGCCTTGTTGGCCCGGGCACGCGCTTTGCCACGCAGCCCGCGGCCGGTCGGCGGCGGCACGTCGTTGCCCTCGGAGATCGCCAGAGGCGGCGCGTCCACCGAGATCGCCTCCGGCACCTGCTTGGACTCGAGTACCGCCCGCGCCGAGTCGGACACCGGGCGCGTGACCTCGATGAACTCTCCGTTCGGGAGCTGGCGGATGATGCCCGTCTCCAAGCCGTGTGTCAGCAGCTCGGCATCCTTATGCTGCAACCCGAGACAGATTCGTTTGGTGACGAAGTAGCCACCGATCGGCACCACGAAGACCAGCACCCGGGCTATCCAGGTGATCGTGTACAGCGGGATGTTGAACTTGTCGGCGAGGACGTCGTTGGCGCCCTCAGCCCACAGGACGCCGTAGAAGGCCACCGCCGCGACACCGATGCCGGTACGCACCGGCGCGTTCCGCGGCCGGTCGTTGATGTGGTGTTCCTTCCTGTCCCCGGTCGCCCACTGCTCGAAGAACGGCCACAGACCCATGCCAGTGAAGACGATGCCGAGCGGCAACAACGCGGGTATCAGCACCGCCCAGGAGATCGTATGCCCGAGGAAGTTGGTCTCCCAGGCAGGCATCATGCGCAGCGAACCCTCCAGGAAGCCCATGTACCAGTCGGGCTGCGACGCGGACGAGATCGCCAGCGGGGTGTACGGCCCGTACAGCCACACCGGGTTGATCTGCGCGAACGTCGACAGCGCAACTAGGCCGCCGAAGATGAAGAAGAACCACGCCTGGCCCTTGAGCAGGAAGTACGGGAAGAACGGCTGTCCGATCACGTTCTTCTCGGTGACGCCCTTGCCCGGCATCTGAGTGTGCTTCTGGTGGAACATGATGAACAGGTGCGCCGTGATCAGAGCCAGGATCAGGCCCGGGAACAGGAACACGTGCAGGATGTACATCCGCGGAATGACCTGCGTCCCAGGGAACGGCCCGTCGAACAGGAAGTAGGCCACGTACGTTCCCACGATCGGAATGCCCTGGGCCACGCCCTCGAGGATCCGCAGGCCCGCGCCGGACAGCTGGTCATCCGGGAGCGAGTACCCGAACAGGCCCTCCAGCATTCCCAGCATGATCAGCACGATGCCGATCAGCCAGTTGACCTCTCGCGGCTTGCGGTACGCGCCGGTGAAGAACACCCGGAGCATGTGCGCGAAGATCGCGGCCATGAACACGTCGGCCGCCCAGTGGTGGATCTGCCTGATCAGCAGTCCGCCGCGGATGTCGAACGAGATGTTCAGCGTCGACTGGTAGGCCTGCGACATCGTGATGCCGTCGAGCTTGCTGTACGAGCCGTGGTAAACGACGGGCTGCATCGACGGGATGAAGAACAGCGCCAGGTAGGTCCCGGTGAGCAGCAGGATCACGAATGACCAGAGCGCGATCTCGCCGAGCATGAACGACCAGTGGTCAGGGAACACCTTGCGCATCAGGACCCGGACGCCCTTGGCCCCGTGGAACCGGTCGTCTAGCCAGCCGCCGACGTCGGCTAGCGGCTTCGGAGCCTCTACGTCGTCAGGTGAAGTACTCATCCGCGCTCCCAGAAGCTCGGTCCGACCGGCTGGGTATAGTCGCTGGCCGCGGCCAGGTATCCATCAGAGTCCAGCATCAGCGGCAACTGCGGCAGCGGACGCGGCGCCGGACCGAAGATGACTGTGGCGCCCGTCGCCGCGTCGAACGTCGACTGGTGGCACGGGCACAGGATGTGGTGCGTGGTCTGCTCGTACAGCGCGACCGGGCAGCCCACGTGGGTGCAGATCTTGGAGTAGGCGACGATGTTGTCGATCGTCCAGTTCTGCGTGCTGATCAGCGTGTCGCCGTTGTACCTGGTCGGGACGTTCAGCTCGCCGGGGGCGAACTTGATCAGGATGGTCCCGGCCTTGGCGAGCGCGTCGTCATCC
>JBEKHI010000080.1:0-23987 GCA_050012355.1 Streptosporangiaceae bacterium | reverse complement strand
AGCGGCCAGCTCCCGGCACCGGAGCCGTTCCCCACTCCCGGCGTGCGCACCATTGAAGACCTAGCCGACCATAACGACGCTCCGGCTGATCGCCAGGTCAAGACACTCGTCTACGTCATCAACGGCCAGCTCACGCTGGTCCTGCTGCGCGGCGACCATGCCCTGCAGGAGCAGAAGCTGGTGGACGCGGCCGCCGCCGTCACGCTCCGCCCCGCGCAGGCCGACGAGATCTTCGAAGCGCTCGGCGCGCATCCTGGCTCGCTCGGCGCGGTCAATGTTTCCGGCATCCCGGTGATCGCCGACGAGGCGCTCCGCGGCCGGACCGGCATGTTCACCGGCGCCAACACCGACGACACCCATTTGCGCGGCGTCGATGTCGAGCGCGACATCCTCGTCGGCCAGTGGGCTGACCTGCGCGAGGTCGCCGCGGGCGAGCCCTGCCCGGTCTGCGGAAAGCCGCTCGAGCTGATCAAGGGCATCGAGGTCGGGCACATCTTCAAGCTCGGCTACAAGTACACCGAGGCGTTTAACGTCACGGTCTCCGGCCCGGACGGCAAGCCGGTCAGGCCGATCATGGGCTCCTACGGCATCGGTGTCGAGCGGGCGATGGCCACGATCGTCGAGGCGCACCATGACGAGCGCGGCATCAAGTGGCCGGTGGCGGTCGCGCCGTTCGAGGTGGACATCGTGGTCGCGCAGCAGGACGACGAGGCGGTGGCGGCGGCCGGGGAACGCGTGTACCGCGGGCTGTCCGACGCCGGGGTCGACGTGATCATCGACGACCGTGCGGTTCGCGCCGGGGTGAAGTTCAGCGACGCCGAGCTGGTGGGAATCCCGTTCCGGATCACGATCGGCAAGCGCGGTCTGGCCAGCGGCCACGGCGAACTGACCGACCGCGAGACCGGCGAGACCAGCCAGATCCCGCTGGACGAGATCGTCGAGCACACCCGCAAGGCGCTCGCCTGACCTTCCGTTCTGTTACTCTGTGTAGTCGTTGATGCACAGGGGGATAGGGTGCGGGTTTCATATAGGCGGGGCGCCGTGGCGATCGCGGCGGCAGCGGTCACGATGCTGTGCTTCGGAGCGTCGGCGCTGGCGGCGACGGAGGGCGCGTACCCGAAGTGGGAAGTCTCCGGCGATTCCGGGGTGGTGGTGACGGTCCGCGGTGAAGCATTCCCGGTCGGCCACATCGAGAGTGACAGCACCAGCCTGGTTACGCCGTCCGGCAAGTCAACGTTCCTGAACGACTCGACTCCGTTCGGCGAGGAGTTCGGCAACTCAAGGGACGACGGGTACCTAGTGTTCAGGACCGCGTCGCACAAAGCCCCTTCGACGACCACGATCACCTTCGATTCGGCCGCCCCGGAGGGCCGCTGGGGGTTCGTGCTGGGCGACATTGACGCGGACAAGGCTAAGGTCACCGCCACCGGCGACGACGGGAAGACCTTGACGACCGTCGATCTCGGCTGGAAAGGCGCGTTCAACTACTGCCAGGGTTCGCCGTTGCCGCCCGTCTGCATGGGGAAAACCGACTCCGACCTACCGACCTGGCACGAGGCCGATTCAACCCTGGTAGGACACAGTAAGGACACCAACGGTGCCTCCGGCTGGTTCCTGCCCACCAAGCCGGTGAAGAAGCTGACCATCGTCTACTCGGTGCTGACCGGCATCCCGGTCGGGCAGCTGTGGATCGCCGTGAAGCCGTGGACCGGTGGTAGCCCAGACATTCAGATCGACAAGACCGCCTCGCCGGATGTGGTGCTGCCCGGAGGCAAGATCACCTACCGCATCACCGTCACCAACCGGGGAACCGAGACCGAACCAGCCGCGGAGTTCCGCGATGACCTGTCGGATGTGCTGGACAACGCCAGCTATGAGAACGACGCGCGCGCTACTAGCGGCAGGGTCTCGTACGACCGGCCAGTGCTTAGCTGGCGCGGCGAGCTCAAAGCCGGACAGACCGCTGTAGTCAGCTACGTGGTGCGGGTCGATGACCCGCTCAGGGATGGCGACGCGATCAGGAACGCCGTTATCGGCGAGGGGTCGCGCGAGAACTGTCAGCATGGCAGGGGCCGCGGCTGTGCCACGGTGGTGCGGATGCCCGTGTTCTGCCGGGCGGCTGTTGGCGGCCTGCTCATGGTGCCGCCTCGTCCGGCGGGCCTGGTCAGCCGGGAACTCGCCGGCTGCTGATCCGGCGCCGGACGTTCCAGCGGGAACGTCGGTAACGAGGACTGACGAACCGGGTGGTAACCGACCAAACCGGTTAGCAGTTTTCCGGCAGGGGGAAGGACCGCGCATGTCAGCCGACTTCGAGGACGCCCGCAGGGGTTTTCTTGGTGCCCTGGACCCAGCGCTCATGCGCGCGGCGACGCGACCGCCCTCGCGACGCTGATGGATGTCCCATCGCCGGGGCTATCGCGCTAGCGATGGGACATCCATGGGGCTGGTGCCGCGAACCGCGCCCGCATGGATGGTTGGCATGCGGCTTTTGTCGCAATATGCGCATCCGTCGCGTCGCGTCCCGCTGCGGGGCCGTCGCGCCGGGCACGAGCCCCGCTAGGCCAGGTGCGCGCTGACGAACGCGAGCTGGGCGGGGATCTGACGGCGCCAGTACGCCGCATCGTGGCAGCCCGAGCCGATAGACCCCGGCGGGTCGCCAAGCTCGGTGCGGAAGCTCGCGACCTGCGGCGCGAACGGATCATCCGCCCCGCAGGACATCATCACCGGCAGGGTGCGCAGCACGGCGGCACCGGCGGAGTCACGCACGTCGTTATGGGCAAAGTCGGCCGCGCTGTCGAAGGAGCCGGGGTTGGCCGCGACCGCGCCGGAGTACGACGGGTAGATCGCCGGTGACATGACCGCCACCGCGGCGGCGAGCCGGCGTTCGGCGAGCAGCAGCGCGCCGAAGCCGCCCATCGACCAGCCGGTCGCGCCGACCCGGCCGGTGCGGAACCCGCGGGCAGCGAGGTATGGCAGCACCTCGTGCACCAGCATCCCGGGCGGATCGTCGCCGTCGGCCCGCTGGTGCCACCAGGTCGTGGCGCCGCCGTCGGCCGCGACCAGCGCCATCGGCGGCACCCGGCCGGAAGCGACTCCAGCGGCGAGGAACGATGGGTAGCCGAGCTGGACGCAGCTCGCCGCGTCGTCGAACGCGCCGTGCAGCACCAGCGCCACCGGCAGGTCACGATGGCTGCCGGGCGGCAGCATGGTGATCATCTGAACCCGGCGCCGTCGGTACCGCGACCAGAACGTGCAGGTCAGCACCGGCCCCGGCGTCACCGCGGGCAGCCCAGGCTCGCTGCCGCACGCGCCGAGGAACTGGTCGAGCCGGTACTTACCCGGCAGCGTCCCGTCCTCGACGAGCGCGTAGCCCGCTCCCGCGACGCCGGCGATCCCCGCTAGCGCGAGTCCGCCGCCAAGCACCATCCTGCGCGAGACGCCCACTCACGCGAGATTAGTTCGCCCGCGCGGGTGCGCACGCCGACGCCGACGCCGACGCCATGGATGTCCCATCGCTGGCGCTATAGACCCCTCGATGGGACATCCATGGGCTAAAGGACCGGGCTAAAGAACGGCGCGGTCGCGCTCCTGGTTGCGTAGCGCGCGGAGTACCTCGTCGCGGCCCTCGACCAGCAGCCGCTTCAGCGCGGCGGGCGGCTCGGCCGCGGTGATGTAGGAGTCGGTCGACGCGACGGTCGCGGCATCCAGCGCGCAGATCGTGTACGCGCCCTCGACGAAGTCCTGGGCCATCGCCGAGGACCAGTCGCGCCAGATCGGCCCGATCGCCTCGAAATATGCCGCGCGGTAGCCCGACAGCAGCGCGTCCTGGTCGGGGTCGGCGAAGCCGCCCAGCACCGCGCGGAACATCGCGATCGTGAGCTTCCCGTCGGTCAGCGTCTCCCACGTCTCGCGCTTGCCGGACGCGGTGGGGACCGCCGCCCGGCAGGTCGCGGCGTGCCGCTCGCCGGCGTCGGTCGCGTCCCTGGTCAGCTCGGCGGCGATGTCGGCTTCGCCCGCCACGCCCCGCGACACCAGCCGTCGCAGCAGCGACCAGCGCAGGTCGGTGTCCACGCTCAGTCCGTGCAGCACCTCGTCACCCGACAGCAGCCCGGCCAGGAACGAGAGGTCGGACGAGGACGTGGCCACCCCGGTGAAGGACCGCAGGTAGGCGAGCTGCTCGTCCGATCCCGGCCGCGCCCCGGACGCCAGTGAACGCAGCGAGCCCGCCATCAGCGTCATGCCCTCGGTACGCCACGCGGGGTCGGCGAAGTGGCGCACCGCGGTGGCCGCCTGCCGCAGCAGGGTCTGGATGACACTGATGTCCGCGACCGAGGAAACCCCGCCGAGAACCAGCCGGACGTAATCCCGGGCGGCCATCTCGCCGTCGCGGCACATGTCCCAGGCAGCCGCCCAGCACAGCGCCGCGGGCAGCGACGTCGTGAACGACCCGATCGACGACACCAGAGTCGCGAGCGAGTGATCGTCCAGCCGGATCTTGCCGTACGTGAGGTCATCGTCGTTGAGCAGCACCAGGTCGGGGCGGGGCTCGCCGATCAACTCCGAGACCGAGGTCTCAGGGCCCGCGATATCCGTCTCGACGCGCTTGACGCGGACGAGATCACCATCCGGCGTTTTGGAATAAAGGCCTATCGCGATGCGGTGCGAACGAAGCGTCGGGTGGCTTTCGGTGGCTTCCTGGCGCACGGCGAACGACGTGAACCGGCCCTCGTCGTCAAGCGAGTACGACGGCCGCAGCGTGTTCACGCCCGCGGTCTCGAGCCATTCATGCGACCAGGCGCCCAGGTCGCGGCCGGAGACCGATTCCAGCGCGGACAGCAGGTCGGCCAGCGTCGCGTTGCCCCAGGCGTGCTCACCGAAATACTGGCGCACGCCGGCCAGGAAATTCTCCCGCCCCACATACGCCGCGAGTTGCTTGATCACCGAGGCGCCCTTGGCGTAGGTGATGCCGTCGAAATTGACCTCGACCGCGTGGATGTCGGGGATGTCGGCGGCGATCGGGTGCGTCGACGGCAGCTGGTCCTGCCGGTACGCCCAGGCCTTGTAGAGCTGGGCGAACGTGGTCCAGGAGGACGCCCACCGGGTGGCCTCGGCCTGCGCCAGGGTGCCCGCCCAGGTGGCGAACGACTCGTTCAGCCACAGGTCGTCCCACCAGCGCATCGTGACCAGGTCACCGAACCACATGTGCGCCATCTCGTGCAGGATCGTCTCGCCGCGCGCCTCTCGCGAGAAGTCGGTCACCCGCGAACGGAAAACGTAGTCCTCGAGGAAGGTGACCGCTCCCGCGTTCTCCATCGCGCCTTCCTTGAATTCCGGCACGAAGAGCTGGTCGTATTTCCCGAACGGGTACTTGATCCCGAAAATGCTGTGGTAGAAATCAAATCCCTGGCGAGTCACCTCGAAAATCTCGTCTGGGTCGAGGTATTCGGAGAGCGATTGGCGGCAGAGAATGCCAAGCGGGATGCCATCGTGCTCGGACCTGACAACGTAATAAGGGCCCGCGGACACGTGCGTGATATAGGTCGACATCACCGGCCCGGGCGGGAAATGCCAGCGGCCGCCATCGTTCGTGAGGTCAGCCGCCAGGTTGGAGATCACCAGCCAGTCGGGCGGTGCCTGGACGGTCAGCTCGTAGGTCGCCTTCAGGTCCGGCTGGTCGAAGCAGGCGTAGATCCGGTGTGCGTCGAACGTCTCGAGGTCCGAGTACAGGTACACGTTGCCGTCGGCCGGGTCGGTGAACCGGTGCAGCCCCTCGCCGCTGCGCGAATACGCGCATTCGGCCACGACGCGCAGCTCGTTCTCGGCTGCCAGCCCGGAAAGCGTGATCCGCTCGCCGTCGAAGGCTTCCAAACCGACGGATGACCCGTTGAGGGTAATCTCCGACACCTCGGGCGCGGCTAGGTTGATGAACGTACTCGAGCCTGGCACCGCGCAGCTGAACGCGACCGTCGAGACGGAGCGAAATGTGGTCTCTCCTCCGGTAAGGTCGAGTTCTACGCGGTAGGCGGCGACAGTGAGCAGCGCTGAACGCTCACGTGCCTCGTCACGGGTCAGGTTCGCTGGCACGGATCATCCCTTCAATGGTCGTAGAGCGTTCGGTTCCCGGGAATCGCCGGGCGCACACCTGGGTTGTCGCTGGCGGAAAGCCATCAGCAAAACCCTGGAGAGACAATGACTGAGCAGGAGCCTACCCGGGTTGACTTCTGGTTTGACCCGGTTTGTCCATGGGCGTGGATCGCCTCGCGCTGGATTCACGAGGTGACAAATGTGCGTCCAGTGTCGCCGGTCTGGCACGTGATGAGCCTGTCGGTGCTCAACGAGGGCCGCGATCTCCCCGAGCGGTACCAGGAGCTGATGCGCACGGGTTGGGGTCCGGTACGTATCTGCATCGCCGCCGAGCAGCAGTTCGGCCCGGACGTGCTCGGGCCGCTCTACACCGCGCTCGGCACCCGGTTCCACGAGCAGAAGCTGCCGCGGGAGCGGGCGACCTACGAGGCGGCGCTGACCGAGGCCGGCCTGCCCGCGGAACTGGCGGACGCGGCTGACTCCACCGAATACGACGAGGCGCTCCGCGCGTCGCACAAGGAAGGTATCGAGCGGGTCGGCTACGACGTGGGAACGCCGATCATCTCGGTGGACGGCACCAGCATCTTCGGTCCGGTGGTGTCTCCGATCCCGCGTGGCGAGGCGGCGGCCAAGCTGTGGGACGGCGTGCTTCTTATCGCGGGCACCGATGGGTTCTTCGAACTGAAGCGCTCCCGTACGCGCGACCCCATCTTTGACTGACCGTCCGGACGTCATGATCCTCCGCCAATAGCGGGTTTGAACAACATATTACACCGGGTACCCGTTCAGTCATCGGATGTGATGGGGGGAGTCACAAAGATGACGAATCACGACACGGCGCCCTTGTACCCGTCTGAGCCGGAAGGCGGCTCAAGCGGGTACCGGTCTAACGAGTATGGGCGGATGCGGTACGAGGAGACGACTTACCAGCCGGCGGACGCAGGTCCGGGCGTACCACCGCCGGACCGGCGCCCGACGGTCAAGCTGAACGCGGGCCGGCTCTGGGCGGGCGGCGTGATGACCGCCGTCGTGGTGGCCCTGATGATGATCGTCGGTGTCTCGATCGCACGCGGGATCTTCGCGGTCCCGGTGCCGGTGCCGTCGTCCGGTGGTGGTTTGTCGAGCTTCGTCTACGTGCTGCTCGGCGTGCTGTGCGCCCTCGCCGCGACCGCGCTGGTCCACCTGCTGATCATGGCCGCGCCGCGTCCGCTGATGTTCTTCGGCTGGATCGTTTTCCTGTGCATCGTGATCGCGGTCCTCGCGCCGTTCCAGAATTCGGTGTTCGGCTCGTTCAGCCACATCGCGATGCTGAATGCCAAGGTCGCCACCGCCGTGATCAACCTGTGCGCGGGCATCGCGATCGGTTCGCTGGTCACCGGAGTGGCACGCAGTTCGGTGCTGATCCGTCGTCGCGGCAACTCGGTGGGCGGCCCGCTGGCCTGATCTGGCAGACTGGCGTCGTGCGCGTATACCTGGGATCAGACCACGCGGGGCTCGAGCTGAAGACCCACCTCATCGAATGGCTGGCCAGCGCCGGGCACGAGCCGGTGGACTGCGGGCCGAAGACCTACGACCCGGAAGACGATTATCCGGTTTACATCCTGCGGGCGGCCGAGGGTGTGGCCGGTGAGGTCGGCAGTCTCGGCATCGTGATCGGCGGCTCGGGCAATGGCGAGGCGATCGCCGCCAACAAGGTCCCCGGCATCCGGGCGGCGGTGGCCTGGACAACCGAGACCGCCCAGCTCGGCCGGGAGCATAACGACGCCAACGTGCTCAGCCTCGGTGCCCGGATGTACAGCATCGAGGACGCCGTCGGGTTCGCTAAGACGTTCGTGGCGACTCCGTTTTCTGGGGCGGAGCGGCATGCTCGCCGTCTAGCGGAGATCGCTGCTTTCGAGAAGGACGGTTCGCTGCCGCCGCTTCCTGACTGAACGCCGCCTCCGCTTCAGCCAGGTGCTCCTCGGTCGGCCGGGACACGTCCCGGGCCCGCATCGCGCTCGCCGCCGTCACCTTCATTCCAGCCATGCCATTAGTGTCGCATACGTGACAGAAACGGCCGTCGCTCCTCGTGAGAGCCGGTGGCGGCACCGCGACTTCATGCCGGATGCGCGATGTCTGATGTGGTGATCGTGGGCGCCGGGATGGTCGGCGCGTCCTGCGCCTACGCTTTGACTCAGGTCGGCCTGAACGTCACCGTCATCGACCGTGCGGGCGTCGCGTCCGGCACCACCGGGGCGGGGGAGGGCAACATCCTGGTGTCGGACAAGGAGCCCGGCCCCGAGCTTGACCTCGCGGTCTGGTCGAACCAGCTCTGGCGGTCCTGGGGCGACGCGGTCGGCGACATCGAACTCGAGCCCAAGTGCGGTCTGGTCGTCGGTCCGGTGGGTGACCTGGCGGCCGCGCAGGCCGCCGCCGGCGTGCTGACCGAGTCTGTCCCCGACGCCCGTTCTCTGGAGCCCCGGCTCGCGCCGGGTCTCGGGGGCGGCGTCTTTTACCCGCAGGACATGCAGGTCCAGCCCATGCTCGCCGCCGCCCGCCTGCTGCGCGCATCGGGCGCGACGGTGCTGCCCGGCACGGAGCTGACCGGCGTCACCACTACGAACGGCCGTATCAATTCAGTGACCATAACGACGGGCTCCATCCCCACCCGCCACGTCATCAACGCGGCCGGGACCTGGGGCGGTTCGGTCTCGTCTCTGTTGGGAACCCCGATCCCGGTGCTGCCGCGGCGCGGGTTCATCCTGGTCACCGAGCCGCTCCCGCCGGGCGTCATCCGGCACAAGGTCTACACGGCCGACTACGTGGCGAACGTGGCCTCCAGTGATTCGGGCTTGGAAATGTCCACGGTGATCGAGAGCACCAGGTCGGGGACCGTGCTGATCGGCGCCAGCCGTGAGCGAGTCGGCTTCGACCGCACGCTGTCGGTGCCGGTGGTGCGTGCCCTTTCTTTGGGTGCGGTTCGGCTGTTCCCCTTCCTGCGGGACGTGAAGCTGCTGCGGGTCTACCGCGGCTTCCGCCCCTACTGCCCGGATCACCTGCCGGTGATCGGCGCCGACCCGCGGATCGACGGGGTGCTGCACGCCTGCGGCCACGAAGGCGCGGGCATCGGCCTAGCGCCCGCGACGGCGACGATGGTCGCCGGACTGCTGACCGGGATTTCTCTGCCCGTCAATCCTGAGCCCTTCTCACCGGAACGGTTCGTCTCATGAGTCACTTCACCTTCGACGGCAACGAGGTGCCGTTCGAAGACGGCCAGACCGTCGGCGGCGCGCTGACCGGTGCGCGCGTCCGTTCCTGGCGGACTACACGTGGTGCCGGTCGCCCACGAGGGTTTTTCTGTGGCATCGGGATCTGCTTCGACTGCCTCATCACTGTCGACGGCATCCCGAACATCCGCGCCTGCCTCCACCAGGCCGCCGACGGCATGCAGGTCACGACGCAACAAGGGACAGGCTGGTCGTGACGGGCGCTGCTGGTGCTGACCCGGGCGCGGGCGCGGTCCGCACCGTCGATGTCGCGGTGGTCGGGGCCGGTCCGGCCGGCCTAGCCGCCGCGTCCGCCGCCGCTGCCGGGGGCGCCTCGGTGACGCTGATCGACGCCGCGCCGCGCCCAGGCGGGCAGTTCTGGCGCCACCGCGCCCGTGGTATCGACGCGGACGCTGACCTGCACCACGACCTAGCTACGTTTGCCCGGCTGGCGCCGGGCCCAGGCATCGATTACCTGCCCGGTTATCAAGTGTGGACGGTGTCCGGCGATTGCGTGATCCACGCGATCGGCCCGGCCGGCGAGCGGGTTATTAAATCCCGGTATCTGGTCTTGGCGCCGGGTGCTTATGATCGGCAGATCCCGTTCCCCGGCTGGGAGCTGCCCGGGGTCGTGACGGCCGGCGGCGCGCAAGCGCTGCTCAAGGGACAGGGCGTGGTCGCGGGGAAACGCGTGCTGGTGGCGGGCACCGGCCCGTTCCTGCTCCCGGTCGCGGCCGGCCTGGCGATCCGGGGGGCGACGGTCGTCGGCGTCCACGAGGCGAACCACCCCGCCGCCTGGCTCCGGCATCCCGTCGGCGCCATCGGCAAACTGCCCGAGGCACTCAGTTACCTGCGCGTCCTACGGCGGCACCGAGTTCCTGTTACTTATCGGTCGACGGTTGTGGCGGCAGTGGGAGATGACCAGGTAAGCGGCGCCGTTCTCGCGGACGGCTCGGAACTCCCCGTCGACGTGATCGCGGTCGGCTGGGGCTTCACGCCGCAGTTGGAACTGCCCCTCGCGGCCGGTTGCGCGACGCGGGTCGACGATGACGGCTCGCTGGTTGTCGTCGTCGACGAGAACCAGTTCAGCAGCAACCCGCGTGTCCTCGTCGTGGGTGAGGCCACCGGCGTCGGCGGCGCGGCCCTCGCCGTCACCGAGGGCACCATAGCGGGCATCGCCGCGTCCGGCGGCGACGTCCCCGCGCGATTGCGCCGCCGGCGCGCCCGCCTGCGTTCCTTCGCCGGCGCCCTGCACGAGATCTATCCGGTTCCCGACGGCTGGATGGAGCGGCTGCCAGCGGACACGCTGGTCTGCCGCTGCGAGGAAGTAACGGCTGGTCAGCTCCGCGAGGCGGTCGATCTCGGCGCGACCGACGTCCGCACCGTGAAGCTGCTGTCCCGCGTCGGCATGGGCTGGTGCCAGAGCCGAGTCTGCGGCTACGCCGCCTCCTGCCTAACCGCTCGCCTGACCGGCGCCCCCTACGACCCCCGCGGCGTGGCGGAACGCCCCATCGCGTCCCCCATCTCCCTAGGCACCCTCGCCACCGACTGAGGCGGTTCCTCGTGTGTGCGGCGCTGCTCGCACTCTTTGCCGGGCGGCGCCGCACCGCCCAGAAACGGCGCACCTGGGCAGGCCGCCTCAACTGCCCGCAGTGCAATATCACACTGCATTGGTAGGGTTATTGTGACCGTAGGCTGACCGGCGAAGGAGCTTCTATGACCGATCCACGGCTTCCCAAGCTCGGCGAGATCCCGGGCTTCGTTGAGTACCTGGGAACTGGCTGGGGGACGCCGGACCGGACCCCGCCGGTGGTCGCGGGCGCGGCCGCGGCGGCGGCGGCGGCCGCGCACCGCCAGCGGCTGGCCGAGGCGCTGCCCGGACACGGTCCGATCGTGATCGCGGCTGGCCGGGCGCCGGTGAGATCCAACGACACCTATTACGACTTCCGCGCGGACAGCGACTTCTACTGGCTCACCGGCTGCTCCGCCGTCGAAGGCGCGGTCCTCGTCATCGACGGTTCGTCTACCGTGCTTTTTATCCCGCCCCCGGCGTATCCGGGGGAGAAGAAGTTCTTCACCGACGCGGCCCACGGCGAGCTATGGGTTGGTGCCGCCCCCGGTCTTGACGACTGGACGAAGGCACTGGATATAGAGGTCCGCGCGCTTACCGCCTTCGAAGAACACCTAAGCACCATGCCTAGAGGTGCTGAGCTGGCCCGGACGCTGTCCGAGCTGCGGATGATCAAGGATGACTGGGAGATCGGGCAGCTGCGTTCTGCTGTAGATAAGACGGTCGACGGGTTCCGTGCCACGGTCGGCGAGTTCGAGACGGCGATCGCGGACGGGGGCGAGCGATGGCTGCAGGGCACGTTCGACCGGCACGCCAGGACAGTGGGCAACGGCCCCGGCTACGCGTCGATCGTGGGCAGCGGCAAGCACGCGCCGACCCTGCACTGGGTGCGCTGTGACGGTCCCCTCCTAGCCGAAGAACTCGTGCTGCTCGATATGGGCGTCGAAGAGAACTCGCTGTACACCGCCGACGTGACGCGGACATTCCCGGCATCCGGCTCCTTCTCCGACGCCCAACGGCGGGTGCACGACCTCGTAGAACGCTCGCACCGGGCGGGCCTGACGGCCGTCGTGCCCGGGGGAAAGTTCACCGACTTCCACTATGCCGCGATGGAGGTCATCGCCCGCGGGCTGGATGACTGGGGCCTGCTGCCGGTCTCGGTCGACGAGGCACTGTCCGCTACCGGGCAGCAGCACCGGCGCTACATAGTCTGCGGCGTCGGCCACCACCTGGGACTCGACGTGCATGACTGCGCTCGGTCGCCCTACGACGCTTACCAGGGCGCGACCCTGCGGTCCGGCATGGTGCTGACGGTAGAGCCCGGCCTCTACTTCCACGCCCACGACGAAACCGTCCCGCCCGAGCTGCGCGGCATCGGAGTCCGTATCGAGGACGACCTGCTAGTGACCGATTCCGGCGCCGACATCCTCTCCGACGAGCTGCCGATCACCGCCGATGGGATAGAGCAGTGGATGCGCTAGCGAGCGGCCCAGGTGGTGCGGATGTGGGCGATGTGATGGTCCATCAGGGCGCGGGCGCCCTCGGAATCACCGGCTAGTACTAGCTCGAGTAGCTGGCCGTGTTCATCGGCTGACGAGGTTAGGGTGCCGGACTGAGCTAGCGAGCGCAGTCCGTACAGCCTGGCACGCGACCGGAGGTCGCCCACGATCTGGACGAGGACGTCGTTGCCGGACAGCGCGAGCAGCCCGAGGTGGAACTCTCGGTCGGCGCGCAGGTACTCGCTCAGGTCGCTGCTGTCGGCTGCCTTGACGATCGCCTCGGCGGCCGAGCGCAGGGCGGCGGCCTCGGTATGCCGCAGGCCCGCCGCGATCTCCGCCACCGCGGGCACCTCGATGAGCCGCCGGAGATAGGTGATCTGGTCCAGGTCGGTGTCGGTGAGCTCGATGACGCGGAATCCCTTGTTCCGCGCGACCTCGACCATGCCTTCCTGCGCGAGGGTGAGCATGGCCTCGCGGACCGGGGTAGCCGACACCCCGAGGTCGGTGGCAAGCGCGGCGGCGGAGTACACCTGGCCCGGTCGCATCTCCCCGGTGATGATCGCGCCGCGCAGCCGCTCCGCGATCGTCTCGCGGAGACTAGTCCGCCCGTCTAGTGCGTCCAGGATCGCCATCAGAATGTGAAACCCTCCGGGAAGGGGTCAGTAGGGTCGAGCATGTACTGTGCTGTACCGGTTATCCAGGCCCTGCCGGTGATCGTCGGCACGACAGCCACCCGGTCGGCGACGGTCGTTGTCGACACCAGCCGTCCGATGAACCGGGTGCCGATGAACGACTCGTTCACGAAGTCGGTGTCAAGAGGAAGTTCACCCCGTGCGTGCAATTGTGCCATGCGTGCGCTTGTGCCCGTGCCGCACGGCGAACGGTCGAACCAGCCTGGGTAGATCGCCATCGCATGTCTGGACCGCCGCGCGTCTGAGCCGGAAGCGACAAAATATACGTGATGGCAGCCCCTGATGGTGGGGTCTTCCGGATGTACTGGTTCGGCGGCGTCGTTGATCGCCGCCATGATCGCCAGCCCGGCGTCCAGGATTTGCTGCTGGTACCCGCGGTCGAATGGCAGGCCGAGCGCCTCAAGCGGGGTGATGGCGTAGAAGTTGCCGCCGAACGCGAGGTCGTAACCGACCTCGCCGAGCCCGTCGACCTTGAGAGTCTGATCCAGCGCCACCGCGAACGAGGGGACATTCTCGATCGTGACCGACTGGGCCTCGCCGTTATGGCCAATGTGGACGGAAGCGGTGACGAGGCCGGCCGGTGTGTCGAGGCGGATGGTGGTGACTGGCGTTGTCACTTCGACCATGCCGGTCTCGACCAGCACGGTGGCGACGCCGATCGTGCCGTGTCCGCACATTGGCAGGCAGCCGGATACCTCTATGTAGAGCACGCCCCAGTCGGTGTCCGGGCGGGTCGGCGGTTGCAGGATCGCGCCTGACATGGCGGAATGGCCGCGGGGCTCGGTCATCAGCAGGGTCCGCAGTCCATCGCGGTCACGCATGAAGTTGACGCGTCGCTCCGCCATCGTGGCGCCGGGCAGCACGCCGACGCCGCCGGTGATCACCCGGGTCGGCATGCCCTCGGTGTGCGAGTCGACCGCGTGGAACACCCGGTTCGTGAGCATTTAAGACAGCCCCGCGGCTCGCGCCGCCTCGGTGGCTGTCTTGACCACGTGTTCCTCGTCGGGGGTCAGCGGGCCGCGGGGTGGCTGGCATCCGCCCGCGGGCCGTCCCACCAGGTCCATGGACAGCTTGATCGCCTGGACGAACCGGGGGCTGGAGTCCCAGCGCAGCAGTGGGTGCAGTGTTTTGTACAGTTCGAGTGCTCGCTCGATGTCATGATTTTTCGCGGTTTCGAAGAGCTCGACGCACGCCCTCGGGAACGAACTCGGGAACCCGGCGACCCAGCCGGGCGATCCCGCGACCGCGAGTTCGAACACCACATCATCCGAGCCGGCCAGCACATCGAGTCCCGGCGCGGTCTCGGCGATCTGGTAGTACCGGCGGACATCGCCGCTGAACTCCTTGACCGCGACGATCAGCCCCTCGGCGTACAGCTTGCCGAGCAGCGCGGGCGTTAGGTCGACCTTGGTGTCGATCGGGTTGTTGTAGGCGACGATGGGCAGGCCCGCCTGGGACACGATCCGGTAGTGCTCGATCACGTCGCGCTCGGTCGCGCGGTACGCGTTCGGTGGCAGCAGCATGACCGCCGGCGCCCCGTCATCTTTTGCCTGTTCCGCGAGCCGGCGCGACTGGCCCGCGCCGTAGGCCCCTACCCCGGGCATGACCGTGAAGTCTTCCGGTGCGGCCTTGAGCGCGGTGCGGACGATCTCACTCCGCTGCTCGTCGGTCAGCACCTGGTACTCGCCCAGCGAGCCGTTCGGCGTCACCCCGTGGCAGCCGTTCGTCGCCAGCCAGGCCACGTGCTCCGCGTACCGATCCAGGTCCGGTGTCCCGTTCTCGTGCCAGAAGCAAGGCGTAGCGACCAGCACCCCATGCCACGGTTTCCGCTCAGTCATATCAGTAAAATATCACATTGCACTATTGATCTTCAGTGCGGCGCCCGCACCTGGCGGGGGGCTTCTACAGGACTGTCGATGGCCCATTACTGGGGCTATGGCGCCGTCGATGGGACATCGCTGGGGTCGCGGGAGTGGCCAGCGAGTCACACACGTAATACTGGCCACTCGCGGGCTAGAAGATCATCGGGCACCAGGGGGAGGGGCTCCAGGACATGGCGGCTGAGAGGCCGGTGACCGCGCCGGGGCGGTGTTCGGTCACCAGGCCGGCGGCGGCCAGCGATCCCAGGCTGGTGCCCCCGAGGTAGGCCGCCCCTAGCTCACTCACATCTACCGAAATATCCGGCATGTCGGATGTGGGGGCGCAGCGGGCGGTTACGGTGGCGACCGCCGAGGCGGGCTCGGTTGTCAGGCGCCAGCGGGCCGCGTTGGCGGGGAGCAGGTCGTCGCGAACCTCTAGCACCACGTCGACCGGGGCCGCGTACGCGCGGGCCGAGAGGGCGGCGGGCACGTCGACGAGCCGGACCCACAGGCCGTCCGCTATCTGCGGACGCAGGCGGCGGGAATCAGCGAGCTGGAACAGCAACGGGTCATCGGCCGGCCGGAGCCAGGCCTTAACCTTCCCGGTCAGGTCCCGGCTCAGCAGGCTCTCCCACAGTGCCGCTCCGGCCGCCGGATCCGCTGCGTTCAGCTCGCGTACCTCGATGGACCCGTTAGGCAGAAACGTGTCCTCGTCCCATTCGGCGCGCCCCGAGTACAGCGCGTAGCCGCGGGCGCCCGCCTCGTCCGCGGCGACCAGGCAGCGCAACGGCGAACGACCGCCCCGCTCGGACGCCGGGTCATACAGCCGCCGGTGCCACCAGTCCTCGCTGCGTGCGAACAGTCCGGGACGCGACCGCAGCACGGTTTCGAATACCTTCTCAAGCTCCGGCCTCGCGTCCTGGGGATCGCGAAGGCTCAGCGTCAGCGACGGGTCTCGCGGTGCGTCGGCGGCCAGCGTGCCCTCGCCCTGCCGGACCGTGAACGTGGCGTGCCAGCTCGCCTTGCCGTACCCGTACCGCCCGTATAGTACGGACTCCGACGCCCACAGCGCCGCCAGCGGCTCGCCTCGGGCGGCGATGTCGGATAGCTGCCTGCGCATCATCGATCGCAGGACACCGCGCCTGCGGTGGGTCGGCAACACGCTTACCAGCGACACTCCGGCGGCGGGGACCACCGCGCCGGGTACGCTGAACTGAAAACTATATGCTCCGGCGGTCCCCACGATCAGGGAGCCGTCGAACGCGGCCAGCGTCCGGTCGGGTTCGGTCATGCGCCATGCCCTGGCCCGGCGCTCCGGGGCTAGCGGGCCATCGTTGAACGCGTGTTGGTCGACGAGCGAGAAGGCATCGAACTCGTCTTCGGTTACGGGGCGGATGGGGTACGGATCGGCCATGCGGCCATCTTCGCCGCAGTTCGCCTCGCTGGCAAAGCGTTTTGATCTTCGGAGTCATGCGCGCCGTTCGGGACAGGAAAAGGGCGATAGGGTGCGGGGCATGCGTGACTGGATCCGCCAGCAGTTCACCACCAAGAACCGCCGGGTCGCGTTCACGCTCGCGCTGGTAGCGGCCGGTATCGCCGTGGCGGCGGTGCACGTGTCCGCCTGGTGGTTCTCGCCCGGAGTCATGATCCTGCCGATCCTGGCCGGTGGTTACCTGCTGTGGCCGCGGGCGCTGCGCGTCCTGTTCGCGGTGGTAACGGCCGGGCTGATCTACGACGTCGTCCAGGGCAAGGCGGGCGTCGGGATCGTGCTGACGATCGTGGTGACCGCGATCTTCGCCGACGTACTCTCCCATACCCGCGGCAAGCTGGGCATCCGGGGCCGGCGGGCCGAGCAGATGCTGATCGACCTGCGCGACCGGATCAAGGTCCAGGGCACCCTACCCGACCTCGGCGATGGCTGGGGCGGCGCGGTCGTGCTGCGCCCGGCGGGCGGATCCTCGTTCGGCGGGGACTTCGTGGTGTCGGTATCCGACGGAAAGACACTTGAAGTCGCGCTTGTGGATGTAGCCGGCAAGGGCATCGACGCGGGTACGCGCGCACTGCTGCTGTCCGGCGCGTTCGGCGGGCTGCTCGGGTCGGTTCCCAGCGCTGAGTTCTTCTCGGTGTGCAACGCTTACCTGCGGCGCGGCAAGGCGGTGGAGGGCTTCGTCACCGCCGTTCATCTGGCGCTTGACCTGGCATCCGGCGAGTACAGGCTGTCGTCGGCCGGTCATCCGCCCGCCGCGCATTACGACGGCGGCAGCGGCCGGTGGCGCACCGCCGCCGCCCGGGGCATCGTGCTTGGCGTGCTGCCGGACCTCGCCGCCGTCCCGTCGGAAGACGAGGACGGCGTGCTGCGCCGCGGCGACGCGATGCTCCTCTATACCGACGGCATGGTGGAAGCGCCCGGCGAGGACATCGACGAGGGCATCGACCGGCTGCTCGGCGAGGCCGAGCGGATGGTTGCCTCCGGCGGCTTTACCGAGTCCGGCGCGGGGGCGTTGGTGACCGAGATGCAAAAGGCGGTGGGCGGCTCCGACGACCGCGCGCTCGTCCTTCTCTGGCGTACCTGACATGTACGTCATAAACGGCGTGTGCTGACGCGTTTCCGGAATGTAAAACCCGGCCATTTGCGTTCGGCGGATCGGAAATCAAGCCTCGTCTGTGACCCATCAGGACGCGTCGCTCGTCGGGGCCGAAAACGCCCGAACGTCTACATAGGTCTCACAGCGTCCTGACAAAGTCTCCGGTTTCACCGCAGGTCGCGGCCCATGCCCGCAGACTGTGACATGTCTCACCTTCGCAACCTATTCGTTAGCACAAGTTTATTCGTTCATGCAAACTATTTTATGCATCCGCGTAAGATGCGCTACGCTGACGACCCGCTCGGGAGATCCCCGACACTGATGTCAGGTGACGCGTGCGTCATTGTTTGCATTTATTTGTCAACTGTGCGCAAATAGATCCTGTGGCTGGCGGAGGAATAGGAGGTCGCGGCTTGACGGGGGTCGGCGACCTACAGGATCCTGCGAGTGGGACCGCGAACGCGCAGGTCAGCAAGCAGGAAAGCCGCCAGGGCGGCACCGCGGCGGCGATCGCGCTCGCCGGGCTTGATAAGGCTGCCGCGGAGAACTTTCCGGTGGCGTTGCGGGTGCTGCCCGCGCGCTACCGAACCCATCTCATGGCGCTGTACGGGTTCGCGCGGCTCACCGACGACATCGGTGACGAGCCGCTGCCCGGTATCCCGGATGCGACCACGGCCGACCGGCTCGGGCTGCTCGACGAACTCGAGGCCGACGTGCACCGGATCTACGCCGGCACCGAAATGCCTCGTCTCGCCGCGATCCGGACCCTCGAACGAACCGTGGCCGAGTGCGGCGTACCTGAGCAGCCGTTCATCGACCTGATCCAGGCCAACCGGCAAGACCAGGTCGTCGCGCGCTACCAGACCTTCGACGAACTCGTCCAGTACTGCACGCTGTCCGCGAACCCAGTGGGCAGCGTCGTTCTGTACATCTTCGGAGCCCACACAGCAGAACGCGAAACACTCTCCGATAGCATCTGCACGGCGCTTCAGCTCGCCGAACACTGGCAGGACGTGGCCGAGGACCTGCGAAACGGGCGGGTTTATCTTCCGGGAGAGGACCTTGGCCGGTTCGGCGTGACCGAGGGTGACCTCGGCCAGCCGACAGCGAACCGCAAGGTCCGTGACCTGATGGCGTTCGAGACCGAACGTGCCCTAAGCATGCTCGACAGCGGCGCGCGCCTGATCGGCACGCTCAAGCACGGTGCGGCGCGGCTCGCCATCGCTGGTTACGTGGCAGGCGGCCGGGCCGCGCTGCGGGCGATCGCGGACAGCGGCTACGACCCGCTGCGAGCGACGCCGCACCCGGACAAGAAGAGGACGCTGTCCGGCATGATCACCAGCTATGTCGGGGGGAGGTGAGCAGGGATGGACTTGGAAGCCGCGTACCAGGAGTGCGAGCGGATCACCTGGTCGCAGGCACGGAACTTCGCTTACGGCATCCGCCTGCTACCACAGGACAAGCGGCGCGCGCTCGCGGCCGTGTACGCGTTCGCACGGCGGATAGACGACATCGGCGACGGCACGCTGCCATCGGCCGAGAAGCTAGCGCAGCTGGAACAAGCACGCGCGCAGATACCGAACGGCGCGCCCGGTCCCGACGACCCCGTGCTGGTCGCGCTGGCGGACGCGGGGGAGCATTTCGCGATCCCGATGGCCGCGTTCGGTGAGCTGATCGACGGGTGCGTGCTTGACGTCAACGGCGCGACGTACCGCACCTGGGACGACCTTTATCACTACTGCCGCTGCGTGGCGGGCTCGATCGGTCGGCTCAGCCTCGGCGTCTTTCAGGGGGTCCGGGGGGTCGCCCCCCCGGGCGAGCACCGCGGCGCGACGAAGGACCCGGAAAAGCAGTCCCAGATGGCCGATGACCTAGGAATCGGGTTGCAGCTCACCAACATCTTGCGCGACGTCCGCGAGGACTACCAGAACGGGCGCGTGTACCTGCCGGAAGAGGACCTGGCCAAGTTCGGCCTGTCGCTTACCCCCGGCACCGGTCCCGAGCCGTTCCCCGAGCCCGCGCAGCAGGCCAGGTTCGCCAACCTGGTGGAGTTCGAGGCGGCCCGCGCCCGGGAGTGGTACGACCGGGGGCTCCCGCTGCTCGGCACGCTCGATCGCAGAAGCGCGGCCTGTACCGGCGCGATGGCCGGGATCTACCGTCGGCTGCTGGAGCGTCTCGCTCGGCAGCCGTCGTCGATATTGCAGGGCAGGCAGTCGCTGCCCGCGGGCGAGAAGCTGCTGGTCGCCGTGAAGGCGGTGATCCGATGAGGGTGGCGATCATCGGCGGCGGCCTCGCGGGCATCACCGCCGCCATCGCGCTTGCCGAACGCGGCGACGACGTCACGCTGCTGGAGGCGCGCCCTCGCCTCGGTGGCGCGACCGCCTCGTTCAGCCGGGACGGGCTCACCGTGGACACCGGGCAGCACGTGTTCCTGCGGTGCTGCACCGCGTACCGCGAACTGCTTGACCGCCTCGGGGTGGCTGGCCACGCGCCGCTGCAGGACCGCTTCGACGTGACCGTGCTATCCCCGCGCGGCCCCGGCCGCCTTCGCCGTACTTCGCTGCCCGGCCCGCTCCAGACGCTGCCGACCCTCGCCAGGTACAAGTTTCTTTCGCTGGCAGAACGAGCGGCGGTATCTCGGGCGGCGCTCGCATTCCAACGAGTGGACGTGGCCGATCCGGCGACCGACCAGACGCGGCTCGGTGACTGGCTGTCGGCCCGCGGGCAGGACGAGAACACCCGGCGGGTGCTCTGGGACCTGTTCGTCATCGCCTCGCTGAACATCGCCGGCGACGACGCCTCGCTGGCGCTCGCGGGCACGGTCGTCCAGCAGGCCCTGCTCGGCAAGACCGGCGCCGCCGACATCGGCGTCCCGCGCTTGCCGCTAGGCGAACTACACGGCTCGGCGGGCGCGCGCAAGCTAGCCGCCTTGGGCGTGAAGGTCCGCCTCAACGCGAAGGTGACGGCCGTAACCCCCGACCGGTCGATGTCACATCGACCGGGCTCTAGCGCGGTCGATGTCACATCGACCGGCCTCGGTTATCGCGTCGGCGTCCGGGACGACGAGGCGGTTGAGGTTGATGGGGTTGTGCTGGCGGTGCCGCATCAGGTGGCCGCCGGACTCGTGCCCCCGGAGGCGGTTCCCCCGCGACAGGTCGCGGCGTGGGCGGGGCTTGGCGCCGCGCCGATCGTGAACGTGCACGTGATCTACGACCGGAAGGTGCTTGATCTGCCGTTCGCGGCCGCGGTGTACTCACCGGTGCAGTGGGTGTTCGACCGGACCGCGATCGCCGGGCTCAGCACGGCCGGCCAGTACCTGGCGCTTTCCCAGTCGGCGGCGGACGAATACGTGGACACCCCGGTGGCGGAGATGCGGGAGAAGTTCCTGCCCGCGCTCGAGGAACTGCTGCCCGCCGCGCGGGACGCGAAGGTGACCGAGTTCTTCGTGACCCGGGAACGGCGCGCGACGTTCCGGCAGGGCGTGGGGAGCAACAGCCTCCGGCCGGCGTCCGCGACGGCGCTGCCTGGGCTGGTTCTCGCGGGCTCGTGGACCGCGACCGGATGGCCGGACACGATGGAGGGCGCCACCCGGAGCGGCCTGAACGCGGCGATCGCTTTGCACGATTCCCCCGGAATCGGAACAAATACGGATGTTTCAGGATTTGACGTGAGTGGCTGTCGACCAGATATGAAGGGGGTGCTCTCATGACCGTCGTGATGCCGGCCGGAGTCGCCGTGGCGCGTGACCTGGTAGGACCCGCAATGGAGAACGCGATCGCCCGGCTCAGCCCGGAAGTGCGCATCGTGGCGTCCTACCACCTCGGCCTTTCTGACGCGGACGGGAACCCGCGTCGCGAGGGAAGCGGGAAGGCACTGCGCCCCGCGCTGGCGCTGCTGTCCGCCCGCGCCGCGGGCGCGCCGCCCGAGCGCGGCGTCATCCCCGCCGTCGCGGTGGAACTGGTGCACAACTTCTCCCTGCTGCACGACGACATCATGGACGGCGACACCGAGCGCCGCCACCGGCCCACCGCGTGGACGGTCTACGGAGTCGGGGCCGCGATCCTGGCGGGCGACGGGTTGCTGGCGCTCGCCAACGACATGCTGCTCGAGGATGCTTCGCCCGGCGGTCCGTGGGGCGCCCGCTGCCTGGGCGCGGCCGTGCTGCGGCTGATCGCGGGACAGGGGGCGGATCTCGCCTTCGAGCGGCGCGGCGACGTGACGCTGCCGGAATGCATGGACATGGCGGGCGACAAGACCGCGGCGCTGATGGCCTGCGCGTGCACCATCGGTGCCGTCCACCTGGGCGCGCCGCCCGAGCTGGCGATGGGCCTCGCGGGCTTCGGTGCGCACGTGGGCCTGGCGTTCCAGCTCACCGACGACCTGCTCGGCATCTGGGGCGCGCCCGCGGTGACCGGCAAGCCGGTCCGCGCGGACCTGCGGGCGCGGAAGAAGTCGCTGCCGGTGGTGGCCGCGCTCGGCAGCGAGACTCCCGCCGCCGCGGAGCTCGCCGAGCTGCTCGCCAAACCGGAACAGCTCACCGAGGACGAACTGCTGCACGCGGCCGACCTGGTGACTCAGGCCGGCGGCCGGCAGTGGGCGGAGAGCGAGGCTGACACCCAGCTGGCCGCGGCCAACAAGTGCCTGGCCGACATCGAACTGCCGACCGACGTGCGCGCCGAGTTCACCGCGATCGCCGAGTTCATCACCGCGAGGCAGTGGTGACCACCGAGGCACCGGTACTTATCGCCGGGGTGGAGGACACGGCGCGCGAGACGCTTGCTCGCGCCCGCGACTACCTGCTCTCGCTGCAGGATCCCGAGGGCTGGTGGAAGGGCGAGCTGGAGACCAACGTCTCGATCGAGGCTGAGGACATCCTGCTCAGGTTCTTTCTCGGCATCCAGACACCGGACACGCTGCGCCAGACGGCGAACTGGATCCGCGGCAAGCAGCGCTCGGACGGCAGCTGGGCGAACTTCTACGAAGGCCCCGGCGATCTGTCCACCTCGGTAGAGGCGTACGTCGCGCTCAAGCTCGCGGGCGACGACCCGGACGCCGGCCACATGGTGACCGCGCGCGGGTGGATCCGCGACCAGGGCGGGCTGAACGCGACCAGGGTGTTCACCAGGATCTGGCTCGCGATGTCCGGCCGCTGGTCCTGGGACGAGCTTCCGGTGATCCCGCCGGAGATCATCTACTTGCCGAGCTGGTTCCCGCTGAACATCTACGACTGGGGCTGCTGGGCGCGGCAGACGATCGTCGCGCTCGCGATCGTCTCGTCGTTCCGCCCGTCGCGGCCGATCCCGGTCACGGTTGACGAGCTGTTCGTGCCCGGCGTCCCGGTTGGCCGGGCGGGCGCCTCCGACCCAGATGACCCGTGGGCCAGGGCGTTCGGCATCCTTGACAAGGCGCTGCACCGCCTCCAGCCGCGGATGCCGAAGCGGGCTCGCGCCGCTGCCCGTCGCCGCTGCGCCGAGTGGATTATCGCCCGGCAAGAGGAGGACGGCTGCTGGGGCGGCATCCAGCCGCCGTGGGTGTACAGCCTGATCGCGCTCAACCTGCTCGGCTATGACCTGGGGAACCCGGTGATGCGCAAGGGCATCGAGGGATTTGAGCGGTACACGGTCATCGAGGCCGACACCCGCCGTCTGGAGTGCTGCCAGTCCCCGGTGTGGGACACCGTGCTGACCATGGTCGCGCTGGCCGACGCCGGGCTCTCGGCTGACCACCCGGCCCTCGCCACCGCCGCCGACTGGCTGCTCGGCGAGGAGATCAGGGGCCCAGGCGACTGGCAGGTCCGCCGCCCGGACACGCCGCCCGGCGGCTGGGCCTTCGAGTTCGACAACGACAACTACGCCGACACCGACGACACCGCCGAGGTCATCCTCGCGCTGCGCCGGACCGCGCGCCCGGGCACCAGGGCCGCCATCCAGCGCGGGCTGCGCTGGCTGGAGGGCATGCGGTCCAAAGACGGCGGCTGGGGCGCGTTCGACGCCGACAACACCCAGCAATTGGTCAATAAGCTTCCGTTCTGCGACTTCGGAGCGGTGATAGACCCGCCATCGGCGGACGTCACCGCGCACATAGTGGAGGCTTTCGCCTCCGAGGGACTGTCGGGGTCCGATGCCTGCAAGCGCGGCGTCATCTGGCTGCTGAAGCACCAGGAAGCCGATGGCTCCTGGTTCGGCCGCTGGGGCGCGAACTACGTCTACGGCACCGGCGCGGCGGTACCCGCGCTGGTCGCGGCGGGTGTCAAGCGCGGCAAGCCCGCCATCCGCCGCGCGGTCCGCTGGCTCGAAGAGCACCAGAACGCCGATGGCGGGTGGGGCGAGGACCTCCGTTCCTACGAGGACCCCAGCCTGGCTGGCCAGGGAGAATCCACCGCGTCCCAGACCGCCTGGGCGATGCTGGCCCTGCTCGCCGCTGGCGAACGAGACAACCCCGCGACCGTACGCG
>JBEKHI010000079.1:0-28214 GCA_050012355.1 Streptosporangiaceae bacterium | reverse complement strand
GCCGGGGTCGCCGTCTGGGATGAGCGCACCGCGGGGGTGCTGTCCTTGGCCGCCGTGTGCTGGGTCGTGGCACCGCTCGTAACCGAACTGCTTCCCGGATGGTAGAGCACCGCGACCGCCACTATGGCGATCGCCGCGCCCGCCGCCGCGGCAGCCGCCAGTGGCCACCGCCGCGACTTAAGGTTGTACGCGCCGGCACTGCCGCCGCTGGCCGCGCCGAACGCGTCCGGTGTGTATACGGCGGTCTGGTTGTATACGGCCGTCTGGCTGACCGGCGCGGCGGACCGCAACTGACGCGCGAACTCCAGCGCCGACGCGGGCCGCTGCCTGGGGTCCTTTGATAGTGCGCTCAGGCAGGCGAGGGCAAGCGGTTCCGGCACTTGCCATGGCAGCGGCGGCACCGGCGCGTGCAGGTGCGCGTCGATCGTCCGCATCGGGTCGCCGGACGCGAACGGCGGCCGGCCGGTCAGGACCTCGTACAGCACTATGCCGAGCGCGTAGATGTCGGAGGCGACCGATGCCGGATACCCGGCCGCGCGTTCTGGTGCCAGGTAGGGCGCCGATCCGGCGATCGAGCCGGTCTCGGTGACCCGGTCATCGCCCGACCCGGTGGCGAGCCCGAAGTCCACGAGGCAAGCGCCCCGCGTCGTTATGATGATGTTGGCTGGCTTGATGTCCCGGTGCACGATGCCCGCCTGATGCACCGCGTGCAGCCCCTCGGCCGTTTCCGCGACGACCTCCGCGGCCCGCGGGGGAGCCAGTGGTGGCACGGTGGCAAGCGACGGGCCTGCCAGGTACTCCATCACCAGGAACGCGGTGCCGCCGCTCTCGCAGTAGTCATAGAGCCGCGCTACCTGCGGATGGGTGAGCCGGGCGAGCACGACCGCCTCGCGCCGGAACCGGCGCATGGATGCCTCGTCGGACACCATCTTGATCGCGACTTCGCGATCGAGCACGAGATCGGTCGCCCGCCAGACTGAGCCCATGCCGCCCTGCCCGACAGACTGGGCGAGTTGGTATCTATCAGCCAGGATCACCACAAAAGCCTAGTGCCTGGGCTTAGAAATCGGGCGCGAAATATACCCAGTTCGCGGCTCCGCCCTCAGACGACCCAGGAGACCGGGTAGTTGACGATCGGCTTGAAGCTGACCCCGGCCTTCTCGCCGTCGGGGGAGGCATCGACGTAGTAGCCGAGGAGGCCTGGCAACTCAAAGATGGCCGGGATCAGGTAGCTGCTCGTCGCCTCGGTCATCGCCTGGACTTCGGTGCCCAGCGTGCGGCGCAGGTTCGGCGGTAAAGCCGCCATCGCCGAGGCGGTCGTGAAATCGCTGCGGGTCGCGGACCTGACGCCCCCGGCCGGACCACCGAGGGCGCAAGCGCTGGCGATCCTCGAGAACTTTCACCGCAACCTGCTCAGGAAGGACGCGATGGCGATCCTCGGGACGCTGCTGGCTGAGGAGAGCCACCAGCCCGAGCTGTTGGAGATCTTCCGTATCCGCCTGGCCGGACCCCGCCGTGCCTTGCTGCGCCAAGCGCTTACGGACGGCATCGGGGCTGGCGAGCTGCCGTCATCGGCGGACCCGGACGTCCTGACCAACATGCTCCTCGGCTCGTTCTATGCGCGCTACATCGCCACGCCTGAGCTACCCGATGACTGGTCGCGGCGAACACTCGCCTCAGTCTGGCCAGATCAGCCTGGCGGAGCTTTTTGAACATGTTCAATCCCAGTGGCGCTGATGCCGCTCGATGCGGCGCTGCGCGTGCTGCATGCGCCGTTCGATGTGCCGCTGGGCCCGGTCCACGTGCCGCCCGACGAGCTCCTCGATGTCGACCTGCCCGCGGGAACTGGTGAGCCTGCGCGCCTTCGCCAGCGGCAGGCCGCGCGCCTCCGGCGGCAGCCGGTAGATGTTCACGCCGCCGAGCAGGTTGAACATGCGGATCCTGATCAGCGGAGCACCCGGCCGAGGTCGCGCCGAGCCATGGTCATCGCAGCCGCCCAGGATCGAGACACCACCGGTCTCGACCTCAACGCTGTCCGGAACATAGATGTTGCTGCCGCCCAGGAACGAGATCATCGTGAGGTTCAGCTCGCCCCCTTCGATCTCCGCGTCGCGCAGGTCGATCTCGTCGCCGCCCAGGATCGAGAGCGAGTTGAGCTGCTCGGCCGCGCGGAACCGTCCCCGCCGGTGCGACCCGCCCAGGATCGCGACCATCCAGCGGACCGGTTTCCTGACTCGCGACGGTTGTACCTCCGCGCCGGCTGTATCCGGAAGGTCGGTGGTGATCGCCGCGAGCTCGCCTCGCGTCTTGGCGGCGAGCGTCTTCCCGGCCCGCTCCTCGAGTTCGTCCAGCGTCAGCCGTCCGGCCGCGGCATGTTCGCCGAGGGATTTCAGTACCAGGTCGCGCTCGGAGTCCGAGACTCTGAGCGCATCATCAGATTCGCTCGCCACGGTCTGATGAAACCACGTTCCCGTCAATGAAGCGACTGAGCGAGCAGATCGGCCGCGGCCAGCCGGGCGTCGGCGCCCGCCTCGGGGGAGGAGTCGATGGCCGTCACCACGCTGGCGCCCTCGATGAGCAGCAGCAACCGCCTGGCCAGACCGGCGGGATCGGTGGCGCCCGCCTCGGTGGCGCGAGCCTCAAGTAGCCCCCGGTACCGGGCGAGGTGGCGGCGCGCGATCGCGGCCACCGCGGGATCGGCGCGGGTATCGGTCACGGTGTTCACCACCGCGCAGCCGTGGTAACCGGGCTCGGCGAACCAGCGGATCAGCAGGTCGAAGACGGAAAGCACCCGATCGGGTCCGGGCGCGGCCTCAGCCGTCTCGCGCTCCAGCCACCCGTGGATCCGGTCGCTGTGCGCCGCGAGCATGCCCTCCACCAGGTCCTGCTTGGCGGGGAAGTAGCGATACATGCTCAGCTTGGACGCGCGTGCCCGGGCGGCGATCTCGTTCACCCCGACCGCGTGCACCCCGCGTGCGTAGAATAGCTCGGCGGCGGCGTCCAGGATCTTCGCCCGGGTAGCGAGTTGCGAGTCAGTGAGGCTGGTCATATCCGCTCCGGCTTGACAAATCGGACAGTACAGTACTGTACTGTCTTGACATGAGGCAGTCAACGCCGGTCGCCAGGCTGTGGCTCGCCGTGTTGTGCGGGTACCTCGCTATGGGCGCCACGCTGCAGGAACTGCCCGGTTACCTCTCATCCAAGTTCCACGCGGGGACGCTGCTCATCGCGGTGGCCGTGGGTATCGCGTACGCGGGCACCGCCGCCGGGCGACCGTTCGCCGGGCGGGCCGGTGACGCTGGCCGATCGCGGGCCACCGGGCTATGCGGTTGCCTGCTGGCCTCCGCGGCCGGGGCCGGGCACCTGCTCGCGCCGGACATCGGCGCGCTGATCGCGGCGCGGATAGTGATGGGCCTCGGTGAGGCGGCGCTGTTCTCCGGACTGCTGCCGTGGGTGCTCACCGGCGTACCGCAGGAACGGAGCGGCCGGGTCGCCGGATGGTTCGGGCTGTCCATGTGGGGCGGCCTTTCCGGCGGGCCGCTGCTCGCCGCGGGCCTGCAGGCCGCTGGGGGATCGACGGTTGTCTGGCTGGCGGTCATCTGTCTTCCGCTGGTGGGCCTGGTGCTCATCGCGACCACCCGGGCGCCCGCCTTTCCGGCCGGCCGCTTCACGATGCCGGCTCCGCGCGACCTGCTGCCCAAGGGCGCGGGCACGCCCGGCCTGACCATCGGGATGTCGTCCTACGGGTACGGGACGCTGGCCGCGCTGCTGGTGCTGTTTCTCGAACGTGAGCACATCGGGGGCCAGACGACGGGACTCGCGGCCTTCTCCGCGGTGTTCCTGCTGACCAGGGCGGTCGGCAGCCCGCTCGTCGACCGTTACGGCGGTCGCACGGTGGTGCGCTGCGTGCTGGTTGTCGAGGCCGCTGGCCTGGCGCTCCTGGCGATGGCCGGATCGGAACCCGCGGCGCTGGCGTCGGTAGCGGTCACCGGCGCGGGCCTCGGGCTCGTCTATCCGGCGGTCACCCGGATGACGCTGGACCGGGTCGACGTGACGGCCAGGGGAGCGGCGGTCGGCGCGATGACCTCATGCTGGGACCTCGGTATCCTCGCCGCCGGGCCGCCTCCCGTCCCCGGTCGGCCCGCCTCCCGTCCCCGGTCGATGCGGCGTTACCCGCACTCTGGCCGGGAAGTTCCTCCCTCAGCCGGCGTGCGGCAGCGGAGCGTTCCTGGTGGGTGCTGCACTACCAAGAAAAGAGCCTGGGTAGTGCAGCACTCACCAGCAACGGGGCACCAGCCAGAAGATCACACCAGCAGCACCTGAACCATTAGCACCACGACCATCAGCAGTGCGCCGTGGCCCGCGGGCGCGGCATCGGATCCGGGCCCGCAGCCCCCGCCACTTTCACGCCACCGCGACCGTCCCCCGGACGAGGCAGGCTTTGCTGGTTGCTCCGGCATCAGCGATTGCCGACCAGCACCCCGGTGTTCGTGGTGATCGTGAAGTCGTCCGGCAGCCGGTCGACGACCGCGGCGGCAAGGTCGAAGGCGCGATCCGCGGCGATCATGCTCCGGACGTAGTCCAGGACCGGCTCGGGGCCGGGGACATACAGGGTGCTGGTGAACTCGTGCCTGGTCACCGAGGGGAAGACCCGGCGGAGCATCGGCTCGGCGTCATCGAGCCGGATCTGCTCAAGCGCAGGCGAGCTGAGGCCGGCCGCAAGGTACGCGTCAGCGACGATCGCGTTCAGCTCGCGGAGGTGGTCCGCGCCGTTGAGGGTGACGATGACCCGGCCACCCCGTCGGGTGATCCGGCGCAGTTCCGCGATCGCCGCCTCCGGTTCCGGAACGTGGTACAGCATGTGATTGGCCATCGCCAGGTCGACGGTTTCATCAGCCAGCGGCACCGCGGCGGCGTCGCCCGCCAGCAGCGTGGCCAGCGGTGCCCGGGACCTAGCGGCCACGAGCATCCCCATCGACATGTCGACACCCAGTGACCGGCTGCGGCGATCGCGGCGGGCCAGTTCCGCCAGGTAGGCGCCGTTTCCGCAGCCGACGTCGATGACCGTCGAGTCCGGTCCGATGTCCGCGAGGTCGAGGACCCGGGCGGGCAGGTCGATCGCCGGGCGCTGGTAGGCATAGATCGACTGGCGGGCCGCTAGGTTGGCATCCGTGCGGTACTGGACGTCGCGTAGGTAGCCTGGATCGTCTCGCTGGCTCACGACGACATTATGACGCGCTGACTGGGAAGGAACCCCATGTGAGACTCGGTGTCCGCGTTCGGCGAGTCTACGAGGATCCGGAGTCCGCCGATGGTGCGCGGATCCTGGTGGACCGGTTGTGGCCACGCGGACTGCGCAAGGACGCGGTGGCCCTGGACGATTGGCCACGCGACATCGCTCCGTCCGCCGAACTGCGGACTTGGTATGGACACGACCCGGCGAAGTTCGACGAGTTCCGGCGGCGCTACATCGCCGAGCTGACCAGCTCCCCGGCTCAGCGGGAACTAGGCAAGCTACGCGCGCTGGCGTCCGAGGGACCGCTGACGCTGCTGACCGCGACCAAGGATGTGCAGCACTCGCAGGCGGCGGTCCTGGCCGAACTGCTGGAAGCAGAGCCCGAGCCCGATGCCGGTGGGTCCTCTTCCGGGTAAGCGGGCGGATTCTGGTTGGTGTGACACTGTGCATATAAGAGTGTGGGTAGTGCAGCACTGACCAGAAACGGTGCACTCAGACCGGCGCGTTTGCCGTCCTCATGAGCACCACCAGTACCCGCAGAACCCGCTCTGGCAGCGATCAGTCCAGGTGGGGGCGGCGTCCGGAGAGAGCCGGACGCCGCCATACGCACGTTCACACTCGGCTAGAACCAAATCTGGTTATTGCACGAGTTTTGGTAATTCCACTGGACGATGTCAGTACCCTCAGCCAGGCTGCCGCCTTTGGTACCTATCACGTACTTGGACTTGAGGTTCTGCCAGACATTCAGCCCATCGCAGACGGTACCGCTGGGAGGATAGAGCGTACCGACGTCCCAGAACTGGTCGGGGTGGCTGCTGTCGAGGCAGTTCCAGATAACGAGGCTCGTGCCCTCCTTGGTGGAACCACCCCCTACCCCGAGACACATGAAATCATCGTTTTCGAGATCGAAGTAGCCGTCGTCCGTATAGGGACCAGGTCCCCATTCCTGGTCCGGGTGGCCGTTGCAGTTCCACAGCACGGCATCGGCGCCGGGGGTCGTACTCCCGCCTTGGATCCCTAGACAGTCGTGGGGAGCGGCGTAGTTCTGGATCGTGAACTGGCCGGGGTCTCCTGTGATCGGGACGGCCTCGAAGCCGCCCAGCAGATGCTCGAAGGGGGCGATCGCGTGCGACCGGGTGGCCGTGCCAGACGGGACGGTTCCCGCGTGGGCGGGAACGGCGAGCGCGAGGGTGCTGAGGCCAAGCGTGACCGCGAAGCCGACGACCGCAGCGAGTCTGGCGGCCTTGGTTTTGAGGTGAATCATGCGTTTATCTCCGTTTGCGAGATGCCGTCCGGCTACGCGCAAACCCCGGCCAGCGCTACCACGGCAATGACACACGTGGCAGCCGCCTTCGGCACTCCTTTCCCCGCCATGACCGCATAGCGGCGGCCGACTGCTAAGTGGCGACTGGCTCGGGGCTGCCCCCGGTGGATTAGGGTTTCACTCTCACCCCGGGGTGTTCAATCCACGTGCAACCCGCGCGCAAACGGGGGCGCTTAGCGTGGCGTAGGTCACGCATCATCGGGGCTTCAGCCCTGGAGTCAGGGGAGCGGATATCGATCCCAGAGGCCAACTAGCGATCTGGGATGCGCGAACCACGGCCGGCGGTTCAGCTATGTGCTACACGCTGCTGAATGTGCTACGATAGAGCTATCGAATAAAAATCCGATAGCTGCGGGAGGTGAACCGGATGAGCGTCATCGATGACTTTGACCTAGCGGAGTACGCGGACCGGTTCGCTGCCGCGGTGGAGGCGGGTGAGGTCACCGAGCCGGGGGCCCGTCAGGAGTGCGTGTTCTCCCTCGCGCAGACGGATGACCCGGCGGTGGTGGACCCGGGGAGCTTCGCGCAGGGCGGGCCGCTGGACAGCCTGGCGCCAGGTGCGGTGCTGGCGGCGATGGCCGAGACCGCCTGTGAGCAGCTGGCCGGGCTGTCAGACAACGCGCTGCTGGGGCTGGTGGGCAGGTCCCGGGCGCTGGCCGGGCGGGCGGCGGCGATCCAGCAGAAGGCGATCGCCGAGTACGCGAGGCGCCAGCGCGAGTCCGACCCGAACAGGGCGGGCAAGGCCGGGTACACGCTGTTCGCCCAGGATGACCTGGCCCCGGAGCTGGTGGTCAACAGCAACCAGGCTGAGGACCGGATGACTCGGTGCGAGGATGCCGAGCGGCGGCTGCCGAAGTGCAGCCGGGCGCTGTGGGATGGGCTGATCATCGACTACCAGATGAAGATCATCACCGACGCCACGATGTGCCTGGCGGACGAGAGCGCCGCCGAGGCCGATGAGATCCTCGCCTCCGCCGCACCTGAGCTGACTCCCGGTCAGCTGCGGGCGATGGCCGCCCGGCTGATCCTGATGATCGACCCCGAAGCGGCCAAGGACCGCCGCAAGGAAGCCGCCAAGAAGGCCCGGGTGGAGAAGTTCCAGGAGATGTCCGGGACCGCCGCCTTGTGCGGCCGGGACCTGCCCACCCAGGCGGTGCTGCGGTCCTGGCAGCACATCGACTCCCGCGCCCGGGCACTGAAGGCGGCGGGGGCAGGCGGGACGCTGCAGCAGCTGCGGGTGGCGGTGTACCTGGCACTCACGAGCGGAAACGACCCGCTGGCCCTTCTGCCGGAGATCACCGAAGACCCCGGCGAGTGGGCCGTCCCGAAGCCGGGAGCGGCCGACGATGGATCGGACTGGCCCTGGAGCGAACCGGACGAGGCCGAGAACCGCGCCGGCGACGACCAGGATGGCGGGGACGGCGGTATCGGGCGGGAGCCGGAAGGCCCGAAGGGGCCGCGGGGCTCAGGCGGCGGGAGCGGGAAGCTCGGCGGGCAGGACGCCCCCTTCGAGGCCGTGATCAACCTGCTGGTCCCGGTGGGGACCGCGTTCGGCTGGTCCAGTGCCCCCGGTGAGATCCCCGGCTACGGGCCGGTGGATCCGGAAACGCTTACCGACCTGCTGCAAAGCGCCTCCGCCCATCCGAAGACCCGGTGGTGCGTGACGGTGATCGACCCGGTGACCAAGGAGGCAGTGGCACACGGGTGCGCGCCAGGCCAGCACCGGTGGAACCCGAACATGTACCGGACCGGGGGAGGCGACCGCGACGGGCCGGAAGCAGCCCCGGACGGGACAACCGGGCCGGGGACCGAGCAAGACCAGCGGGCAGCCGAAGAGTTCCTGGCCAGCCTGCGGGTGAAGCTCGCCCCGATCGCCCGCAAGACCTGCGACCACACCCACTACACCGACAAATACGAGGTGCCGCGCAAACTCAAGCACCTCGTCAAAGCCCGCAGAGCCACCTGCATCGCGCCGTGCTGCAACCGTTCCGCCGCCGATGGAGACGCCGACCACACGATCCCGTGGCCCGAGGGACCTACGTGCGAGGAGAACCTTGGAGCTCCGTGCCGCTACCACCACCGGAATAAGCAGGAGAAAGGCTGGAACCTCAGCCAGCCGGAGCCTGGAGTCTTCAACTGGACAGGACCCGCTGGCCGAACCCGCACCACCCGGCCAGGCAAGTACCTGATCTGAGCGACGCGGAGGCGGCCGAGCTCACCGCCTCCACGCAATCCGGATCAACATTGATCTCGCCGATCCGCTGCCCGCCAGTGTGCCCTGTCAGGGGGTGATGTCGTATTGCTGGCAGAGGTTGTCGAGCTGGGCCCACTGGCGAACTGTCGTACCGTCGGCGGTGCCGCAGTCATCCACGTCCAGGACCATGCCGTTGGCGACGTTGCTAATGGTGTAGTGGCTGCCCACCTGGGTGACGTCCCATTCCTGGCAGAGGTTGCCAAGCGAGGACCACAGGTCGGTGAGGGTGCCGTCGAAGGCCCCGCAGTCCACCGAATCGAGGACCTTGCCGCTGTTGACGTTGGTGATGATGTAGTGGCCGTTGCCAGCACTGGTGAACGTCCATTGCTGACAGGTGCTGTCGAGCGCCGTCCAAAGCTGGATGTCGGTGCCGTCGGCGGTGGCGCAGTTCGCCGGAGTCACGAGCTTGTCGCTGTTGACGTTGGTGATGGTGTAGTCGGTGCCGGGGACCGGGAAGCCGCTGCTGACCTGCTGATAGCCGGCCGAGACGATGTTGGCCTGGATGGCGTCATCGGTCGCGGCGGAGGGATAGCCGGAGGTGATGACGCCCTCGAAGAAGGAACCGTCGGATCCGTTGCTGTCGTCGCCGCCGGTACCCAGCAGGACGGAGCCCTCCTGATGCATCGGGGTGTAACCGCCGATATCCGGAAGCGGGCCGCTGTACTCGGTATTCAGGCCGCCTGACTGTGCGTTGCCGTCCTTGATCGCGTAGGTCGTTGTGCCGTTGTTCTTCAATATCGCGGTCACGAACGTGCTGGAGTTGCCCTCGTTGCCGGTGTCAGAGCCGTTGCCGCCCGAGAAGAGCCCGTTTTCCAGGTCTGCCTGGACCCAGGGTCCGGACCCGTGGCACGGCGAGAACCAGCACTCGGTGCCGAAGTTGATCGAGTCCATGTGGCCGTTGCCGTTATCGGTGTTGGACGTCTCGGCGTTGCCGAAGTCGAAGCAGCACAAGTCGTCCACGTGCGTACCGCTGGTCACCATGTAAGCGCCCTGTGCCTGGCTGCCGGTCGGCACGCCCCGCGTGACGTCGTTGCGGTAGCCCACTCCGGCTTGCACCGAGACTCCGTAGACCGAGTGGCCGTCGACCGTAACTGGCAACGCGTTGGCGATCGCCCCCACGTCAGGCGAGCCGTTCCCGCCGATCGGTTCGATGCCGAGATCATTGCGGTTGGGGCTCTGGTCAAAAATCCTCGTGATGGTGCAGACCGTACCCGCGCAGAACCTGTTCTGGGCGGCGGCGTTGGCGTAGCCACCCGGTTTCAGCACGCCGATGTCGGCCGTCGCTTCATCCGACGCACGTGTTACCTGGTAGAGCGGGCCGCGGTAGTCGCGGTACAGGGCGCGCACTGTGCTGTACGCGGCCGCGCAAGGGGTGCCCCCCGCGGCGTAGATGTCGCAGGGCAGGGCCGCCGGTGAGGCGGCCTGCGCCGTCCCGGTCGTGCCGAACACGCCGATGAACGTGCCAAGGAGGAGCGCTAGTGCGGCGGTCACGCAGCACAATGTTCTTCTTAGGCTGAGGTGCCTCATCTGGGGCATGGGAACTCATCTCCGAGCCGGCTGATGGAGCGTGACGCCGCGGATGCCAGGCCGGGCGCCGCCTTGCGCATTGTTAGCGCTAACAGCGGGTGGACTACGGCCTGATCGGCAACTACTGCCGACGGGTTGTTAGCGTTAACAAGCAGTGAAAAGTATGTAACCGTGCGGGTACCCGGTCAAGGTCTCAACGTTGGATACTTGATGGAATGCCGGAGTTTCCTAGTGCCGCCACCAACTGGCTTGCCGCGCTCGCGACCGCGGTAAATCCGCCCGCGGGGCATGATGCTGGGGGCCTGGCGAGGCAGCCAGCGAAAATTGGAAGGCGTGCTGCCGAGCGTCCTGGCAAGATGCCGCCATGGGCGTTCCAGATTCCACGCGACGGCTGGTGTTCCGGCCGATGGCGGCAGATCATCTCGATGACATGGCCGCGCTGCTCGGCGACCCGGAGGTGATGCGGTACTACCCGCGGCCGAAGGACCGAGCTGAGTCGCTGGCTTGGATCGACTGGAACCTGGGCTTGTACCGGCAGCACGGGTTCGGGCTCTGGCTGCTGTCGCTTAGAGCGACGGGGGAGTTCGCGGGCCAGTGCGGGCTGACGCCGCAGGAGGTGCAGGGAGTGACCGACGTAGAGGTCGGTTACATGGTCCGACCGCGGCTACAGGGAAGCGGTTACGCCACCGAGGCGGCGACTGCCTGCCGCGACTATGCCCGGGACGTGCTCGGTGTCCGCCGGCTCATCGCGCTGCCGTATCCAGACAATGCGCCGTCCCGGCGCGTGGCCGAGAAGGCCGGACTGTCCCACGAGCGTGACATCATCTGGCGGTCGGGGCGGCCAGCCAGCATCTACGCCGCTGCCCTGTAACCAAAGCTGCCCTGTAACCAAAGCGGCCGGGGCCGGGACGAGCGGACCGGCTGCCTCGGCACTCTCGCTCCAGAAGAGCCGAGCCCTGTCTAAAGAGACCGAGGAACCCTAGTCCGGGAGGGTTCGGGGGAGTCCGAACCTGGCTAGCACGCTGTTGTCGATGAAGCCAGTCATGGCGCGGATGCGGTCTTCGGCGAGAGTGATGACGATCAGTCCGTGCGCGTGGCTGACTGGCGTGTAGGGGTCGCGCACGTATAGGCCGAAGGCCGGCTGGCCGTTAGCCCGGGTGGGGATGAGGCGCAATCGCCGGTCTCCGCGGCGGAACGAGACGGTGTACAGGAAGTTTCCGATCGTGTCCCGGCCCTGGTATTCAAACGGCAGCGGTGGCATCGTGAGCCAGGCGTCATCGGTGAGCAGGGCGACGATTGCCGGGATGTCGCCGCGTTCGAGCGCGTCGGCGAACCGGGCAGTGATCTGCTGTTCGCGGGCGGAGCCGGGCAGCGGGGCCTGGTCGCGTCCGCCTGGCGGCAAATGGCTGGTCATCGTGGCCCGGGCTCGCTTGAGCAGGTTGTTCGCGGCGTCCACGGTGCAGCCGAGGATGGCCGCCGTCTCAGGAGCGCGGTATCCAAGCACGTCGCGGAGTACAAGGGCGGCGCGCTGGCGGGGCGGGAGGTGCTGCAGGGCGGTGACGAAGGCCAGCGACACCGATTCCCGGGTCTCATAGCGCGCGTCGGGTCCCGGGTTGCTATCCGGCAGGTCGCCGAGCAACGCGTCGGGGTAAGGCTCCAGCCATAGCGGCTCGCCGCTGCGGGTGGGTTCGGGCAGCGGCACCGCGGTCGCGGGCAGCGGCCCGCTCCGGCCCGCGCGCAGATGGTTCAGGCACTTGTTGGTGGCGATCGTATGCAGCCAGGTGCGCAGTGATGACCGTTCCTCGAACCGCTGGAGTCCGCGCCAGGCAGCCATCATCGTCTCCTGCAGCATGTCTTCGGCGTCGGCGGCCGAGCCAAGGATCCGGTAGCAGTGCACCTGGAGTTCGTGCCGGAATGGCCCGGCGAGTTCGGCGAACGCGTCCCCGTCACCCGAGCGGGCCAGGGCCAGCAGCTGCCCAGCCTGATCATCGGTTTCTCGCATGGCGCCTCCCGGTCGATGGTCTTTCACAAGTACTGACCCCGTCTGGTCCGGAAACTGGCCGCTCCGCGGCCGGCCAGTTTCCGGCGAGCGCAGTGTCTCAACACAGCGAAAGCCGAAGACGAGTGTAGGGAGAAGACACGTGACTCAGGAGCAGGTAGCAGCGGGTGGCCAGGTGGCCGGGGTGACCCGGGAGCAGCGCTGGGTGCTGGGGCTGGCGTCGCTGGCGTCGTTCATCGTGATCCTCGACGTGATGGTCGTGGCTACCGCGCTGACCGCGATCCGGCGGCATCTGGGCGCGTCGCTGGCGGACCTGGAGTGGACGGTCAACGCCTACACGCTCAGCTTCGCGGTGCTGCTGATGACCGCGGCGGCGCTTGGTGACCGGCTCGGCCGCCGCCGGGTTTTCGCGGCTGGGCTCATGATGTTCGCGGTGTCCTCGGCGGGATGCGCCCTAGCCCCGGACGCCGCCGCGCTGATCGCCGCGCGCGCTGTACAGGGCGCGGGCGCGGCGACCATCATGCCGATGGCGCTGGCGTTGCTGAACGGCGCGTTCCCGCCCGCGCGGCGCGGCTGGGCGATCGGGATCTACGGCGGCGTGACCGCGCTGGCCGCGGTGGCCGGGCCGGTCCTCGGCGGGGCGGTTACCCAGGGCCTCGGCTGGCAGTGGATCTTCTGGCTCAACGTGCCGATCGCGCTCGCGGCCGTCCCGCTGGTGCTGCGCCGGATCAGCGAGGCCGGCGGGCCCGGGCTGGCTGGTCCGGGAAACCCGTTGGATCTACCGGGACTGATGCTGGTCACCGTTGCGGCGCTGGGCCTGGTGTGGGGGCTGGTCCGGGGAAACACGGCGGGCTGGGGTAGCCCCGAGGTGATCGGAACCCTGGCCGGCGGGGCGGCGGCAGCGGCCGCGTTCGCCGGGTGGGAACGCCGGGCCGCGCATCCGATGCTTCCCGCCCGGCTGTTCCGCTCGCCGGCGTTTTCGGCGGGCAACGCCGCTGTCTTCCTGATCAACGCGTCGCTGTCCGGGGTGATATTCTTGATGCCTCAATATCAGCAGGTGGTGGCGGGGCAGGATCCGCTCGGCTCAGGACTGCGGCTGCTTCCCTGGGGGATCGCGCCGTTCCTTATCGGCCCGCGGGCCGGCGCGCTGGCCGACAGGGTCGGGGTACGCGTCCTGGTCGTGACCGGTTCCCTGCTGCAGGCCGCTGGGGTGGCCTGGATCGCTCTAGTAGCGGGTCCTGGTACCGGCTACCTCGCCCTGGTCACGCCGATGGTCGTCATGGGAACCGGGTTCGCGCTAGCCATCCCGGCCGTCACCAGGTCGGTCACCAGCACCGTGCCGCCCGCCGATATCGGCACGGCGTCCGCCGCGTTCACCACGATGCGCCAGCTCGGCGGCGCGTTCGGTGTCGCGGTACTCGGCGCCGCGTTCGCGGCGACCGGAGGCTACGCCAGCCCCGCGGTCTTCAGCCATGGGTTCACCACGTCCTTCGTCGTCGCGGCGGGCCTCGCCCTCGCGGCTACCGCCGCCGGCACCATCCTTCCGGGCCGCGGCCGCCGCCGGTCACCCGAGCCCGGCGGCGCGGTCAGCGCCCCCCGGACAGCTCACCAGCTGAACCATTGAGACGCGGGCTTCACCGCCCGGCGAGCTCCTCCACTACGGGCGCCAGCGCGTCCAGGTTGTCGACGAGGAACGAGCTGATGCCGAAGCGTTCGCGCAGGTCCGTGAACTTGCGAACCAGGTCTTTGGTGCTGCCGATGAACACATGGGGGGAGTCCAGTATCTCCTCGACGGTCAGCTCGACGCCGGTCAGCTCACGGATGCGGTCGGCGCGGCGGCGCGCCTCGGCCCGCGGGTCGCTAGTGATGAGCGTCGGCCCGCCGCTGGGGTAGGTGTTCAGCTCCAGTTCGCCGAAGCGGTCGCCGGCGGCCGCGCGGACCCAGCCGATCTTCTCCTCGGTCGCCGCGGCCGTCAGGCTCCGGGCATCGAGGCGGGGCGGGCTGCCCTGCACTATCCGCGGCGCTAGGCCGATGATCTGGGCTTCGCGGCCGGCCAGGGTCAGCAGCCGCTGACCGCCGCCGCCCAGGAAGATCGGCGGGTGCGGACGCTGGGTGGGCTTGGGCACGCCGTTATGGTCGGAGATTGTGTAGTGCGCGCCAGCGAAGGAGAATGGTTCTTCGGCGAAACAGCCCTTCAGGACCGCGATCGCCTCGGTCAGGCGGGCGATCCGGACACCGATGGGTTCGAAGGGGATGCCGATAGCGTCGTGCTCGGGTTTGTTCCAGCCGGCGCCCACGCCGATCTCCAGGCGGCCGCCGGACAGCACGTCGAGCGTGGCGAGGTCCTGGGCCAGCACGGCCGGGTGGCGCAGGGAGACGTTAAGCACGAAGGTGCCCACCCGCAGCCGCTCGGTCGCCGCCGCGACCATGGCCAGCACCGGCAGCGGAGCGTACTGTCCGATGAGATGGTCGGGCAGCACGAACGTGGAGCAGCCGACGGCCTCGGCCTTACGGGCCAGGGCGGCCAGCTCAGCGAAGCTGGGGTTCCCGTCGGTCGTCGCGAGGAAGCGGAAAGGACGCATGCTGACATCCTCTCGCGATCGGCCAGGACTATATCGTGGGGGTGGTGGAAGGCGTGGTACCTGCTCGGATGGTTCACCGGATGGCGGTGGCCGCGCTGGGGCCGGGGTTTGCCGCTCAGGGCTTTGAGCGCCGCGTGGCGTCGCCCGCCGCGACCTGGCACCGGACGGCGGACCAGGAGTTCGTTGTCGCCTGGGTTCAGCCGACACGCAATCCCGATGTGCATGGCTGGTACGGGTCGAGGTTCATCATCGAATTCCGGCGCGGTGCCGAGCCTCGGGCCGGCGTGCTCGGGTCGGGTTTCCGGTTTTGCCAGCTCCTGGACGACGAGGGACGTGAGCAGGTCAGGGCCGTGCAGAACTCAGTCATCAGGAGGCTCCCGCCCGCGCCGGCCCGGGTGCTGCGCACGCTCGACGATCCGGCGCGGGACCGGTATCTGGCGCAGGGGAAACAGGTAACAGCGGCCTACAGTCCCGCGCATGACGTCTGGTTCCGGCACCGCGATGAGCGCGACCTCGACGCCTGGTTCAGGCTGCTTCCCGTCCTGCTGCCCGGCGTCCTGGAGGCAGTTCAGCGCAGACTCGGATGACGGATCGATGACCGCGGCGGCCCCCTGGACGGCCGGGGCGGTCGGCTCGACACGCTGGCGGCTCACTCATGTCGCCGTTCGGCGACTTTTATGGTTTTTTAACGACCGCGGGCCCTGGTGACGGCGGTGTTACGCGCCTAGCATCCGGGTGGGACCTTGGCCGACCATGTGTGGGGAGTCGCGATGAAGCGGATGCGGTTGGCTGGTGCGCTGCTCGTTACGTGCTGGGCGGTATCGGCGGCTGGGGTCGTCCCCGCCGCTGCCAGTTCCCCGGTGCACAGTTCCAAGGCGCCCAGTTCCGCGGCCAAGGCGGAAACCGCGGCGGCCCGGCAAGCGGCAGCCGACGAAGACGGCAGCGACTGCCAGTCGGTCGGCACGAATAGCTTCCAGCTGGAGCCCATGAAGCAGGCCCAGCAGCAGGCCGAGGCCATGGCCAACCGGATGACGCTGAGCCAGGACCTCACGCTGATGCACGGCGTGTCACCCGAAGCCACCCCGGACGGCACGGTCGGCGCGACCGCGGCGATCCCGAGCCTGGGCATCCCCGCCGTCAACCAGCAGGATGGCCCCGCGGGCGTCGGCGATGGGGTAACCGGCGTGACCCAGCTGCCCGCCCCGGTTGACCTGGCCGCCACCTGGGACGACAGCCTCGCCAGCTGCTACGGCAAGGTGATCGGCACCGAGCAGCGCGACAAGGGCGTCGAGGAGGACTACGGCCCGACGATCAACATTGATCGGGTGCCGGAGTGGGGCCGCTCGTTCGAGGCGTTCACCGAGGACCCGTACCTGGACGGCGACCTCGCCGCCGCCGAGGTCAACGGCATCCAGAGCCAGGGTGAGATGGCCGAGGTCAAGCACTTCGCCGTCTACAACCAGGAGACCAACCGCAACACCCCCGAAGACGACGCGATCGTCTCCGAGCAGGCCATCCAGGAGATCTACACGACGGCTTGGCAGACAGTCATCGAGAAGTCCAACCCGGCCGCGATCATGTGCGCGTACTCGACGATCAACAGCCAGTACGCCTGCCAGAACTCCTACCTGCTGCACGACGTGCTGGACGGGCAGTTCGGCTACCAGGGCTACGTCGGCTCCGACTATGGCGCCACCCACTCGACCGTCGCGTCAGTCAACGCCGGGCTGGACCAGGAGCAGCCGGAGTCGACGTACTTCGGGGCCGCGCTGCAGCAGGCGGTGGAGGACGGCCAGGTCAGCCAGTCCACCATCAAGGACGCCGTCGTGCGGATCCTGACCGAGATGTACCGGTTCAAGCTGTTCACCGACTACCCGACCGGCAACCTGTCGGCCACCGTGACCAACGCCGCCGACCAGGACACGGGTCTGGCGATCGCCGAGGCGGGCACCACCCTCCTGAAAAACGACGCCAGCGTCCTGCCCTACAGCACCAGCGCGGCCAGTATCGCGGTGATCGGGGCCGACGCGTCCACCAGCCCGATGACTGACGGCGGCGGCAGCGCTAGCGTCGTGGCGTCCCAGGTGGTCACGCCGCTGCAGGGCATCCAGAACGAGGTCGGCAGCGGCACCACCGTCACCTATAACGACGGCAGCGACGTCACCACGGCGGCGGCCGCGGCGGCCGGTGCGCAGCAGGCCGTCGTCTTCGTCAACGACGTTGAGACCGAGGGCGCCGACCGGACCAGCCTGGAACTGCCGGGCAACCAGAACCAGCTGATCGAGGCGGTCGCCGCCGCGAACCCGCACACGGTCGTCGTGCTGAACACCGGCGCGCCGGTCCTTATGCCGTGGCTCAGCCAGATCGCCGGGCTGGTCGAGGCGTGGTACCCCGGCCAGGACGACGGGACGGCGATCGCGCAGGTGCTGTTCGGCCAGGCGGACCCGTCGGGACACCTGCCGGTGACGTTCCCGGCGAGCGCGTCGGAAACGCCGGTCTCGACGCCGCAGCAGTTCCCCGGAGTCGACGGCCAGGTGGACTACTCCGAGGGCATCGACGTCGGCTACCGCTGGTACGACGCCAACAATGTGACACCCCTGTTCCCGTTCGGGTACGGGCTGTCGTACACCAGCTTCAAGTACTCCGGCCTGCGGGTGACACCGCTGGCGGCCACCGCCGACGGCAACCAGGACCAGCCGCTCGCCGAGGTGACCGCGAGGGCCACCAACACGGGGAAGGTCGCGGGCGCCGACGTCGCCCAGGTCTATGTCGGAGACCCGTCATCGGCCGGCGAGCCGCCGCGACAGCTCGCGGGCTATCAGCGGGTTTCCCTCGACCCGGGCCAGTCGGCGCAGGTGCACTTCACGATCGACGCCAGGTCGCTGTCGTACTGGAGTGACTCGGCCAACGCGTACGTCGTGCCGCCCGGCGCGTTCACGGTGTACGCCGGCGACTCCTCGGCGGTGGCCAACCTGCCGCTGCAGGGATCGCTGCGGATCGGCGCCAGCGCCGGCCCGCAGTCGGTGACGGTCGCCACCCCATCGGTCCTGCCGGCCGGCACCAACCCAATCAAGGTCACATTCACCAACAATTCGACCATAACGGACGGTGGTGTCACCCTCGGTCTCGCCGTCTCCACTGGCGGGGCGCCGATCCCGGCGGCCTCCGCCGCGCGGCTGCTGACCGTGCGCCAGCCGGAGGTGTCCCTCGGCGCGGTGCCCGCCGGGGCCACGGTAACCAGGGTCTTCGACGTCGCGGTGCCGTCCTCCGCCTCGCCGGGCTCGTACACCTTCACCGGGACGGCAAGGTACGCCGCGGGCGGCACCCGAGATACCACGATGGGCAGTGGTACGACCTCGATCGCCTTTGCCTCCGCGCAGTCGGCGTTCGACTCGGTCGGCGTGGCCCCGACGACCGACATCGCGGAAGGGAACTTCGACGGCGGCGGCTTCAGCTACCAGCAACAACAGCTTGACGCCGACGGGTTCGCGCCGGGTGACACGGTCGCGGCGTCGGGGGAGGAACTGACCCTTCCGAACGTCGCTTCCGGTGCGCCGGATGAGATCACCGCCCAGGGTCAGGTGGTCGACCTGAACCAGCAGGGCGGCGAGCTCGGGTTCCTGGGCGCCGGGTCGTTCGGCACCCAGAGCGGCACGGTGACGATCAACTACACCGACGGCACCTCGTCGACGGCGACGCTGTCGCTCGCGGACTGGTACGCGGACTCGGCGGTGCCGGGCACGGTGATCGCCGCGTCGGCGCCCTGGAACGTGCCCGCGTCGGAGACGAGCTCGTTCGGACCGCAGACGGTCGCGGTCTACTACGCGCAGCTGCCGGCCGACGCTAGCAAGACGATCGCGTCGGTCACGCTGCCCGACAACCCGCTGATGCACTTGTTCGACGTCGGCGTGCCGTCACCGGCCACCTACCCGTCGGTCGTGGCCGCGGACGACGACACCGGCCTCGCCCCGTCGGCGTCGCCGCTGGACGGCAACTACGACGGTGGCGGCTACAGCTACGACTCCGACGCGCTGCCCGCCGCCGGTCTGGCCCCCGGGGCCACGGTGACCGCGCAGGGCGTGTCGTTCACCTGGCCGTCCTATGCGCCGGGTTCGTTCGACAACGTGCGGGCCTCCGGCCAGACGATCGCGGTATCCGGTTCCGGCCCGTCACTCGGTTTCCTCGGTGCGGGCGCGGACGGCACGCAGACCGGCACGGTGACGATCAACTACACCGACGGCACGTCCTCGACGGCGACGCTGGCGCTGGCCGACTGGTACGCCGATAGCGCGGCTGCTGGCGGCACGGTCGTGGCGACCATTCCGTGGAACCCGGCGCTCGGCTCCACGCTTGGCGCGCACCAGGTCTCGGTCTATTCGGCCGTGCTGCCGCTGGACGCGGGCAAGACGGTCGCGTCGGTCACCCTGCCGGAGAACTTCGACATGCACATCTTCGCCATCGCCGCCGGAGGCTAGCCGAATCGTCGTGGGCAGCGAATGGCTCCGCTAATATGCGTCCGGGATCGGACCATCAGCGGAGGCTCCCCGGATGCCCGTAATAGAACGAGCTCAACTGGCCGAGCGTCTGCGCCGCGCGCGCCAAGTCCCCAGCAGGCCGCCACGCGGCCTGACCTGGCTGGCCAGCTTCGTGGCCATCGGCGCCGTGCTGGTGGCCCACAACGCCTACCTGTTCACTACGAGAATCTACGAAGACTCAGACTTCGGCGCGGACACGATCGCGGTACTTCAAGCCAAGCATTTCCAGTTGCTCACCGGCAACTATTCCCGGCTCGGCTTTTACCACCCCGGTCCAGCGTTCCTGTACATAGAGGCCTGGGGCGAATGGCTGTTTCACGACGTCACGCATGTGGTCCCCACTCCCTGGAATGGGCAGCTTCTCGCCATCCTGCTGCTGAACGCGGCGCTGCTGGCCACCGTCATCTCGGTGTTCGCCCGCTACGGCGGAACGGCCGTGGCGGTCGCCGGCCTCGGTACCGTGCTCGCGTTCACGGTTCTGCATCCGCTCACCGTCAACTCCAACTGGATGCCGTACGTCTATTTCTGCCCGGCCCTGCTGCTCTTGGTCAGCGCGGCGGCGGTGGCGGCGGGCCGGACGACATTGGTGCCATTGTTGTGCCTCGCCGCTGGGCTGTGCATCCACGGGCAGGCGGAATTCCTGTTCTTCGCGCCCATCGTGACGGTGACGGCGCTGGCCGGGCTGCTCGCCCCGCACTGGCGAGATCCGTGGGTGGCGTTCCGCGAGGATCGACGGTCCTGGCTGGCTGGCCTGGCGATCGTGGTCGTGTTCGCGCTGCCCATCGTGATCAATACGATCATCAACTGGCCGGGCGAGCTGCCGAAGTACTTTAGCTACGGCACGCGGGCGGGCCAGACCCTGCATCACACGGTGGCCGTGGCGGTTGACTACACGCTGCAGTTCTGGTGGCCGGGAGAGCCAGCCCGCGGCGAGCACCCGCCAGAAGTGGTGGTCGCCGCCGTCGGTGGCTTCCTGGTGACCGTGCTGGCCTGCTGGCTCGCCATGAGATGCCGCGATCAGGAGCAGCGTCGCTTCCTGCTCTGGTCGCTGGCCATGGGCGCGCTGATGACGGTGCTGTTCCTGTACTACGCGTGGCGCGGCATAGACGAGATTTACACCGCGTACGAGGGCTACTTCTACTGGTCGGTCCCGTTGCTGGTGCTGCTCGTGGGAGCCGCTGGCGCGGTCGAACAGATCCAGCGCGTGGGGGCACGAGTCGTGATTCCCGTGCTCGCCGCCATGACCGTGGCCGCCGCCGTCGCCGCGGGTGTGGTCCCGCTGCGCTCGGAGCCGTACGGGCCGGGCCAGTACTTCGGAGACCCGGCGATACCGCACGACGTCGCCGTGCTAGCGGCGGCCAGCCGAGGCCGCCCGATCGTGCTCGACGTCAGCTCGCTGGGGTGGGGCGACGCCGTGGGCGTGATCGTCTACGCGGACCGGATCGGCGTGCGAGCCTGCGTCAGCGAGCCGAGCTGGACCATCATGTTCCGCGCTCAGTCGATCTGTACTCCGGCGGAGCTGCGCGACGGGACGGTGTTCGAGTTCATCGGCAAGTCCGAACAACCCCGGCCGCCGGGCCGCCCGCTGTTCGTCATGCTCGCGTCCCTGGTCTTCCCGGTAGCCAGATAACTCAGCGGGCCGGTGCTTCCAGGTCGAGGCGGCGCTGTTCGATGGCGAGACATCGGTCCTCGACGTACAGCAGTCCCGCGGCCTCGGCGATGGCCCGGGCCTCCGCCGAGGTAATTCCGAGCTGCAGCCACAACGCGGTCGCGCCCACCGACACGGCCTGACGTGCCACGTCCGCCGCATCCCCGGACGGCCGGAACACGTTCACCAGCCCCACCGGCCCCGGCACCCGCGCCAGCGACGGATAGGCCTGCCAGCCGAAGATCGACTGTGCGTGCGGGTTCACCGGGATGATCCGCCAGCCATGCCGCTGCATGAGCGCCAGCACCGTGTGGGCGGCCTTGGCAGGGGACCTGCTGGCGCCGACCACGGTGATGGTGTCGTAGCGGGTCAGGATCCGTTCGACGGTGTCGTCCATGGCTGTCTTAACCCGCTCACCGGCCGCGATATGCCGGGCCGGATGACGAGCTTTCCGGTTCTTTGGCGTGTATGTTGACGATAAGGGAGCAAGGGGGGAACTTTGCGGCCAGGAAAACTAATCTATGTAGCTCTCGGCGGGGCAGGTATAGCTCTGCTCGCCGGGATCGGTCTATTCTTCGCACCGTTCGGAGCCAGCCAGAGCCTGGCTAACCGGGGGACCGCGGCCGCCGCGCTGGTATCGGGTTTCGCGGTGGTACTGACCGCGCTGGCCCTTGTCGCTACCGTGCGGGTAGAGAGCAGCGATTTCCGCGCTGAGGAGAGTGTCAAGGAGGACATCGCCCGCCTTCTCGCGAGCCTTCGGAGCATCTACCTCAAGGCGGCATGGCTTACACAGCAGTCGGACCAGCTGGATGACCGCCATGGTTCTCTTTTCGACAATGAGCGACGAGTCATACAGGACTTCATGAACTCGACTACTGCGCTGGCGTTCTACGCGCTCGAAGGGCGGATGAGCGCCAAGGCGGGGCCGAGAGCTGAGGAGTGGCGGGTCTTCTCTCTGTATATGATCGAGATCCTTCGTGCGGGAGTGCCTGCGGACTACCGGCTCATCGCAAACCGTGCGGTTCGCGCCGAGCATGTAATCACTCAACTGCAGCGCGAAGACATCGCGACACTGTCGGAGGATGTCTCTAACCTTTCTCGGGCCATCGGAGAGTTCGCGGACAACCGCTCGGAAACCGTCCTTTCCCGGGCCGCTTATGAGGTCTTTGGCGGTACGACGGATCAGGAAGAGGCTCATGATTCGTCACTAGCTAAGCTCCGGGAGCTGAAGCGTCAGGGAATTGAAGATCCTGACATTGAATTGTTCCTCGCGGTTGCCGACGATGATCCCGAGGCCGCGCGGAGGGCTCTTGATTCTGGAGCGCATGTCGACGTCACCATCGGAGAGATTCTGGAGCGTTACAAAGACCGGCTGGCCGCGGAATCCGGCTCGAGCGCTGAGTAGCTGTTCGGCCGCGACTGGCAGCCTGCACTTGCCAGGCGGCTAGCCGAAGTTAGACTCGGGTTCACGGCTTGTGCTAGTCGTCATAGGAATGGGTTAGATGACGACGTTCGACGAAATCCGGTTCCCGGTGAATGTCGAAGAGCGAGCCTCCACCGCGGGAAACCGTCGAGCAAGGCCCCACCGAGCCCGCCGGACTCGGCGCCAGGGAGCTGACTACCATCGGCGCGCCGGGCACCGTTCCGGCGGTCGCCTTCAGCCCAGATGGCAACCACCTGGCACTGGGCTGCGACGGAGGACGCACGGTGATCACCGACCTCGCCGGGCGGCAGCAAGCCAAGATCCGCGACAGCCTGCTCGCCGTCCGAGTCAACGACGTCGCCTACGACTCAGACGGCCGCCGGTTCGCTACCGTCAGTTCCGATCAGATCGCGCGGGTCTGGGACGCGAACACCAACCTTAGAATCCGGAAACTCGGGAACATGGGCTCCGACGGGGGAGATGGGTCTTCCACGGCATCGCTTTCGGTGATATAAAAACGTTGCGCGCGCATGTTGTAATCGATCGGACACAGGAAGTGACTAGTGCGTCCATCTCGCATGTTCGCCATCGGCGTTGCCGTGTTCACCACCGGGCTCGCCGTCGCACTCACCGGAGCGGGCATCCCCGCTCAAGCCGCCTCGGCCGTTCATTATGTTGCTCTCGGTGACTCCTACTCCGCAGGGGTCGGCGCCGGGAGCGAAAGCGGATCCTGCGACCAGAGCCCCAACGCCTACCCGGCTCTATGGGCAGCGGCCAACTCACCCGCGTCGTTCACGTTCGCCGCGTGCTCCGGCGCCACGACAAGCGACGTCATCAGCAGCCAGCTGTCATCGCTCAGCTCATCAACCACCCTGATCAGCATCACGATCGGCGGTAATGACGTCGGGTTCTCCTCGGTCATGGAGACCTGCGTCCTGGAATCCACCAGCTCGTGCGAAAGCGCCGTTGCCGCGGCTGAGGAATACGCCAACGACACCCTCCCCGGCCTGCTCGACACGATGCTGTCCGACATCCACGACGACGCCCCCAACGCAACGGTCATCGTCCTCGACTACCCGGACTTCTATGACCTCAGCGTCCCGATCTGCCTAGGCCTGTCCACCGGCGACCATGAGGCACTCGACAACGGCATCAACGACCTGGATACCGTGATCCAGACCGCCGCGAAGAACAACGGTGACAAGTTCGCCGACGTCCGCGGTCAGTTCTCCGGCCACGAGCTGTGTGATGGCGCCGGCTGGCTGAACTCCGTCACCCTCCCCATCGGCGACTCGTACCACCCGACCGCGACCGGTCAGGAAGACGGTTACCTGCCGGTCTTCAGCGCCGCGGCTGGCTAGTAGCACCGCGCACGCCAACGGCCCGCGGATCCTGCCGAGGATCCGCGGGCTTCGCGCTTAATGCGGCATTTCCGCGACGCCCTGCGCCACGGCACACGGCGCGCATAGCGGGACATCTGCCTCGCCTAGCCGTCTGGTCAGGACGGCGTGGCCGTCGCATACATCCTTGTCATCAGGGTGCGCCGTGCCGCAAGGGCAGTGACAGGCACTCCACTCCCCGGTAAACGCGGTGCGCCCGGCGTCCATCGCGGCCCGGACGGCCGGATCGAGCTTGGCCAGCGCGTCGGCGGTCGCGTCGGTGACCCGCTGCCGCCACTCGCCGAGCGCATCCGTCGCGGCCTTCCAGGCGGCGGTGAACTGCTGTCCGGGGTTGTCTGGTTTACCGTCCATCCTCGTATTTTCTCACTTCAGGGCGGCGGTAACCAGAGCTGGTTCCATCAGGGGCGGCAAAGGCAGAACTCGTTCCCTTCCGGATCGGTGAGGACGTACCAGTTTCGGTCGCCCTGGCCGACGTCAGTATGCCGTGCACCGAGCGCGAGCAGTCGGCTGAGCTCGGCTTTCTGGTCCCGGTGAACGGGCTTGATGTCCAGGTGGAGACGGTTTTTGATGGTCTTGGGACCGTCGGGGACGGTCCGGAAGTCGATCTCGAACGGGGCTTCGGGCGTCCCGATAGAGGCCCCGTAATCTCCGCGTTCGACAATCTGCCAGCCCAGCGCCGCCGACCAGAACTGCGCCAGCAGCTCCGAGTCGGCCGCGTCGATGACAAGTGATGCGATCCGGTTTTCCACCTATACGTGTTAGCACATCGGAAGTATCGTCCCAGTCAAGGCAAGGGGGGAACTGCCGAAGGGGTCATCCACATGACCAGCAAAACGCAGCCAGTCAAGTTTCCGCTGCCGCCGCCACCCGTCCCGTATGACACCGGGCCCGAGCTCCGCGCCCTGGCCAGCAGCCGCCCGGTGACCGAGGTTGAGCTGCCCGATGAGTCCACCGCCTGGCTGGTCACCGGGTTCAGCGAGATCCGTGAGGTGCTGATCGACCAGCGGTACTCGCGGGCCCTCGCATACGCCCCCGGCCGGCGGCCGCAGGGGATGGACAACATCATCGCTGAATCCATGCTCAGCATGGACCCGCCCGAGCACGGCCGGCTGCGGAAGCTGGTGGCGGGTGCGTTCACCGAGAAACGGATGCAGGCACTGCGCCCGGAGGTGGCCCGCATCGTCGACGCCCTCCTCGACCAGATGATCGCCGGGCCGCGGCCGGCTGACCTGGTGCGGGCGTTCGCGCTGCCGCTGCCCTCCCGGGTGATCTGCGCGCTGCTCGGCGTGCCTCCCGAAGATCTCGACAGCTTCCACGGCTGGTCGAACACGCTGTTCGGCGACTGGAGCCGGTCGGCGGACGCCATGGCGATCGCCTATCAAGCCATCAACGAGTACATGTCCGAGCTGATCGCCCGCAAGCGTCATGCGCAGGCCGATGATCTGATCAGCGTGCTCATCGACGCGCGTGACTCAGGCGACAAGCTGTCAGAGCAGGAGCTGGTCAGGTTCTGCTTCGGGCTGCTGATGGCTGGCCACGAGACCACCGCCAACCAGATCAGCATGTCTTTCGTCGCGCTGTGCCATTATCCGGCCGAGCTTGCGCGGCTGCGGGCCGACCCCGGCCTGATCCCGGACGCGGTCGAGGAACTGCTGCGGTTCGTGCAGATCAGCGGCAGCGGCAACATCCCGCTGGCCCGGATCGCCCGGGAGGAGGTATGCCTGGGCGGGGTCACGATCCCCGAAGGGGGAGTCGTGCTGCCGATGCGGAACGCGGCCAACCGCGACCCGTCCGTCTTCGGCGACCCCGACCAGCTCGACGTGGCACGCGCGCCGAAGACGCATGTCGCGTTCGGCGCCGGAGCGCACCACTGCCTGGGGGCGCAACTGGCCCGGATGGAGCTGCAGGAGGGGTTCGGCGGGCTGCTGACGCGGCTGCCGGGGCTGCGGATGGCGGTGCCGCTGTCCGACATCGAGTTCCGCGAGGGACAGGTCATCGCGAGCATGCGCGAGCTTCCAGTCACCTGGGACGACGCATGACCTGGCGAGTGCGCGTCGACACCAGCGTGTGCATAAGCTCCGGCCTGTGCGTCGGGACCGCGCCAGATCATTTCGCGTTCGACAAGCATCAGCATTCGCGTCCGGTCCGCGACCTCATCGAGCCGGACGAGGCGGTGCGAGACGCGGCCGCGTGGTGCCCGGTTGAGGCGATCAGGCTGGCCGACGCGGCGACCGACGAGCCGCTGGAACTTTAGCGCCGTTAACCGGTGACGTCGCGGACGGCCGCCGCCACCGCACCGGGGGAGCGCAGCGGGAGCAAGTGGTCCGCGCCCGGTACGACCGTGAGCTTCGCGGCCGTGATCCGGCCGGCGATGTCCCGGCTGACCTGATCGACCATGGGATATTCATTTTCCCCGACCATAACGACGGTGGGCGCGGCTACCGCGTCAAGCCGCTCATACACCGGGGGGTCGTCCAGGCAGAGCACGCTGGTCTTATCCCAGGCGTGGACCGCCCGGCGGAACTGGGCGCGGGCGATCCGGGTGACCCCGCTCTCGGCCGCCCGCCGTCCGGCGGGCGGCGACGCGGCGGCCCAGGTACGAAGCCCGAGTTCGACCAGGCCGCCGCCGGTCCGCTGACCGAACTCGCGGAAATACGGGTCATCCGTCGGCCACGGGTAGTCGTGGGCACCCGGCGCGACCAGCAGCCCGCGCAGGTTCCCGAGCCGGGTATACGCGGCGGTTGGCGGCGGCGAGCCGCCGTACGCTAGCTCGTCGTAGCCGATGACACGGAAGTCGTCACGGAGCAGCGGGATGAGCGGCGCCCAGAGGGCGGAGTCGGTCCAGTCGCCGTGCAGCAGCACGACCGCCGGCCCGTCTCCGCCGCTGTCGGTGCACCGGATCCGGCCGCCATTGACCAGGACCAGCCCTCTCATCCTGTGAGCGTAGACGCCTCGGGCAGGATCCGGAAGACCGGATAACCAGGCGCGATCCGGCGCAGTTCATCCTCCGGAGCCTTCGAGTTCACCCCGTCGAAGAACACGCCTACCTCGAGCCGCCAGCGCCGCAGGTAAGCGCGTAGCACGCGCGCCTTCTCTGGGAGGCAGAGTTCGTCGTCGCTGAGCTCGACCGCGCGGAATGTCTCCACCCGGCGGCCGACTCGGAGCTGGGCGGTGAAATCCGCGGCACGGAAGTTGCGCACCCACTGGGTCTCGCCGCGCGGGGCGACCAGGTACCGCTCGCCGGCCAGCGGGAGCAGGTTGACCGGATTGCTGCGTATCTCGCCGGATTTCCGGCCGCGGACCATTGGGGGCGGCGGGGGAGGAGGCGTCGGGACGGATGCCGTCCGCCGACTACGACGGCCGCCTGGCGGCCGCCTGCCATGCGGCGCGGGCGTGGGCGCTGTCCCATCGCAGCGAGTACGCCCTGATCTACGGGTCGCCGGTGCCCGGCTACCGGGCGCCGGAGGCCACCGTCGGCCCGGCCTCCCGGTTCCCGCTGGTGCTGACCGGGATCGTGCGGGACGCCTGGCAGGCGGGCGCGATGGCGCAGCCCCCCGCGGATGGCCCGTTGACCGAGGGGATGCTCGGCCGCCAGCTGATGGAACTCGCCGTTATGGTCGCTCCTGGTGTTCCTCCGGGCGTGCTGGCGCGCGCGGTGGTGGTGTGGACACAGCTGTTCGGGATGATCAGCTTCGAGCTGTTCGGCCAGTTCGCGCGGACCATCGAGCCCGCCGACGAGTTCTTCGAGTACGCGGTTGAGCAGACGCTGCGCTATCTGGGGCTCCAGGAGGCATGATTACCTTGTGCATGCTTCACCCGGGCGTATCGAGCCGGAAGATACCGCGGAGCCAGAGGATGCTCCTGAGGTCGTAACACTGCGACGCTGGCGGATCCGGTTCGTCTCGGTAGCGGGAGTCGGGCTGGCCTGCTTCCTCGGCTACGCGATTCTGTCGTCCTTCATCTCCCCTCCCGGCAGCGGCGGCGCCGCCGAGTTGAGCGGCATCGTCATCGTCGCGCTGCTGGTGGCCGGCGTGGCCGGGCTGCTCGGTCTGGGCGTGACGACCTTGATGTTGCGGTTGCGCGGCGCTGGCTCGGTATTGCCGGACGATGGTCGGCTACCTGACCGGGTAGATGACCGGATATTCCGCGTGTTTTACGTCGCCATGGCGCTGGTCGGCCTGCTTTTCATCCCCGCTCAGGTGGACAGCGTCGCCTACCTGGCCGACGCGTCGCCGCGGGCCACCTTTATCGGCAAGTCCTACGAGCAGCAATGCACCCGCTACTGC
>JBEKHI010000078.1:0-24222 GCA_050012355.1 Streptosporangiaceae bacterium | reverse complement strand
GCCGCAAGGGCAGCGATGAGTCATCAACGCCCATAGAGGGGCGTCCCTGAGTCATCGACGCCCTCGCACCAACCTCGGGACGAACCCCCGGCAATGCCCTCCCGGGGGACGACCCCCGTACCCCCGAGAATGTCAGACCCCCCGCGTAACGTGCCTAGTGCGGTTTGAGCGGGATATCAACAACGGAGGAATCTTGTCTTCCCCACCAGCTTCAACAACTTCCCGGCGGGGTTCAGGCCACCGGGGCATCGCACTAGCGATCATGCTCTGCGCGATGCTCATGGTCGTCCTGGACATGACGGTGGTCAACATCGCGCTGCCGCATATCCAGACCGGCCTGCGCTTCTCCGAGACCAACCTGTCGTGGGTGCTGAACGCGTACACGCTTACTTTCGGCGGATTGCTGCTGCTCGGCGGACGGGCCGGCGACATCCTCGGCCGGCGCCGGACGTTTATGGTGGGCATCGCGTTGTTCACCCTTGCCTCGCTGGCCGGCGGCCTGGCCAATACCAGCGGGCTGCTGCTGGCGGCGCGCGCGGTTCAGGGAGTAGGCGGCGCGCTGGCTTCCCCGGCGGTGCTGGCGCTGATCGTCGGCAGCTACTCCGAGGGGCGCGAACGGACCAAAGCGCTGGCGATCTACAGCGCCGTGCTCAGCGGCGGTGCCTCGCTCGGCCTGGTGCTGGGCGGCGTGATCACCGAGTGGATGTCCTGGCGGTGGGTGCTGTTCATCAACGTGCCGATCGGGATAGCCGTGCTCGCGGTCACCCCGCTGTTCGTGACGGAAACACCACGGGTCCCCGGCCGTTTCGACCTGACGGGCGCCATCACCTCCACCGCGGGGATGGCCGCGCTGGTGTACGCGTTCATCCGGGCCGCGGCCAACGGCTGGAGTGACCACCTGGCCTGGGGCGCCTTCGGCGCCTCGGTGGTGCTGCTCGCCGCGTTCGTCGTGAACGAGACTCGTGCGCGTCAGCCGATCACCCCGCTGCGGCTGTTCGCCAGCATGAACCGGTCGGGCTCGTATGTCGCCCGGCTGCTGCTGGTGGCCGGCATGTTCGGGATGTTCTACTTCCTGACCCAGTTCCTGCAGGACGTGATGGGCTTCAGCGCGCTGCGGACCGGCTTCGCTTTCCTGCCGATGACGGTCATGCTGTTCGTGGTGTCGCGGTTCGCGCCGCGCGTCATGCCGATAATCGGCCCGAAGCGGCTGATGCTCATCGGGCTGGTCCCGGTCATCGTCGCGATGGCCTGGCTGTCGCGGGTGTCGCCGGCGACGACCTACTGGGCGGACGTGTTCGTCCCGATGGCGCTATTCGGGGTCGGCATGGGGGCCGTTTTCGTCCCGCTGACGACGACCTCGCTGGCGGGCGTGCGGCCGCAGGACTCGGGCGCGGCGTCCAGCATGGTGAACGTGATTCAGCAGGTCGGCGGGTCGCTCGGCCTGGCGATCCTGGTCGCGGTCTACGGCACCGCTTTCAGCAACGCGCAGTCCCATCCACTGGCGCACGCCACGGCGATCGCGCAGGCGCACCACGCGGAGGCGCACGCGATGGGAATCGCGTTCGGCCTGGCGGCGCTGCTCGACGTGGCCACCATGGTGGTCGTCGCCCTGCTGATCCGCGGGCCGCGGCAGACGCCGCCGATCACCGCGGACGAGCAGGAAGCGATCGACGAGTCGGTGGCCGCCTAGTCCTGCACGAGGCGCTGGCCGTGGCCCGCGGAGGCGGCCACGGCTAGCGCGTCGGCTTAGGCGTCCCAGTCGGCAGCCGACGGTACGTCGAAGGATTCGCGTGGCTGCGGTACCGGCTCGGCGGCGCCACTCTCGCTGGAGTCGGAAAAACCGATCGCGGCATGCGTCCCGTCGCAGAACGGCTTGTTGCGCGACGCGCCGCAGCGGCACAGCGTCACCCGGTTGCGCGTCTCGTACTCGGTTCCGTCCGCGGAGTGGACGCTGATCCCGCCGCGCACCCAGAGCGGTCCGCTGGTCCCTTGCGAGGGATCCTGGACCACGCCGATCGACGGCGGAAGGTCGGGCTCAAGCGGTGCGCGGCTGGCCTGGTCCCAGGCGACTAGGCGGCCGGACGGGCAGTTTCCCGCCTCCCGCCGGACGTCCTCGGTGTGTCCCTCGGTTTCGACCAGGTTCCACACCTGACCGTCGGCGTCACAGAACCGGGCGTACGCGCACAAGCCAGGCGCGTCGGTGAGCGTTAGCTCGGGGCCGTCCTGTTCGTCCGCCATCGCGAGATACGGTGCCCGCGTCGCCACCTCGGTGCCGTCGAACCCGGCCCGCTCATGGGTGCCGTCGCAGAACGGCTTGTTCCCCGACTGTCCGCACCGGCACAGCTCATACAGGCCGGAGGCCTCGTACTCCTGACCCTGCCGCCAGCGAACCGACTGGCCTTGGGCGTCGGTCGCGATGACCTGATCGGCCAGCGGAACGTCGCCGGTGACTCGATAAGGTCCGTCTTGTGTTATTTCGATCCGCATGTTTTCCCCCCGGGCATGCCGCTCAACGCGGTCATTCATGCCCGCCACCCCGGCGAGTCACGCCTCCCGCGACCCCATGGATGGCCCATCGCTAGCGCGATAACCCCAGCGGTGGCCCATCCATGGCGCGGCCCGGCAGCCCCGGCAGCCCTAGCCTGCCTGCTACCCGGGCACGACGGTGAGCGGGACGGACTCGGTGTAGCGAACCCGGCCGAAGTACATGACCTTGGCCAGCAGCCACCAGCGCTGGCCAGGGCGGGCGTCCGGTGGGACAGACACCGGGAACACCAGCTCCGCCGTGCCGCCCGCCGGCACCGTAACCGGCTGCTCCCACACATCGTCAGGCCCCCACGACCCAAACGGCGAGAGCAACTGCACCTGGCCCCGCAGCGAGGACGCGAGCTGACTGGTCACCCGCACGCGGAACGAACCGGACCCGCCGGGCGCCACCGCCACCGAACGCGTGACAACTTCCACCGCGACCTCGTCGGTCTGCGCGACGTGGTCAGCCTGGAGCCGGAAGAACAGTTCCTCCGGATCCATATCCCGAGACGGCGGCTGCCCCTCGCCGACAGCGACCAGCACCACGTCCTCCACCGAGCCACCGAGCACAACGTCACCAAGCCGCGCCCCGATGAAGTACCGGCCACCGCGGGTCCCAGACGCAGCGCGCACGGTCAGGTCCCAGCTGGCGAACTCGCCGCCGTCGAGCGCGTAGGGCAGCGGCCCGGCCGGTGTCACCGACAGTCCGTCCGGCACGACCAGGTCCACCGAGCCCGACGCGGCCGCGGGGCCACAGGCCACGGTCAGCTGGACAACAGCCGAATCGTCCGTGGAGGGCAGCGCGACGCGTGCTGGGGTAACGTGCACGGCCACCGGGAGGTTCCCGGCCGGCGCCGGTCCCGTCCCGTGCAGCCAGTACCGCGCGTACGCCAGCGACCCGCCAGCATCGGCGGCCGCCCCGGAAACCCCAGCGGCTGGCCGCACGACCAGCGTGACCGTCCCGAACGCGGGCACTTCCACCAGCACCGAACCGTCACTGACCGGAAGTCCGGCGCCGAGACCGGATTCCAGCAGATCGGTGAGCCACGCGCCGGACACCGGGCTGGGCAGCGTGACGGTCGCGGTCACCGGGTGACCCGACGTCTCCCTCAGCCGCACCGTGACGTCCCCGTCGAACGAGAACTCCCGCCCCGAGGCGGCCGGGTTCCCGAACGGCTTCAGCGCCGTCAGCGCCACCTCAGGGGGCGACACGGATACCCCGGTCGAGGTCCCCGAGCCGGGCACCGCGACCAGTGGGTGGTTGTAGTCCTCGGCCAGTTCGTCGAACCCGCACGAGCGTGCCAGCCCGCTACCCGACGCCAGCGCGTACTCGAACGTGTGCGACCAGTGCTGCCACGCGAACGACGAACCGTCCGGTGCGGTTCGGCGGTCGCCGTCGATCCACACCCCGCACGGCCACGAGCTGCACGCCCGCATCAGCGACAGCCACAACGTCCCGTCCGGCGACACCACACCGCCGGGAGTTCCCCGGTTCAGCAGCGCGACCGCGCGGGGGGCCAGCGGCAACGTCCACTCCGTGTCCTCGGCCAGCCCGGACGCCGAGACCTGCCCGTCCGCGAGATCGGAGGCCAGCGCCGAAGCCTCCGCGACCAGGTCCTGGCCGGCGACGATCAGCACCGGCAGGTCCCGCGCGCCGCGCAGGTCAGGTCCGGCGTCCGAGCCGCGCGAGTCGTAAGCCTCAGAACGAGACCAAGAAGACGGCACCCACAACCGGGCGGCGCCGTGCTCGGCGACCAGGGCGGACAGCCGTTTGGCGTGCGACGGAGACGACGCCAGCACCTCGGCGGTGAACGTGTTCACATCCGGGCCGCCGAGCGAGATCCGCACGTCGGGCAGGTTCGAGTCGACGGACGCGTCGCCGCAGCGCGGCCCGTCGTCGACCGAAGAAGTCGAGGTCACCCCGGACCGCACCAGCGCCGTCACCAGGTCACGAACCGCCAGGGACGAAGGCGCGACCACCTCAGCAACCCCGATCGCGGACGGCACATCGTCGTGCGAAACCGTCGCGACCGCGCCAAGACCGAACCACTGCCAGGCCGGGTTATCCATGGTGAACCAGCGCTCGGCCGTGTCAGCCTCCGGCGCGCCGAACGAGCGACCGATCACCGCGGTCGCCGTCTGGTACACCGGCAACCCGCCCGGCACGTCGGCGGGAAACTTGACCCGCAGCAGCCGGTCCTTGCCGATCGACCCGTCCACATGGGTGCGGAACTCCACCCGCGAAGCCCCGTCCCACAGCACCGTCTCCTGAGTCACGTCCAGGTCGGCGAACCGGAACGTGGCCAGCAGCCGCGACCCGAGCGCGCACCGCTGCGCGCGGACCAGCGCGGGGACCGACGACGAACCGGAACCCGGCCCGCGGGGCGACAGATGCCACGGGCCCTCACCCCACTGCGGATGCTTGTCGTATTCATCCTGCAAGGTCAGCTCGTTGCCGGGCGAACTCAGCAAGGAAACACCGCCCGACGTCACCGTCACGACGCCGCCGCGGGACGGGTCCGCCGTGACGGTAAACGCGGCGTTCGAGATGGACACGCCCGCGATGTCCGTCCAGCCGTCCGCCGTTCCCGGCACCAGCCGGAAGCCGCGGTGACCGAGCCCAGGGACGGCGTCCGCGCGGAACGTCACGGTGCCGGGCGCCGACGTGACCACCGGAACGTCCGCCACCGTCATATCCGGCGGCACCGGCACGGTCACCACCCCGGAGCGTTCCCGCGCCAGCCCGTTGACCGCCGCGACCCCGTCGCCCGGACCCACCAGGAACGACGCCGCCGAACGCCGCGCCCGCGAACCGAGCTCCAGCGCTTCCCGCCACCCGGCCAGCAGATCAAGGTAGACCTGATCGGACTCGGTACCGGTGACCGCGTCGTGGTGCGCGCCGTAGGCGAGCAGCCGCCACGCCCGGTCCAGCGCGTCCGCGGGGAACGGCGCGCCGCGCAGCGCGGCCAGCGTGGCGAGCCGCTCGGCCTCGCCGATGGCGACCTCGGCGGCGCGATTCGCCTGCTTGGTGTCGATGTAAGAGACATCCTTGCCGGTGTACAGCGGGTTCATGTCGCGGGTCTGCGGACTGAAACCCGAGGAGCCCTCCGCGCGCACCGCGTCGAAGAAATCGCGCGGCACCGCGGTGACGAAACGCGGCCAGACATACTTGGAGTTCCACGACCGGTGCACATCGGTGACCCACCGCGCGGGGATCGCGTGGTCAGACCCGACCGGCAGCAGCACGTTGCGCGTCGCCGCGACCGGGGCCAGCTCGCGGAACTGCTGGTAGGCCGCGGCCTCCGCCTCGGCCAGCGTCGCCGGGCCGTTGATGACCCACCCGGCGCCGTAGTGGTTGGCCATGTACGCCGTGAGCAGCCCGGTCCCGTCGGGTGAGATCCACTCGAACTCGGCCGGGAACTGCATGCTCGTGTTCTCGGCTGGCCCCCACTGGTGGAATGGCCCGCGCGCCCACGAGGACGAGGTGAGCCCGGCCGCCGCCATCAGCCCCGGGTAACCGGGATCGTGCCCGAACACGTCGAGCATCCACGCGGAGCGCGGCTCGCCGCCGAGGATGTCGCGCTGGTAGCCGATCCCGTAGACCGCGTTCCTGATGGTGGACTCGGCGTCGGTCAGGTTGGTGTTGGGCTCGTTGTAGTTGCCGCCGACGATCTCCAGCCGCCCGTCGGCGAGCAGCCGGCGCAGCTGCGCGCGGTCGCCCGGATAGACGTCGAAATACGGCTTGAGATAGTCGATCTCGGCGAGCACGAACTTGTAGTCCGGATCCCGGCGCGCCTTCTCCAGATGGACCTGGACCAGCTCGAACGCGGTCCGCACGTCGGGCAGCTTGCCGTCCTCATCGGGCAGCACCAGCCGTGCCTCGGTGAACTGCCCCTGCGTGGACCACCACACCGGGTCGTAGTGGAAATGGCTGACCATCCACATCGTCCAGCCGGGCTCGGCGACGGTGACCATCGCGTCGGCCGTGACCCCCCGCCCACCGCCCCTTCCCGCTTCACTGGACTCGGCGATCACCGTGACCGGGATGTCCGTCCCCGGCCGTACGTGGCCGGCGACCTCGACCGGCACCTCGTAGTCACCACCAGAAAATTCAGCTATCCAAAACGGCGCTGGGCTATTCCCCCCGCTGCCCGCGATCCTTAGCGAGACGCTGGCCGGGTCGCCGTCGTCGCGATCGAGCGTGACCCGGACGATCTGCAGGGGACGGGACGCCGTACCGGTGAACAGGTCGGTGGAGTGAGTAGCGCTGATCCGCATGCTTCCATGGTCGCATGCGGCATACGCCTTCCTGGCCAGCCCCGGGGCATAGAGTTGCTACGTGGCAGACCCGCAAAGCTACCGGCCAAAGCCGGGACAGATCCCCGAATCACCGGGGGTGTACCGGTTCCGGGACGCGCATGGCCGAGTGATCTACGTCGGCAAGGCGAAGTCGCTACGCCAGCGGCTGAACCAGTACTTCGCCGACTTCGCGGCACTGCACCCGCGTACCCAGGTAATGCTCACCACGGCGGCCGGCGTGGAGTGGACGGTGGTCTCCACCGAGGTGGAGGCGCTCCAGCTCGAGTACTCCTGGATCAAGGAGTACGACCCGCGGTTCAACGTCAAGTACCGGGATGACAAGACCTACCCCTACCTCGCGGTCACCATGGGGGAGGAGTACCCGCGGGTCCAGGTGATGCGCGGGGCCAAGCGCAAGGGGACCAGGTACTTCGGGCCGTACAGCCACGCCTGGGCGATCCGGGACACCGTCGACACGCTGCTGCGGGTCTTCCCGGTGCGCACCTGCTCGGCCGGGGTGTTCAAGCGCGCCGGGCAGATCGGGCGGCCGTGCCTGCTCGGCTACATCGGCAAGTGCGCCGCGCCGTGCGTCGGCCGGGTATCGGAGGCCGAGCACCGCGAGCTCGCCGAGGACTTCTGCGACTTCATGTCCGGCCAGACCGCGCGGTTCATCCGCCGGCTGACCGCGCAGATGAAGGAGGCGTCGGACGCCGAGGAGTACGAGCGGGCCGCCCGGGTGCGGGACGACATCCGCGCGCTCGAGCGGGCGCTCGAGAAGCAGGCGGTGGTGCTCGGGGACGGGACCGACTGCGACGTGATCGCGCTCGCCGAGGACCCCCTCGAGGCGGCGGTCCAGGTTTTCTACGTGCGCGACGGCCGGATCCGCGGCCAGCGGGGCTGGGTGCTGGAACGGGTCGAGGACATTTCGACCAGCGACATGGTCGAGCACTTCCTCGGCCAGTTCTACGGCGAGGGGACGACCGAAGCGGAGATGGTGAACTCAGGCATCCCGCGTGAGGTGCTGGTGCCCGAACTGCCGCCGGATCCGGAAACCCTCACCGAGTGGCTCGGCGTCCGGCGTGGCGGTCCGGTCCGGCTGCGCGTCCCGCAGCGCGGCGACAAGAAGTCGTTGATGGAAACCGTCGCGCGCAACGCGGGCGAGACCCTCGCCCTGCACAAGCTGCGCCGGGCCAGCGACCTGACCACCCGCAGCAAGGCGCTGAACGAGATCGCCGAGGCACTCGGCATGGACGACGCGCCGCTGCGCATCGAGTGCTACGACGTCTCGCATATCCAGGGCACCAACGTCGTCGCCTCCATGGTCGTCTTCGAGGACGGGCTGCCGCGCAAGAGTGAGTACCGGCGTTTTGCTATCAAAGGTTATGACGGCACCGACGACATCTCATCGATCCGCGAGGTGATCACCCGCCGTTTCCGCCGGTACCTGGAGGAGCGCGAGGCGACCGGGGAACTGGACACTCTGGGCGACCCGCTGGACGGGGAAGCGCCAGGGGAAGTGTCAGCGGAGAAGAAAAAGTTCGCCTACCCGCCGAACCTGTGCGTCATCGACGGCGCCCGGGCCCAGGCGGAGGCGGCCGCGTCGGCGCTGGCCGAGCTCGGCATCGACGACGTGTTCGTCTGCGGCCTGGCCAAGCGGCTGGAAGAGGTCTGGCTGCCGGAGAACGAGTTCCCGGTGATCATGTCGCGCACCAGCGAAGGGCTCTACCTGCTGCAGCGGGTCCGTGACGAGGCCCACCGGTTCGCCATCACCTACCACCGGGCCAAGCGGGGCAAGGCGGCCACGACCAGCGAACTTGACGACATTCCCGGGCTCGGCCCGGCCCGGCGCAAGGCGCTGCTGAAGCAGTTCGGTTCGGTGCGCAAGATAACCGACGCTAGCGTAGAAGAGATAGCCGCGGTCAAGGGGATCGGACCGCGGCTGGCGGAGACGATATCCGCGTCACTGCACGCATCTCAGCAGCACAGGGGGCAATCAGATGGATGAGAACCCGGGCATCGTCATTATCACCGGGATGTCCGGCGCGGGCCGCTCCACGGCGGCCAAGTCGCTGGAGGACCTGGGCTGGTTCGTGGTCGACAACCTGCCGCCCGCGCTGCTGCCAACCATGGTGGACCTGGCGGCCCGAGCCAACCTGACGGGTGTGGCGGCGGTCGTGGACGTGCGGAGCCGCGCGTTCAGCACCGACCTGAAGTCCGCGATCACCGAGCTCGGTGTCCGTGGCGTCGCGCCGCAGGTGGTGTTCCTCGAGGCATCCGACGACACGCTGGTCCGGCGTTTTGACAGCGTGCGGCGGCCGCATCCGCTGCAAGGCTCCGGGCGGATAGTGGACGGCATCGCGGCCGAGCGCGAGCTGCTGCGCGACGTGCGCGGCGACGCCGATATCGTGCTCGACACCTCCACGTACAACGTCCACGAGCTGGTCGCGAGGATGCACCGTTACTTCGGCGGCAACTCCGAGACCGGGCTGCGGTTGTCCGTGATGTCCTTCGGCTACAAGTACGGCCTGCCGGTGGACGCCGACCTGGTGGCCGACTGCCGGTTCCTGCCGAACCCGCACTGGATTCCCGAACTTCGCCCGCTCACCGGCCAGGACACTCCGGTGCGTGACTATGTTCTCACGCAACCGGCTGCCGAGGAGTTCCTGAGGGCGTACGTTGAGGTACTTAACGTGTCGCTCACGGGCTTCGTCCGGGAGGGGAAGCGGTTCGTGACGCTCGCCATCGGCTGCACCGGCGGCAAGCACCGCAGCGTCGCGATCGCCGAGGAGCTCGGCAGGCGGCTGGCTGATAAGGGAACGGACGTGCAGGTAGTACATCGGGACCTGGGGCGGGAGTGACGTCTGTGACGGATGTTCCTGCGGAGTCACGAGTCGTCGCCCCTCGGGTTGTAGCGCTGGGCGGCGGACACGGGCTCGCGGCCTCGCTGGCCGCGCTGCGCAGGGTCAGCTCAGACGTCACGGCGATCGTCACCGTCGCGGACGACGGCGGATCCAGCGGCCGGCTGCGCCAGGACTTCGGCGTGCTGCCACCCGGCGACCTGCGGATGGCGCTGGCGGCGCTGTGCGGCGACGACGACTGGGGCACCACCTGGTCGCGAGTAGTGCAGCACCGGTTCGGCGGCGACGGGGACCTCGCCGGACATGCGGTAGGAAACCTGCTGATCACGGCCCTATGGGACTTGCTCGGCGATACCGTGGCAGGCCTGGACTGGGTGGGCAGGCTGCTGCGGACGCAGGGCCGCGTACTGCCCATGGCAGCCGTTCCGCTTGATATCGTTGCCGAGGTCGAGGGCGCGGATCCCGCCCGGCCACACCAGGTCACCCGGGTCCGCGGCCAGGCGGAGTGCGCGACGACGCCGGGGCGAGTACGGTCCATCAGCTTGCTGCCGTCTGATCCGCCGGCGGTGCCAGAGGCGATCGCCGCGGTGCATGCCGCCGACTGGGTCGTCTTCGGTCCGGGCTCCTGGTTTACCAGCGTGCTGCCGCACCTGCTCGTTCCCGAGCTGGCGGTGGCGCTGCAGGAGGCCAAGGCGTCCCGGATGGTGGCGCTGAACCTGGTGCCGCAGCCGGGGGAGACCGAAGGGTTTTCCCCGCACCGGCACCTGGAGGTGCTGGCCGACCACGCACCTGGCCTCGCCGTCGACGTGGTGCTCGCGGACCACGCCACGGCGGCGGGCTCGGAGTCCGAGCTCGAGAAGGCGGCTGGCTTGCTGGGCGCCAGGCTGGCGCTCGCCGACGTGGCCGCGGGCGACGGCACTAAGCATGACCCGGTACGTCTGGCAGAGGCGTATCGATCAATATTCGGGGGGCCTGCTGGCGCGGGCCAGCACAGCGGGGGGAGCAGCGCTTAATGGCGATGACCGGAGTGGTGAAGGACGAGCTGAGCCGCATCGAGGTGGTGAAGCCATGCTGCCGGAAGGCGGAGGTGTCCACGCTGCTGCGGTTCGCGGGCGGCCTGCACATCTCCGGCGGCCGGATCGTGGTCGAGGCGGAGCTGGACACCGGCGCGGTGGCGCGCCGGCTGCGGGCCAGCATCTCCGAGGTCTTCGGTCAGTCGTCCGAGCTGCTCGTCCTTGCCCCCGGTGGCCTGCGCAAGGGCAACCGGTACGTGGTCCGCGTCGCCAAGGGCGGCGAGGCGCTCGCTAAGCAGGCCGGCCTGGTAGACAGCTTCGGCCGCCCGGTGCGCGGCCTGCCCCGGCAGGTAGTCTCCGGCGGGAGCTGCGACTGCGAGGCGGCCTGGCGCGGCGCGTTCCTGGTGCACGGATCGCTCACCGAGCCGGGCCGGTCGATGGCGCTCGAGATCACCTGCCCGGGTTCGGAGGCGGCGCTCGCGCTGGTCGGGTGCGCGCGGCGGCTCAAGGTCAGCGCCAAGGCGCGTGACGTCCGGGGCGTGGACCGGGTGGTCATCAGGGATGGTGACGCGATCACCACGATGCTCACCAGGCTCGGCGCGCACGACAGCGTGATGCAGTTCCAGGAGCGGCGGATGCGCCGCGAGGTGCGCGCCACCGCGAACCGGCTGGCCAACTTCGACGACGCGAACCTGCGGCGCAGCGCCCGGGCCGCCGTCGCGGCGGGCGCCCGGGTCGAACGGGCACTTGAGATACTCGGCGACAACGCCCCCGAGCACTTGGTGATGGCCGGCCGGCTGCGGGTCAAGCACCGTCAGGTGTCGCTGGAGGAACTAGGCCAGCTCGCCGACCCGCCACTGACCAAGGACGCGATCGCCGGCCGCATCCGGCGGCTGCTGGCGATGGCCGACCGCCGCGCCGCCGACCTAGGCATCCCGAGCACCGAAGCCGGCCTATCCATCGACCTGTACCCCTAACGCCCCGCCGCCGGACCGTCGCTCCGCCCGGACCCGCCGCCCCCGAAGTTGATCATGGTGAGTGCGACACTGCCCGCAAAAGAGTGTGGGTAATGCAGCACTAACCATGATCGAGGCGCGGCTCGGCTGGGAACATTTGGGACATGTTGAGCTATGCGGAAGCGATGACCCGGGCGCGGGATTTGGTTCCTGTTCTCGCGGAGCGTGCACTTAAGACCGAGAAATTGCGGCGACTACCCGACGAGACCATCACCGATCTCGACGCGTCCGGGCTGTTGCGCATCGCCCAGCCGCGGCGTTTTGGTGGCTCGGAGCTGTCCCTAGCTGAGATTTACGACGTGGTGAGCCTCATCTGCGAGGGGGACGGTTCCGCGGGCTGGGTCTATTCGCTGCTCACTTCGCACGGGTGGATGCTGGCATTGTTCGGTGACCAGGCGCAGCAAGACGTCTGGGGAGCCGATGCCGACGCGATCATCAGCACCTCGTTCGCCGGCGCTAGCGGCCCCGTCGAGCCTGTCGACGGCGGCGTGCGGATCCGCGATGGCAGGTGGCGGTTCTCCACCGGCGTCCACCACGCGACCTGGGTGCTGCTGCTCGTCGCGATCCCGGGCGATGACGGTCCGCCGGACATCCGGTTCGCGCTGCTTCCCCGGAGCGAGATAGAGATCGTCGAGGACTGGAAGGCTGCCGCGCTGGCCGGGACGGGCAGCTGCGGCCTGACCGTGAAGGACGCCTTCGTCCCCGAGTACCGCATGCTGCGGCTGCAGGATATCAACGAGGCCAGCACTCCCGGACGTGAGCTCAATGACGCTCCGCTGTACAAGGCCCCGATCGTCGGCGCATGGGCTCTCTTCCTGACCGCGCCCGCGGTCGGCATCGCGCGCGGGGCGTTGCGCGCGTGCATAGCCCGCACGATGAGCCGCGTCGACCCCTTCACCGGTGCTCCGCTCGGCGGCGATCCGGCCGGGCTGATCAGGCTCGGCGGCGCGTCGGCGCGCATCGATGCCAGTGACTTGCTGATGAAACGAGCGGCCGAGTCCGTGACCGCGGAGATAATCGAGCACGGCAAGGCCACGACGGAGACGCTGGTCCGCAGCCGGCGCGATTACGCGTTTGGCGTCCGGCAGTGCGTCGAGGCGGTCGAGGACCTGTTCCTCGGCGCCGGGGCGAGCTCGCTTGACGAGGACTCGCCGATCCAGCGGAACTGGCGCGACGTGCACGCCGTCGCCCAGCACGTCGGGAACAACCTGGACCGGAACATGCTCGCCTGGGGCGAAGGGACCCTCGGCTTCGGCGACGGACTCCGCTTCGGCTGACGCGGGAGCTGGCGTCAGGACAGGCGGTCCAGCTCGGTCATTGTCTGCGGGGATAGCTGGATGTTGCCGGCGGCGATGTTCTCCGCCAGGTGGGCCGGGCTGGCGGTGCCCGGGATCAGCAGGATGCGCCGATCGTGAGCCAGCAGCCACGCCAGGCCGATCTGCGCGGGTGTCGCGTCGAGCGATGCCGCGACGGCGACCACCGCGGGGTGCTCGGTCACCTTGGAGATGCCAGGGAAACCGCGCGAGCCGAGCGGGAAGTACGGCACGAACGCGATGTCCTGCTCGGCGCACAGCCCGAGCAGCGGCTCACTGGACCGGTCGAGAAGGCTGTAGGCGTTCTGCACGCACGCGATCCCAGCCGGGAGAGCGTGCCGGAGCTGATCGGCGCTGACGTTGCTGAGCCCGATGCCGTCGAGCTTGCCCTCGTCTCGTAGCGCGATGAGCTCCGCGAGCTGGCTGTCGAGGTCAACGCGCTGGTCGCCTTCGGCCAGGATGCCGGGCCGCGCATCCAGGCGGCGCAGGTTGACCACCGCCAGCCGCTCCGCGCCGAGGGTGGCCAGGTTGGCCTCCACGCTCGCCCGGAGCTGCTCCGGCCGCTGGGCAGGTACCAGCGGGATCGGGACAGCTCGCTCGTCGCGTTCCGCGCCGACCTTGGTCACCAGCGCCAGGTCCTCGGGATACGGGTGCAGAGCCTCCCGGATCAGCTCGTTGCACGAGCCGTAGAACTGCGCGGTGTCGATGTGGTTGACTCCCGCCCCGGCCGCCGAGCGGAGGATCGCGATCGCCGCGTCTCGCCCGGACGGCTGCGCCTCCAGCTGCAGCGCGCCGAAACCGATCCGCGCGACGGGCCGCCCGGCCAGCGTCGCTGTCCCGCCTGGGCGGTCGGTCGGGGCCGGCTGGTCGGGGGAATAGTGCGCCTGCCTGGGCGTTGTCATGCGCTCCTCCAGCTATGATTGACATCGATCCGGAGGGTCCTCCGGATCGATCTACACAGTAGCACAAACGGAGGGACCTCCGGTTAGTCAGGACCGGGAAGCCATGACCGAGAAACCAGTGCGCGCGGATGCGCATCGCAACCGGGAACGCCTGCTGGAGTCGGCGCGCGGGGCGTTCTCCTCGGACGCGGAGAAGGTGTCGCTGGAGGCGATCGCGCGCGACGCGGGCGTGGGGATCGGCACGCTGTACCGCCACTTCCCGACGCGTGAGGCGCTGGTCGAGGCCGTCTACCGAGCCGAGCTTGGCAGGCTCTGCGACAGCGCCGCCGAGTTGCTCGCGGTCCAGCCTCCCGCTGCCGCGCTCCGTGCCTGGATGGACCGGTTCGGGGACTACCTGACGGCCAAGCGCGAGATGGCCGGGGCATTGCGCGCCGTCATCGCCTCCGGCGCGGTCACGAGTTCGCAGACCCGGGCGCAGATGTCAACCGCCGTTATGGTCATGCTCAAGGCGGGGGCGTCCGACGGGACGTTGCGCGATGACGTGCAGGCGGAAGACGTGGTCGCCAGTCTGGTCGGCATCTTCCTCGCGTGCGGCCGGCCGGAGCAGCGTGACCAGGCCGGGCGCATGCTCGACCTGCTGATGGACGGATTGCGCGCCCGTTAGGCCGTGCTCTTGTAGCCGATGGCGGCCGCGATCAGCGCGAGCAGCGAGATCGTCGTGAGTGCCACCGGGAGCCCGAAAGCGCCCGCCAGGAATCCGATCGATGGCGGGCCAAGCAGGAAGCCGCCGTAGCCGAGGGTGGACGCGACCGCGATGCCGGACGATCCGGCGAGCACGCCCGCCCGCGCCATCGCGGTGGGGAAGAGGTTGGCCACCCCGATGCCGGCCACGGCGAAGCCGGCGATCGACAGCCAGGCCACCGGCGCCAGGGCCGCGACCAGCGCACCCGCCGACGCGATCAGCCCGCTGGCCACCAGCACGCGGGTCTGGCCGAAGCGGTGCAGCAACTGCGTGCCGCCGAGCCGGCCCGTCGCCTCGGCGAACGCGAACGCGGCGTACCCGGCGGCGGCGAGCCCGACGCCCACATGCAGGTCCTGGTGCAGATGCAGCGCGCCCCAGTCGCCGATCGCGCCCTCGCCGTAGGCGCCGCACAACGCGATCAGGCCCAGCCCGCCGACGAGTCGCAGCGTGCCGCGCCGCCCCGGCGCCGGCTGCTCGGTAGCGTGCGCGGGCGGGTGCCAGCGCAGCAGCGGCCGGCCGGCCACGGCGGCGACGATAAGGCCGACGACGGAGATCAGCGCCAGGTGCCGGACCGGGGACAGGTGCGGCGCGAGCAGCCCGCCGACGAACGCCCCGCCCAGCCCGCCGAAGCTCCAGGCCGCGTGATACGACGGCATCACCGGGCGGCCGATCGCGGCGACCTGTTCGACGGCCACGGCGTTCATCGCGACGTTCATGCAGCCGTAGGCCGCGCCGAACACGAATAGCCCGAGCCCGAGTGTCGCCGCCGAGTGGGCACGGGGCGGCAGCAGCAGAGCGAGGGACAGCAACGCGCACGCCGCGACGGTCATCCGCGCGGCGCCGAACCGGCGGCACGCCATCCCGCCGAGCAGCATCGTGGTCACCGCTCCGACCGACAGGCCGAGCAACGCGAGCCCGAGTACGCCAGGCGAAGCGCCGGTCTGGGCCTTGACCGCGGGAACGCGAACCGCCCAGTTCGCGAAGATGAAACCGTGCACGGTGAAGAACGCGGTGAGCGCGACGCGGGCGCCGCCGAGGGTGGTACCCGCCGGTTGGTCCTTGACTTTGTTTAGCGGGTACACAAAATGAACGTTATGCGCGAACCAGGTCCCGTGGCAAGACCCATATCGCAGGCTTTGTCGGTTATTCACGTCGGCGACGTGACCACCCGCGCCGAGCTCACCGCCGCGCTCGGCGTCACCCGCGCGACCGTCGGCGCGGTGCTGTCCGAGCTTTGCGAGCTGGGTCTAATCGAGGTGGACATCCCGTCGGGTTCTGGGAGTCCGGGTCGTCCCTCGCACCACGTGGGCGTCGCGCCGGACGGGCCGGTCGCGGTGGCCGCCCAGATTCACCCCGATGGCTACCAAGCGGCGCTGCTCGGGCTGGGCGGCGCGCTCGCCGCTGAAACGTCCGGACCACTACACGACCCCGATGATCCAAAACGATGTGTTGCCGATGTCATGGCGGCCGCCGCCTCGTTGCTCCGTTCGGGGGGCCGGCGCTGCGTCGGTGTCGGGCTGGCGGTGCCGACGGCGGTCACCTCGCCCGGCGGCGCCGCGCTCGGCCCGCTGTACGTGGCGTGGCCGGCCGGGACTCCGCTGCGTTCCCTCCTGGTGGAGGAGGCTCGTCGGGTGGGGCTGCCGACGGCGCGGGCGGCGGTCGGCAACGACATCAACCTGGCGGCGCTCGCCGAGCACCGGCACGGCGCCGGCCGTGGCGCGCGGCAGCTGCTCGTGGTCGCGTCGGGCCACCGGGGTACTGGTGGCGCGTTCGTGCTGGACGGCCGGCTGTACACCGGTAGCTCGGGCCTGGCGATGGAGGCGGGGCACGTCACGGTCAGCCCGGGCGGGCTGCCCTGCCGCTGCGGCAACCGAGGGTGCCTGGACGTGGAGACCGACCCGCTGCGCTTCCTCGCCTTGACGGGGCGGACGTCGGCAACGCCGTCGCTGGAGGAAGCGGTCGCCGTGCTGCGCGACGAGTACGCGAGCGACCCGCGGGTGCGGGCGGTGGCCGAGGAGTTCGCCGAGTACCTCGGTGTCGGCTTGGCCGGATTGATCAACGTGCTCAACCCTGATCGGGTGTTGCTTGGCGGTCTGCACGGCGCGCTGGCGGACACGCTCCCTGACCGGCTGCGAGACGCCGTCGCGCGGCGGTCGCCGTGGGACCGGGGGAGTGGCGTCCCGTTGCTGACATGTTCGCTCGAGGCCGGCGCGCTGGTCGGCGCCGGCGAACTCGCCTGGCAACCGGTCCTCGATAACCCCCTTTTGCTTGACACCTAGTAGACCTAGGCATAGATTCACTAGGCATGAACAGAGAGCGGCTCAAGGGAAACCTGGACCTGCTGTTGCTATCGGTGCTCAGCGCGGGGCCGGCCCACGGCTACGCGATCATCGTGGCGCTGCGCGACCGGAGCGACGGCACCTTCGACCTGCCCGAGGGCACCATCTATCCGGCGCTGCACCGGCTGGAGCAATCGGGGCTGCTGGCCAGCGACTGGTCGGACGAGCAGGGCCGCAAACGCCGGGTGTACTCGCTGACCGACAAGGGCGTCGCGGAACTGGCCGACCAGGCGACCGAATGGCGCCGTTTCGCCAGCGGTGTGCAGTCCATCGTGGGGTGGCCGGCATGATCGACGATTACCTGGACGAACTTCGGGCTCGGCTGCGCGGTCCGGCGGCGGAACGGGACCGGATCCTCGCCGAGGCCCAGGATCACCTGCGGGAGTCGGTGGCGGCGGGCGTGGCCGCCGGGCTGACCGAGGCCGCGGCGCAGCAGGCGGCGATCGACGCCTTCGGCTCGGTGCGGGCGGTGGCGCACGCCCACAAGCGGCCGCGGGCCTGGCTCGCGGACGCGGGGTTCGCGGCCTGGAAACTCGGCTGGCTGTCGCTGATGGGTATCAGCGTCGGCGACGTGGCGCAGGCGTGGGTGCTCCGCGGGGTCGTGAGCGTGCCGGGTGTGGTCGCGTCCGGCCCGGACCGGGGAACCGTCATTCCGGCTGGGCCGTCCGTCCCCCACGAACTTCTGGTGCGGGCCGCCATCATGCTGGCCGCGGGCCTGGTGCTGGCCTCCGGGTACGTGGTGGTCCGCCATCGCCGGGGAGCCCTGCTCGGCGGCTACTTCCCGCTGGTAGCCGTGGCGTTCTTCCTGATCGGCGCGCCGACCTCGGTCGAGGCCTCAGGGCCGAGCAGTTTCACGGGGCTGGCTTTCGCCGCCGCGGGGACGTGTCTCGCGGTCGGCTACGCGCTCCGGATGGCCGGAACCCTCATCTGGCGGCGGCTCACCTGATCGTCTGGACACTACGTCCGTAGGAAGTGCCACCATGACACGCCCATCGCCGTTTTGTTGCTTGCTGTCGTTTTGCTCTTATATGGTCTAGACCAGAGGCAGATTACTTGCCTGCCCGGCACAGGGGCCAGGACAGGCCAGCACGGCCGGACCGGACGTGGCTCCCGGGCGACCCCTGGGAGTCAGCGTCCGCCCTGGTAAAGTCTCGTCGGCGAGAGTGAGTAAGGGAGACTTGGTGCTGTGACCATTCGAGTGGGAATCAACGGCTTCGGCCGCATCGGCCGTAACTTCTGGCGCGCGGTAAACGTCGACGGCGTCGACCGCGACATCGAGATCGTCGCCGCGAACGACCTCGGCGACATCAAGACCATGGCGCACCTGCTCAAGTACGACACCGTACTGGGCCCGCTGCCGGTCCCGGTCGAGGTTGACGGCGACACCATCAAAATCGGCGACAAGGAAATCAAGATCCTCGCCGAGCGGGAGCCCGCGAAGCTGCCCTGGGGCGACCTGGGCGTGGACGTCGTTATCGAGTCCACCGGCCGGTTCACCACCGGACCAGCGGCCCGCGCCCACATCGACGGCGGCGCGAAGAAGGTCATCATCTCGACCGCCGCCAAGGAAGAAGACATCACGATCGTGATGGGGGTCAACGACGACAAGTACGACCCCGCCACGCACAACATCATCTCCAACGCGTCCTGCACGACGAACTGCGTCGCGCCGATGGCGAAGGTGCTGAACGACAGCTTCGGCATCGTCAAGGGCCTGATGACGACGATCCACGCCTACACGCAGGACCAGAACCTGCAGGACGGCCCGCACAAGGACCTGCGCCGTGCTCGTGCCGCCGCGCAGAACATCATCCCCACCACCACCGGGGCCGCCAAGGCCACCGCGCTGGTGCTGCCCGAACTCAAGGGCAAGCTGGACGGTTACTCGCTGCGCGTCCCGGTGATCACCGGTTCGATCACCGACCTGGTGGTCGAGACCGGCCGGGACGTCACCAAGGATGAGGTGAACGCCGCGTTCAAGGCCGCCGCCGAGGGGTCGCTGAAGGGCATCCTGTACTACACCGAGGACCCGATCGTCTCCTCCGACATCGTGCACTCGCCCGCGTCCTGCACCTTCGACGCGTCGATCACGATGGCCTACGGCAACCAGGTCAAGGTCTTCGGCTGGTACGACAACGAGTTCGGCTACTCCAACCGGCTCGCCGACGTGGCCGCGCTCGTCGGCTCGCGGCTGCGGTAATGCCCATCTCCGGAATGAACACCATCGATGACCTCGGCGACATCGAGGGCACGACCGTCCTGCTGCGCAGCGACCTGAACGTCCCGCTGGACAAGAAGGACCCGGCCGTCATCACCGATGACGGCCGGATCCGCGCCAGCCTGCCGGTGATCGAGAAGCTGTCCGACCGCGGCGCCAAGGTCGTGGTGCTCGCGCACCTGGGCAGGCCCAAGGGCGCGGATTTCGCCGAGCGCAAGGCGGGCGGTCCGAGCCTCAAGCCGGTGGCGGACAGGCTCGCAGAGCTCCTGGGCAAGCCGGTCGCCTTCGCGGGCGACCTGGTCGGCCCGGAAGCCGCGGCTACCGTCAACGCGATGAAGAACGGTGATGTCGCCGTCCTGGAGAACGTCAGGTTCGAGCCGGCCGAGACCGCCAAGGACGACGCGGAGCGCCGGGCCCTGGCAGAGCAGCTCGCGTCGTTCGGTGAAATATATGTCGGTGACGGGTTCGGGGCGGTGCACCGCAAGCACGCGTCCGTCTACGACCTGCCGTTGCTGCTGCCGCACGCGGCGGGCGACCTGATCGCCACCGAGGTCGGCGTGCTGAACCGGCTCACCGGCGACCCGGCCAAGCCGTACGTGCTGGTGCTGGGTGGCGCGAAGCCGTCGGACAAGCTCGGCGTGATCGGCAACCTGCTGGACAAGGTGGACCGGGTGCTGATCGGCGGTGGCATGGGCTACACGTTCCTCGCCGCGCAGGGCCACGAGGTCGGCAACTCGCTGCTGGAGGCCGACAAGATCGACGAGGTACGCGAGATCCTCGTCGAGGCCGCCAAACGCGGTGTGGAGATCGTGCTGCCGGTCGACATCGTCGTCGCGACGGAGTTCTCGCCGGACGCCGAACACGAGGTCGTGGCCGCGTCGGCCATCCCGGCCGACCGTGAGGGTCTCGACGCGGGCCCGGAGACCAGGAAGCTGTTCGCCGGCAAATTGAGCGATGCCGCGACCGTCTTCTGGAACGGCCCGGTGGGCGTGTTCGAGTTCGACGCCTTCGCCGACGGCACCCGGGCGCTCGCCGAGGCCATCACCGAGGTCGAGGGGCTCACCGTGGTGGGCGGCGGCGACTCGGCGGCAGCGGTCAGGACGTTCGGCATCGCCGATGAGAAGTTCGGGCACATCTCGACCGGCGGCGGGGCATCCCTTGAATTCCTCGAGGGCCGGGAACTGCCGGGCCTGACCGCGCTGGAGACCGAATCGTGAGCCAGTTGCCCCTCATCGCGGGCAACTGGAAGATGAACTGCAACCACTTCGAGGCGATCGCCCTTACCCAGAAACTGGCGTTCACGCTGAGCGACAAGGATTACACGTTCGCCGAGGTGGCGGTGCTTCCGCCGTTCACCGACCTGCGCAGCGTGCAGACCCTGATCGACGGCGACCGGCTGAAGATCAAGTACGGCGCTCAGGACCTGTCGCAGCACGACAAGGGCGCCTACACCGGGGAGATCTCCGGCCCGATGCTGGCGAAGCTCGGTTGCTCTTACGTGCTGGCCGGGCACTCCGAACGGCGGCAGCACCAGCACGAGGACGACGCCCTGGTCAACACCAAGGTGAAGGCGGCGTTCCGTAACAAGCTGACACCAATCCTGTGCGTGGGGGAGTCCCTGGAGATCCGCCGGGCCGGGGATCAGGTTTCTTACACGCTGGGCCAGCTCACCGGTTCGCTCAAGGGCGTTCCGGCTGAGCAGGTGGCCACGATGGCCATCGCCTATGAGCCGGTTTGGGCGATCGGTACTGGTGAGGTGGCCTCTCCGGAGGACGCGCAGGAGATGTGCGGCGCGATCCGGGAGAAGATCTCCGGCGCGTATGATGCCCAGACGGCCGCTGGAGTGCGTATCCTATACGGAGGCTCCGTCAAGTCCAGTAACGTCGCGCCCATCATGGCGCAGCGGGACATCGACGGTGCCCTAGTCGGTGGCGCTAGTCTCGACGCCGGCGAGTTCGCAGCTATCTGCCGGTATCGTGATCTAGCAGCCTTATAGTTGCAGCTAACAGAGCTAGTCTTAGCTAACAGAGCCAAGCCATAGGTAGCGGAGGATAAGCGCGAATGGAGATCGGGCTCTCGGTCATCCTGATCATCACGAGCCTGGTGATGGTCGTGCTCGTTCTGCTGCACAAGGGCAAGGGCGGCGGCCTGTCCGACATGTTCGGCGGCGGTGTTTCCTCGACCCTGGGTTCGTCCTCGGTCGTCGAGCGGAACCTGGACCGGATCACGATTTTCTTCGGAGTGCTCTGGTTCGTCTGCATCATTGCCCTAGGCTGGCTAATCAACCACTGACGCTCTTAGCGTCGCGGCAACCGCACAAGGGGTGATCTGTGAGCAGTGGCAACGCCATCCGGGGCAGTAGGGTAGGCGCCGGCCCCATGGGTGAGGCGGAGCGCGGAGAATCCGCGCCCCGGGTATGGGTGTCGTTCTGGTGCGCGAACGGGCACGAGACGCGGCCTAGCTTCGCCACTGACGCCGTCATCCCTGACGGCTGGGAGTGCCCGCGCTGCGGGTACCCCGCAGGTCAGGACAAGGACAGCCCGCCGGCACCGCCGCGGGTGGAGCCATACAAGACACACCTCGCTTACGTCAAGGAGCGCCGCACCGACGCTGATGGCGAGGCCATCCTCGCCGAGGCGATTGCCCGGCTGCGCGGCGCGTAACCAAAACGATCGAACGGCCCGGTTACCGATGGTAATCGGGCCGTTTGCATCTGTTACCCCCGGGAATAGTGACACTTATAGAAGTCAGTGAGCTATTTCGAACGGGGGATCGATGAAGCTCAGTTTCGCTGTCGCTTGCGCGGCAGCTACGGCCACCTGTGCCACCGCGGTGGTGCTAACGGGCGTGCCGACTGCTTCGGCGGCCACCAAGCCCAAGTCGTGGACCGTGGAGTACGAGATCCCTGGCGAGCTAATCTTCGTCACCTACCAGTACCCGCAGCACGATGCGAAGAAGTTCTTCGTTCCGCTGGTGCTCAACCGGTCTAACACGCAGCATGCGACTCAGCAGGACATGACCCAGGCTCGCCGCTCGTACGAGATCGTTCCGGGTGACGGCGTCAGCGTCGTGGTGATGCAGCTGCGTCCGGTTGCGTGCAAGCCGCAACCGAAGCTGCGGCCGCTCTTCCGGATCCACTGGAAGCACGTACGCCTGGAAACCGGCTTCGGCGGCGAAGCCAGTTCCGTAGCAAAACACCACCCCTTTGCCATAACGACGCGACGGACTCAGACCGGTCCCCGATCCTCGGTCTGAGTCCTCGGCGCCGATCCTCGGTGCTGCCCCCCAGCGATGGCCCACCGCTGGGGGTATGGACACATGTCAAAATAGGGTGCGTTTACGGCGTGTTGCGGACCCTGTCTGTGATTACTCCGCACCGGCAGGCTCGCAGAGGGTTCGCGAATCGGACATCCGCGTCATCTCGCCCTGCTGTCGTGCCCGGCGATCATGGTTGGTGTGACACTACCCATGCTCTTTTCTGGGTAGTGCCGCACCAGCCATGATCATTCGAATGTATGGGCAGCGGTGAGGGCTGGCGCAACCGGGTGATACCGCACAAAACCGGTCGGCCGCAACGACACGCCCCAAACTCATGTTGTTCTGGAATGTGTCCATTCCGCTATCGATGGGCCATCGCTGGGGTCGCTAACCCCTGGAGCGCGGCGATGGCTGTCCTGGTCGCGTCCGCGATGAGCGCGTCGTCGGACGTCGCGTGGGCTGAGCCGCGACGGGACAAGATGGCGATGACCACCGGGGCGGCGTGCGGCGGCCAGACGATGGCGATGTCATTGCGGGTGCCCCAGCCGCCGTTGCCGGTCTTGTCGCCGACCTTCCAGCCAGCCGGGATGCCCGCCCTGATGTACAGGCCGCCGGTGGTGTTGGCCAGCAGCCACCCGGTGAGCAGCCGCCGCTGGCTGGCGGATAGCACCGTCCCGAGGACGAGACCTCGCAGGTCGGTACCGAGCGCCTGAGCCGTGCTGGTGTCCCTGGTGTCGCCCGGGGTCGCGCTGTTCAGGGTCGGCTCGGTCCGGTCCACATCGGTCGTCGGGTCGCCGAGTTGGCGGAGCGCGTCCTGCAACTGGTGCGGGCCGCCGAGCTGGTTCAGCAGCAGGTTCGCGGCGGTGTTGTCGCTGTAGTCCAGCGCGGCCGCCATGATGGCCCGCAGCGTCATCCCGGTGCCGACGTGCTGTGCGGTGATCGGTGAGTACTCGACGAGGTCCCCGGCAGAGTAGTGCACGATCTGGTTGAGCTGGGCACTGGTGTCACGCCCGAGCAGCACCCCGACTGCGAGCGCCTTATAAGTCGAGCAGTAGGCGAACCGCTCGCCAGCGTTGTAGGTCACCGTGCGGCCTGTCCCGGTATCCAGAACGTAGACACCCAGCTGAGCGTGGAACCGGGCCTCGAGCGCCGCGAACGCCTGGTCGGCCTCCGCCGGTGGCGTTTTCGCGGCGCCGACGGTCGCCTGCGCCGTTTTTGTGCCACCGCTGGCGGCGGCGCATCCGCTGGCGAAGACGGACAGGATCAGCAGTGACGCGATCAGCATGGCATTCCGGTTCATGCCAGCAGTTCCCTAACCTCTCGTAGAAGCCGCGCACGCCGGTGATCGTGACGCGCAGGGCAATCGGGTAGCTCTCACTGAACTTCGCGGTCAGCTTAACGTCGCGTTAGTACCGGCTCAGGATTACCCGGCCCCGCGGTCGATGATTACGATTAGCTGATAGCGATTAATCATCTGAATTGGATGGAGTGAACATGAAAACAATTAAGAGTTATTGCGTAAACACTACGCGAATGAGTTCATGATGATACGCGGAGCTTTCGGCCCGGAATCCGGAGCGCTAGTGTCAGGCGAGCGTGGGCCCGCAGGCATCACATGATTCTGGTGAGCTATAGGGGCTACTTGGGCTTCCGGAAATCATTAAGACCTGGTGATGCCAATCCACCCAATCAGCTACCAGGCTTGTTGCTGCCCAGCCCCCAACGGGAGGAGACG
>JBEKHI010000077.1:0-24263 GCA_050012355.1 Streptosporangiaceae bacterium | reverse complement strand
CCCGCCAGGACGGGGTCGACGGGCGCCTGGGTCTCGGCCAGGGTCAGGGCAGGCCGCGGTGATCCGCCGACGCGCCCTCAGCGTCGGCGGGCGGCCCCGGCTGACGGGCTGGCTCATGTTTCCCTCCCAGAGGCTGCTGGCACGGCGGTTCAAGGATCCGGTGGCGCCCGGGACCTATCGCTGTCCTGCTGCGGGCGGGCCTGCCCGGCTCAGGGGTTAGCCGGGCAGGCGCTGGGGGTTATCCGGCTGTCTCGCAGTGCGCGACCTGGGTGGGTGCGGGGCCGGGTGGGTGTCTGGGTGGCGGGTTCGATGGACAGGTGGGGCAGGATGCGGTCGAGCCAGCCGGGCAGCCACCAGTTGGCGCGGCCGGACAGGTGCATGAGGGAGGGGACGAGGAGGGCACGCGGTTCCAACGGTAAGCAAGAACAGGCCGGCCACCGATAGCCAGTCCTCCCTTAATGTCCACCCCACATCAAGCAGGTTGAGGCTTGCCGGGCCGGAAAGAACGGGTTATCGCCCTTAGCTCCACGTCGGCCAAGTCCCGGGCGTCTTTCCGCAGGGCGGTCGGCGCGCAAAGCCTAGCGAGGAAGATCCGGGAGGCCAGGGCAATAATATGGTGAGGGTTAACGCATCGGCCGTTGGACCATCCAGGATGGTGATCCGTTGAGCGAGCAGCTCTCTAAGCCGACACCTGTCAGCACGGCCAGATCAGGACCAAGTCCCGCGAAGATCGCTGACCATCCACCGGTACGGGGCACCGCTGTTCCCTATGTAATCCCGGTGCTGCTCTTGGTCGTTATGGTCGTGCTGATCATCCTGGCCATATCCGGGAAGCAGACGCCATGCACCGTGGGTTGCGGCTAGGACCTGGGCATCCGTGGTGTGTCCCGTGGCGTTAGGCCAATTGCCGTCATGTCGCCTGGAAACCAGTGAGTCCGCGACCTGATTGAGAGGGCGTGCGGGGAGGCCGCGGGCGTCGGCCGTATTCGGTCGGCTCTTGGTCAGTCCGCCCGCGGGTGATCCAGCAGCCTGGCGTGCACCTCAGGCCTCCGCCGCAGACGGACGGGCGACCGCGGCGGTGGCGAGCAGGGTGGCGGCGGTGAGAAAGAGCCACAGGGCGGCGGGGCCGCGGGCGGCGAGCGCGGTGATGATGGCGGGCGAGATAGCCAGGCTGAAACCAGTGGACAGCTGAAACCGCGCCAGCGCACGGCCTAGCACGTGCTCTGGAGCAGTGGCCGCCACCAGGGCCGTCGAGCTGCCGGCATAGATGAGCTCGCCGAGCGTGCTGAGTACGGAGACGCCGACGATGGCCGGGACGGCCCACCGGTGAGGCAGTTCGACGCTGCCGAGGAAGCCCAGGTACGAGACGCTGATCACGGCGCCTGAGATGGCCAGAGCAGTACGGCGGGAGAAACGGGACATCCAGACGGTCACGGGTACCTGGAACGCGACGACGAGCGCGGTGTTGATCACGAAGACCGCCGCGGCCCACGCGGGCGAGGCATGCAACTGGGTGACCAGCACGAGCGGAAGCGCGACCTCAGGAATACTGAGGCAGAACGCGTAGATGACGTTCACGGCGAGCAGCAGGCGCATCGTGGGCACGGCGGTGCGGCGCGCTCGCGGGGCCGGTCCGGTGTGGCGGGAGGTGCTGTCGTGGGCGGTAGCGGGTGGGGCACTGGCACGGATGCGGACGCTAGAGGCGAGCGCGGCGGCCAGCAGGTAGCTCACCGCGGTTCCGGCGGCCACGGCGCGCAGGCCGGCGGTGCCTTCGGTGAGGCTGGCGATAGCGAGCAGCGCGCCTAGGCCGAGGCCGGCGTTGCGCACGGACCGGCCAGCGGCCAACGCGGCATCGCGCTGGCGGCCTGCGGAGATAGTGGAGACGAGGGCGGCGTGCGACGCCGAGACGGCTTGGCCTCCGAAGCCGAGAAATAGGGCGGCCACGGCGAACATCCACACGGTGGCAGCGTGGCCCGGCGGGGCGGCCAGCAGCAGCACGCTGCCGATGACGCGCACGAGCATGGAGGCCGCCACGGCCGCACTGCGCGCGCCCCGGTCCAGCCAGCGGCCGACGATGGGCATGCAGCCGAGTCCCGCGACCACGCCCGCGGTCATGGCGAGGCCAGCGGTCAGGGCCGCCAGATGCAGCACGTCGATGCCGTACAGCAGCAGGAACGGCCGCAGCAGCCCAGCGCCGATGGAGTCGATCGCGAGGGCTACGACATAACGCGGGCCGCCGACAGCACGGACAAGAGCGCGGGCGCCGGGCTTCCGGGCCGGCGGCGAAGCGGCAGGCTCGGGGGAGAGCGGCGCGGGAGGCGAGGCTGGGGCGGACCTGGTCATGAGGCCACTGTGCGGTCGGCTGGCGGACAGAGCCACTCAGTTGACGGGATCCGTCAACTGAGTGGCTGCCGGGGCCTCCTGCCAGCGATTATGGAGGAATGACGCTGCGCATCGACATCACCGGCCTGCCTCCGGAGCAGGTGTCGTTCGCTGCTTCACCGCTGGCCGAGCTGACCTCGATGCTCCATGTGCTGGCCGCTCCCGAGCATCATCCGCAGCTGTCGGCCTGGGCCGCGGGTGTGCGCACGGGACTGCGGCCGGAACTGGCGGAGCGGCTGCAGGAAGCCGAATTCCTCTGGAGGTCCTCGCGCGCGGACTTCCTGCTGCCGGCGCAGCCGCGCGAGACGTGGGCGGAGGAGCTGGACGACGTCGACCGGATCACGGACGAGGCGTACGTGACTTCCGCGCTCGTCACCACCTGCGGCAGCAACCGGGTCCGGTTCGGCGGGTCATCCCCGCTCACCGACGCAGACGCCCGCGACCGCGCGCTGGACCAGGCGCAGGCCCGCGGCGCGCTCCAGGAGGCATTCGCTGAGCGACTGCTCGCGGACCCGCAGGCGGTACGGGCGCGGGTGCGCGAGACGCTGGAGCAGTGCGCGTCAGCGTTCTTCGGCTCGGCGTGGGCTTGTGTCGCCGGGCGGATCGCCGCGGATCTGCGGGTGAAGACCGATCTGCGGGACCGCCAGGGTATCGGCGCGGCCCTCGCGGCGGCCTCCGGGGCGATCGCGCTCGCGCCCGGAGGTGACAGCATCGTGCTGGACAAGCTCCAGGATAATGCCACGAGCGCGAGAGGGGTCGGGGTGACGTTCATTCCGACCGTCTTCGGCAGTCCGCACTTGGTGGCGGTGCACTCACGGCGTTGGCGGCCCGTGGTGCAGTATCCAGCCGGCGGGGCCGACGACCCGGAGCCGGTGTCGCTGGAGGCTGTCGAGCGCAGGCTCGACGCACTGGCGCACCCGGTCCGCCTCCGGCTGGTGCGCACGCTCACGCGCAGCTCGCACACCACCAGCGAGCTGGCGTTCGCCTGGGACCTGACGACCCCGGAGGTCTCCCGTCACCTCGCGGTCCTGCGTCGTGCCGGACTGCTCACCACCGAGCGCCGCGGCCGCTACGTGCACTACGCCGTGGACCTTCCGGCGCTGACGGCGCTGGGCGCGGACCTGCTGGCGGCGATGCTGAGGTAGCCGGTTACCCGGAAGCCGCTAGGGCGGCGCCGGCGGCGGACGGGCCGTTTTTGGCAAGCACCGGATTGCTGCGGGTGCGCCGCCAGGGACTTGAACCCGCACCTGCGGATTAAAAGTCCGCCGGTCCCGTCGAGGTTCCGGTTCCTCGATTAGCAGTTGCGGAGCTGACACTCGGCGGGGGAGACGGCGGGGATGCCGTCGGGTGATGGCTGATGCAGGTTGGCATCCTGCTTGACGCGCGGGTGCATCTGGACCGCCACAGTGATGGCCGCGAACACGATGATGCCGGCACTGATCAGGAAGGACAGCCGGTACCCGGCGACCAGGGAGCCGTCGGCCTGCGCGGTGCGGGCGACGCCGCTGGTGATCGCGATCGAGGCGGTGGGCAGCGCGAGGCCGATGCCCATCGAGGTGAGGATGAGCCCGGGCAAGACGACGGCCGGGTAAGTGGCGGTGTCGGATATCTGGGCTAGCCACAACTGGCCCGCCGCCAGGCAGCCGAGCCCGGTCAGCAGCACCTGCCAGGCGGGCAACCGGGCCAGCAGCCGACGGGTGCCCAGCGTTGACATCGCCACGACGGTCAGCGTGGACGGTACCAGCGCCAGTCCGGTCAGCAGCGGGCTGAAGTGCTGCACCTTCTGCAGATACAGCGAAACGAAGTAGACGTAGCCGGCCAGCACCGCGCCGATCATCACCATTGCGACAACCGCCGCGCAGCGGGACCCCGCGGCGAAGATGCTCAGCGGCAGCATCGGTGCCTGCTCCTTGGACTCCACCAGGCCGAAGGCGACGGCGAGCACGACCGCGGCGACGAGCGCGACGATCGTGGCCAGCGCACGGAAACCATGCTGCTGGCCGTTGCTCAGCCCGAAGATCAGGCTGGCGAGCGCGGCCGTCACCAGCGTGGCGCCCCGGTAGTCCAGGCGGCTGCCGCCCGCCGGGGCAGCCGCCCGGACAGCGCCAGCATGATCGCGATCAGCGGCGGGTTGACCAGGAACACGGCCCGCCAGCCGAGGTACTCGGTCAGGACCCTGCCGGCGATGATCCCGGCGGTGGCGCCCGCGGCCGTGGTCGCCTGCCAGATGGCCAGCGCGCGGTTCCGGGCCTGGCCCTCCAGGTTGGTGGTGGTCAGCAGCGACAGAGCCGCCGGGGAGACCATCGCTCCGGCGGCGCCTTGCACCAGCCGCGCGGCGATGAGCATGACCGGCCATTGCGCGAGCCCGCAGGCCAGCGAGGCCACACCGAATACGATCAGGCCGATCACCAGGAGCCGGCGCCGGCCGAGCAGGTCGGCCAGCTTGCCGCCGGTCAGCAGCAGCGAGCCGGACGTCAGCGCGTATCCCGTCACGATCCATTGCAGCTGCGCCGCGGGCATGGACAGGTCGGACTGGATCGTCGGCAGCGCCACGTTCACGATGCTGAAGTCCAGCTGCAAGATGAACTGCGCGGAGCAGATGAGCGCCCATGGTCAGGCCGGAACCGGCCGCCATGCTCCGCGGTGACATCTAGCCATAATTCCACGGCACCAGCCCATGGATGTCCCATCGCTGGGCCTACAGCGCCCTCGATGGGACATCCATGGGGCTGCGGACCGCGCTGCGGGCTGGTGGGATCAGCTCTGGCCCTAGGCGGCGTGCACCGAATTGCGGAAGCTGAACACGCGCCGTTCCCGGCTCAGCGCCGAGGCCACCACCCGGTCGCGCCACGGCGTGCTGATGGCAGCCCGGTAGCCGGGTTCGGTCAGCACCTCGGGCCCGGCCAGCTCGTGCACGGCCAGGAAGTCTGGACTGGGCGCGTCCAGACCGCGGGTCAGCCGGAACCTGCGGATCCGCAGCCAGCCAGGCACGCCGAGCAGCATCGGGATGTGCTCGTCGGTGTACCAGGCGTCTAGGTCGTCCGTCGCCTCCGTGGGCACGGACATCGCCACCGCCAGGATCACCGGGGCCGGATCATTAACGGAACCGTCCAGGCTGATCTGCTCGTAGACCCGGCGGTCCAGGGTAGCCAGCCGGGCGCCCACGGACTTGTCCCGGTCGCTCGCCCGCGGGCCGAGCGCCTTGTACTCGGCGCTGTCGATGACCTCCGGGCTGTCCAGGTCGTACAGCGCAAGCCACGGCGGCTTCAGGTCATCCAGCGCGCCGTACCGCAAAGCGTTGCGGATCCCGGGCACCGTCAGCCGCGCCGGGCCGTGCTCGTGGTCATACCAGTCGTGGAATTCCGCCTCATCGACAGAACCCGGATCCGTGTAGACGTAGAAGAGTCCTGCGGTCATCGCGAGAGCGTCCCTCCTGGCTAGGCGACGAAACGATCGTATGCCAGCTGCGCCCCGCGGCCGCGGTGACATTCAGTCGTGCTTCCCCCGAAGATAGCTAGCTGGTGAAGGTGGGATGGCAGGACGTCGCGATCACCTCCCAGCTGTCGAACCGACGAGCGCCACGTCGTCAGGTATCCGGCGCCCCGACTCGCGCACGATGTCGGCGGTGCGCGGCATGACGTTCGGCCGCCGGGATTACGGACAGCACGACCTCGCGGACGACCCATGCACGAAGGCGGGCGGGTTCCCGCGCTCGAAGATGCCGCAGTGAATCAGTTCTCTCGCCGCGGTGGCGGTCGCGGGCGGTTCCAGGCCGGCCTGACGGGCCACCAGTGTGAGGTCCGTGTCATCGCCCAGCACGGCCACCGCCCTCGCGACGCCCTGCACGTCATCGGGCTGACGCCGCAGCCGGGCTACGACGTGACGGGGTACCGCATCGGGCCCGGCCGCCCAGCAAACCCGGCCCTCAGCGCGAGTTCACTGGCGTGCTTGAGCAGGGTCGTCTTGCCCAAGCCGGCCGCCGCCTCGACAACGACCACACCGCCACGACCGCGGGACAGTTCATCGCGTGCCGACTCTAGAGCGCTTACTTCGAAATCACGTTCTAGTAGAGCGTCCCGCATTGCCGCACTCCCAGGCACTCCCCAACGACCCCGCAGGGACAGTATCGGGCGGTCAGATTATTTGTCAATCGATGCCTGGGCCGGGCCTACCGGAAACCGGGCGCCGCGGGACGAGGGGTGGATGTAGGGATTTCCCTGATGGAACTTCCGGGTCCCGTGGCTAACGTACTGAGCACCGGACGTGCCCGTTACCTGCGTAGTTCCGCGATCGATCTGCCGAGGGGAGCTGACCATGCCCAATATTCGCCTCATGCAATGGAATATCCGGAAATTTAGCCAGGTCAAGGCCGGAATCCCCGGCATGCTTCGCGCGATCAGCCGGACCATCATCGGTGCGGACGCCGATGTCGTCGTCATCATCGAGCTCACCAGGAACAACCCGCCGATGGCGTTGCTGGCCGCTGATCTGCGCCTAGCGGATCCGGGGCGCCACTGGGCCTACACGCAGTCCACCGCCACGTCGACAGAGCGCTACGGCTTCCTGTACCGCGATCTCGGCGCCGTCCGGCCGATGGGGTGGACCGTGAACGGTAACGTGAGGCCCCCGCCCGGGGATTTCTACGGGCAGTTCGACAATCCCGTGCGCGACCTCAATACCCTCCGGTTCACTACCTGGCCCGACAACGTCTGGCCGATACCGGTCGGCGGGATACCCTTGCGCGGGCCGGCCCCCATCCTGGTGAACCCCTTCGCGAGTCCCCGGCAACCCCGGCAGGTGAAGATGGCGCGGTACGGGGGATTCGGGGGGCAGCCGGCCGCGGGCGGCGGGTATGCGCCTGGGTTCGGATCCCGGCTGCCGTGCCTGAGCATGCTGCACGTCTACTCCGCGCCCATGAATGTGCATTACTACATTCCGCTGGTCGTCAACCACCTGTGGGCCAACCGGAGCGCCCACGTTCGAAACCATGGCGCGCGGGGCAGATCCGCCAGCTCGCGACCCTGCATATCGCGCAGAAATACGCGTATCAGGCCCAGCCCGCCGGGGGCCCCGGTGTGACGGCGGGTTATCTCGACCTGGACGGGGCCGCGAGCCCGGTGAGCGAACTGGTAGTGCTCGGAGACTGGAACGTGGACTTCCAGCAGAACCAGTCAGGGGTGGGCGCGACCAACGTGCAGCGGACCAATAACGACGCCTTCGTCGCACTGACGCCGACTCTGCAGGGCGGCAGTTCCGCGCCCCCGATCGTGGCGGGCCCAGGCGCCGTCGCCGGCCCGGGGGTTCCCGGGCCCGCGCCCGTGCCTTGGCCGGTCAGCGTTTTCCCGGCCGCGCCCACGCGGGACCAGATTCCGGAGCAGGCGATGTTCGCCGCGGTGACCAGTCAGGGAACGATTCTGCTTGACGATACGCCGGCCAATGCCGCCACCGTCACCGCTATGGGCGTGGGCGCCAACCTGGCCTTGCTCCGTGATAGCGCATTCGACCTGTTCTTCTACGGGGGGACGCGGCTCGCGAATGCGGTCATGGTCAACCCGCCCCTCGTACCCCCGCAGTCGGGACAAGTCATAGACGTGCCCGCCTCCATCGTCCCGCTGCCGGCCGTCCCTGCGAACGGCCAGATTGACGTCTCGCAGATCCAGGGTCATTACGCCGCCGCGAATACCTACAACGCCGTGATGGTACCCAACCTGAGCACAGTCGGTGCCGTCCTGACCCCCGTGGACCGCTGGCGGGGTGCCAACCTGGTCAGCGATCACGTGCCCGTCGTGCTGGAGTTCCCGTGTCCCTGACCGTCGATTTTCCCGCGGTCGCCGCGGCGATCGCGCTGGCGCTGCAGACGGCCCCGTTCCGGGTCAGCGGCGCGAGCCTGGGCTCGGCGCCGGTCAGCGAGCTGCTGACCGCCCATCTCGGGGCGGACGAGCTCGTCCTCGACGGCGCGTCCGCCGGGGCCGCTACCGACACGAGCGTCGTCGTGAGCGGGACTATACGCATCGCCGCCTATGGCCTGGCCTTGCTGGCCGCCGAGGCGGTTTTCAGCGTGGCCGACGGGACGGCTCAGCTGCAGCTCACGCTGACCGGACTGCCGGCCGGGTGGCGGCCGTCGGTGTCGTTCCCCTCCCTGCGGGACACGGTCAGCGACGCGTTCCAGTACGAGTCGCCGGCGCTTGTCCTCGACTCGCAGAACTGGCCGCTCCCCGACGATTTCCCGGTCAGCTACGGTTACCCCGCGTTCGCCCCGGCCACGCGGACGGCGCTAACCGGCGGACTGTCGCTGCGGGCGACCGTCTCGATGCTCCAGCCCCCGGCCGGCCTCAGCGTGTTCGCTGGCCTGACCGCCTGGACCGTGGCCGGCGAGATCGGGCTGCTCGGTCAGTGGGCTGTCCTCTGCCTGCGGTCGCAGCCTGCCGCGGCCCCTTACCAGATCGCCGGCTATACCCTGCCGTTCGGCCTGGCCATCGTGGTGACCGTGCTCCAGCCGCCGGACGGCTCCCGGCCGGCGAGCTGGGCGTGGTGACCGTCAGCCTCAGACCTGGCTCGCTCACCACCGATCCGGCGCCGCCGCTGACGCTCCCTGACGTGGCCGCGCTGCTGGCCGGCCACGAAGTCACCGCCCAGCTCCCGGACGGGTCCGGCTTCCCGGCTCTGGGCGACGTCGTGCTGGCGGGGATCGACATCGGGTTCGCGCCCGCGCTGGATTCGCCCTTGGTCTCCCTCGCGGTCAGCGTGGGGCTGGCCGACCCGGATCTGGCCGGATGGTCGCTGTTCGATGGGCTGATATCGGTGCACGACATGATGGTGACCTTCGGCTACGACGCCGGGTCGGGCAGCGTCTCCGCCACGGTCACCGCCGAGGCGACCATGGCCGGCGGCACGCTCGATGCGGAGATCTCGCTACCCGATCTCAGCGTCGACCTCGCGCTGGCGCCGAACACCCCGCTCGACATCAAGCAGATCATCGAATACATCGCGGGCGGCTCGGTCACGATGTCCCAGGTCACCTGCGTGGCGCTCGCTGTGGCCGCCGACGTGCCGGCCGGCGTCTTCCGGTTCCAGGCCCTCGTCTCCGACGACTGGAGCTTCACAGTCGGCGGGCAGCCGTTCGCGCTCACCCAGGTCGGGCTGGACCTGACCTACGACACGGCGCTGTCGGGTCAGATCACCGGCCTGTTCACCATCTGCGGCTACGAGCTGCTCGCTGTCGCCGGCTACACCGCCAGCACCGCCAGCTGGTCGTTCCAGGCACAGACGCAGTACCCGATCACCATGAGCCTGACCGAACTGGCCCAGGGACTGTCCGACGATCTGGGCCTGAGCATCGACTCGTCCGGGGTGCCGGCCGACCTTACCCTGGAGAACCTCAACGCCTACTACGACACCGGCACCGAAGACCTAGAGATAACCGGGCTGGCTCAGTTCGATATCGCCGGAACGACGGGCAGCCTGGGGATCTCGGTTCTCCACCAGCAGGGTGCCACCACGCTCACCGGAATGCTGTTCATCGGCGCGGAAGCGTTCGAAATCAGCTTCGCCAAGGGTCAGGCTACGGTGCTGTCCGGTACCTGGTCGGCCGCGTCGGACGAGGCCGCGCTCGACATCACCGACGTCATCCGCGGGCTCGGCTTCGATCCGCCGCCGATCCCGGCCGGGCTGGACCTGACGCTGACCTCAGCGCAGATCACCTACGACATCACCCGTTCCGCGCTGGCGCTGACGGCGCGGTCCAAACGCGGCGCGGCGACGCTGATCACCATCCCGGCCGGCCTCACCGCCGACTCGGTCCGGGAGTTTTACTTCGGCCTGTCCGTCGGCGACCTGGGCAGCCTCGGTGAGCTGCCCGTCATCGGCGATGCACTGGCCGGGGTGCTCCAGGTCCGCGGCCTCCAGGTGATCCTCTCCTCCCAGCCGCTGACGTCCGACCTGGTGAAGGCGATCACCCCCCTCGTGCCGCAGGGCGGGCCGGTGCCGCCGACGGCCGGCACCCTCGACCGGATCGCGCTCGCGCTCACCGTCGACATCGGCGGCACCGAACTGCCCCTCAGCGTCGGCCTCAGCGCGCCCAGCAGCACCAGCCAGAACACCGCCGTGGCCCCGGCCCCGCCTGCGTCGCCGGTCATCACCGCCCCGGCCGCCGCCGGCGACGGGGTGACCTGGTACATCGTGCAGCGATCGGTGGGGCCGCTCACGCTGAGCCGGCTCGGGGTGCGCTACCAGGACGGCGCGCTGGCGCTGCTGGTGGACGCATCGGTGTCGGTGTCCGGACTCACCCTGTCGCTGCTCGGCCTGTCGGTCACCTCGCCGCTGGACACGTTCACCCCGTCGCTCGCGCTGAACGGGATCGGCGTCGCCCTGGTCAGCGCGCCGCTGGCGATCGCGGCCGCGTTCGAGGACGTGCCGCCGCCGCCCGGCGCCTCCTGGGAGTACGCGGGGACCGGCACGCTGACCCTAGGCGACGTCGGGCTGACCGCGATCGGGGCCGTCGCCGACGTGGGCGGTCATCCGGCGATGTTCGTCTTCGCCCAGCTCGACGCTGAGCTGGGCGGGCCGCCGTTCTTCTTCGTGACGGGCCTGGCCGCCGGGTTCGGCTATCACACGGCCCTGCGCATCCCCGGCCAGCAGGAAGTGGCGAGCTTCCCGCTGGTCGCATGGTCGGCGAGTCCCGGCGGCGCGGGCGCAGGATCCGATCCGCTGGCCGCGCTGAGCGCCCTGACCTCCGGGCCAGCTCCGTGGCTGGCCGACGCGCCTGGAACGGTCTGGGGCGCGATCGGGGTCACGTTCACGTCCTTCGAGCTCATCCGCTCCCGTGCGCTGCTCATCGCCGAGCTTGGCGGCGACCTGACCTTCACGCTGCTCGGGCTCTCGGCCGCCAGCTTCCCGCAGCAGGGCGCACCCGCGTACGCGCAGGTCGAGCTGGAGCTCGAGGCGGTCCTGAGGGTGGCGGATGGCTCGTTCCTGGCCACCGCGCTCGTCGCGCCGAACTCCTACCTGCTCGACCCCGCCTGCGTCGTGACCGGCGGGTTTGCCTTCGCTTCCTGGTTCGGGGACAACCCGCACAGCGGTGACTTCGTGCTCACGCTCGGCGGGTACAGCCCGTACTTCACGGCGCCGGCGTGGTACCCCGTCGAGCCGCGCCTCGGCTTCACCTGGAGCGTCAGCTCGACAGTCTCGGTGACCGGCTCCGCGTACTTCGCGCTGACCCCGGCGGTGATCATGGCGGGCGGGTCGCTCTCGGTCGCCTTCCACGACGGCAACCTGTCGGCGTGGCTCACCGCCTACGCGGACGTGATCTCGTGGTGGGAGCCGTTCCACTTCCGGACCACCATCGGGGTCAGCATCGGCGCGTCCTACCGGATGCACATCGCGGGCACGTCGAAGACCCTGACCGCTGAGCTCGGGGCGCAGCTTGACCTGTGGGGTCCGCCCACCGGCGGGACCGTGACCGTGCACTGGTGGGTTATCTCGCTGACGATCGTGTTCGGCGGCGGCCCGTCGGACACGCCGGCCCCGCTGGACTGGACGGGGTTCACCCGGCTGGTTCCGGTCGCGCCGCTGCAGCTCGCCGCGGTCAGCGGGTGGGTGGTCCTCAACCATCTCAACGGCTCGCTGGCCGTCTACGGCCCCGATGGCGCGATCCTCGGGCAGGTCCGGCTCGTCACCGGCTCAGCGGCCACTTCCGAGGTGACCTGGGAACCGGCGCCCGGCTCGGCGACGCTCACGGTCGCCGACCTCACCGCGGCCTGCCCCCGCCTCGGTCAACTGGTCACCGGGCTCCTCGCGGCCGGGCCGCAGGCCTTCCCCGACGTGCTGCAGACCATCGATGAGAGCCTGTGGAGCATCATGCCGGCCGGGCGACCCGACGACCAGACCATGTCGGTCCTGGCCGGCCGGCCGCTCGTCGTCGTGCGGGTCCGGGTCGGCTTGGAGCTGCAGGGGCCGCCCCTGGACGACCCTTCATGGCAGTTCACCGGGGCCCCGGCGCCCGCAGCCATCCTGGACTGCTCGTTCCCGGTCCGCCTCGGCGATGCCGGGATGGCCGGTGACGGGCTGGTCGGCTACCTCGCCGACGGCGACGACGCGCACCTGCACGTCGCGCACCTGCCGCACGACCTGAGTGACGGCGGCAGCGGTTTCCTGACGGCGATCGGGCCCGGTAACTTCGTCGGCCTCCGGCCGAACGCCGCCGGCGCCGCCCTTACCGTCCTGCTGGATCCCCGCGCGCCCGTCCACGCGGTCACGGACATCCTCCCGGTGTCGTCGCTGTCGGTGCCGGGCCCGATCACCGACGCGGCGGTCCAGCGGATGGCCATCCTGGTCGGCGTCGCGCCGTTGCTCACCACGCTGCTGGACGGCACGGTGACCGTGCCGACTCCTGCCACCCGCGACCTGACCGCCGCGTGGCTCGAGCCGACGCCGGCCGGGGCGGTGGACACGCTCGCCACGGTGCCGGCCGATCCGGCGGCCGCCATGCCCGCCACGGTGCCGGGCCTGCGGTCCGGGTGGCTGCGCCTGCGCCCCGGTACACCCGCGCCCGGGGAACTGCTGACATCCGGCGCGGGCGACGATCAGAACACGCTGCTCACCTACGGCCTCGCCACCAATCCCGAGCCGGTCGGCATCAGTCCGGGTATCGCCACGCTCAACCTCGTGGTGTCGAACAGCGCGCCGGGCTCGGTGTGGTGCGACTTGATCGTGGTGAAGTTCCCGGTCGGGCCGGACGCGGCGTCCCTCACCAACCAGCCCGGCCTGATCAGCGTGAACATATCGCCGGACACCTGGCAGGCGGTCGTTTCCGGCGGTCAGATCAACTTCACGCCGAGGCAGCAGTCCCCCGTCGAGTTCGGGGACAACGGGCTGCTGCTGCAGCTGGCCGGCATCGCGGTCAATAACCAGGTGGGCTCGTTTACCGTCAGCGTGACTGAGCACGCGAGCACCGCTGCGATCGGCGGATACCAAAGCCGCAGCGCGCAGTTCACCCGCCCCAAGGGCCCGTACTCGTTCATGATCTCGGACTTCGCCGCCTCTAAGCCGATGTACAGCGCCGGTGAGCAGGCCGTGCTGACCTGGTCGTACGCGGGCACTGGCCGGTACGAGATCTCTTACAGCGGGCAGTATGACGACGTCTTGAAGCACGATGCGGTGATCGGGCCGACAGACGTCAGCGAGGGCCCGCCGTTCACCAGCAAGCCGCTGTACAACCCCACGACCTTCGTGCTGCACGCCTACACGCAGGTCGGCGGCGACACCGTGCACCGCTACCTGTCCACCACAGTCCAGGTTGACGTACCCGACATCCTGACGACGCAGATCGTGGCCTACGAGATGCCAATCGGCATCTCCGGCCAGCTGAACGCCGGCAACGTGACGGCCGTGAACACCGAAATTACCGGCGAGCTCTCCGCGAGTTCGACCGCGACGCTCGGAGCCGGTCAGGTCCTTACTCCCGGGTCGTGGGTCGCCCAGACTGACGGCTTCGTGACGGGAACGGTCAGCATGGTGGCTACGCCAGGTCAGGACCTGATGGAGGTGGTTATCTTCGGCTGCATCGGCGCATCGGGTCCGCCCATAGTCGGCGCGACCGTGAACAACGTTAACACTTCTCATCTGCAGCTGACCAGGACTGACAGCTTCCTGCTGCCGGTGCCAGCGCACGCGACGGTGACGGTCGGGATGCTCAAGAAGCTGATGCCCATAGCGCCGGATGCCGTCACGATGTCGTTCTACTGGATGCCGATGGGCACGGCCAAGGGCGGTGGCATCAGCCAGGCGCCCTCCTGACCAAGTCAAGCAGAGCAGATACTCAGCTGGTGAGGGTGAGGCGGGTGGACTCGCGTAGCACCAGCGAACAGGGGAGCTTGCGCAGTCCGCTGTCGCGGCGGCCGTCGATCGCGTCCAGTAGCTGCTGGCCCGCCACGTGGCCGAGCTGGCGCAGGTTCATGTCCACGGTGGTCAGCGGCGGCCGGCAGGACGCCGCGATCACCTCCCAGTTGTCGAAACCGACGAGTGCGACGTCCTCGGGTATCCGGCGGCCGGACTCGCGAACGATGTCGGCGGCGCCCCGGGCGACCTGGTCATTGCCGCAGAAGATGGCGTCGAGCCCGGGTGCCGTGCGCAGCAGCATCGCCGCGGCCTGACGGCCCCACTCCTCGCTCCACTGACCGAACATCACGGTGCCGCCGGCCAGCGGCAGGCCCGCCTCGGCCAGCACCTTTTCCGTCGCGGCGGAGCGCAGCCGGGCGGCCGCGAACGTGTCGGGCCCGGTGATGTGGCCGATCGAAGATCTCCCGGTGGACAGCAGATGCCGCACCGCGAGCTCGGCGCCCTGCTCTTCGTCCGGTATCAGCGATAGGTCACCAGGATCGGAGGAGTGGGTCATGACGTACACCACCGGCACCGGCAGGTTCAGCCCGATGGGATCGCGCAGGTCCTGGCGCTTGCCGGTCACGATGATGCCGTCAACGCGCCGTTCCAGCAGCGTGCGCAGGTAGTGCTGCTCGCGGATGCGGTCGCCGCGCCCGTCGCACAGGAACACCGAGATCGATCCGGGACCGAACGCGTCCTCCGCGCCCTGCATCACCGGGATGCTGAACCGGCCGAAGCTGTCGGTGGTGATCAGCCCGACCGTGCAGGACTTGCCGGACAGCAGGCCGCGAGCGAGCGCGTTTGGCTGGTATCCGAGCTTTTCGGCGGCACGCCGCACTCGCCGCGCGGTCTCCTCACTGATCCCGCTGCGGCCATTGAGCGCTCGGGACGCGGTGGCGGGCGAGACGCCGGCCAGCCGTGCCACATCGGTAATGGTCACCATGACAGTTGTGCAAAGGATATACAACAGTCTTGACCTGGCATAGAGGTCATACTTAGCATAAGCCCCACGCAAACCTTTTCGTTACCCGATCACAGGCGATCGAAGGCGGGGCGTAGTGCTAACTCGTGATGCTGAGGTTCTCCGCTGGCGGGGCGGGCGCGAGAGCGTGCTTATCGAGCCGTGGGGCGCGGACAGTCTCCGGGTCCGCGGCACGGTCGTCGGCGAGATACGTGATGACCAGCCAGGCGCGCTGCTGCCGCCGAAGCCGGCCACCGCGGTGACCGTCACCGGCGATGATGATGAGGCGCGGATCACCAACGGCGCGATCACCGCGACGATGACGAGCGACGGCCGGCTCAGCTTCCTGCGCACGACGGACGGGTCGCCACTGCTGACCGAGGCCATCCCGCACTTCTCCGCGCCGCCAACCCGGCGGTACACGTCCGTTGGCGGCGGCGCGCACCGGTTCGAGATGAAGTTCGACGCGGTCGACGGCGAACGGTTCTACGGTCTCGGCCAGCACCAGCACGGCAGGCTCGACAACAAGGGCGCCGTCATCGACCTGGCGCAACGCAACACCGAGGTGTCCATCCCGTTCCTGACCTCCAGCCTCGGCTACGGGTTCCTGTGGAACCACCCGGGCGTCGGCCGGGTCGAACTCGGCGCTACCGCGACCCGCTGGGTGTCCGAGCAGACCCGCCAGTGGGACTACTGGATCACCGCCGCGGACAGCCCGGCGGGCGTGCTGCGCAACTACGCCGACGCGACCGGGAAGCCGCCGGAACTCCCGGAGTGGGCGTCTGGTTTCTGGCAGTGCAAGCTGCGGTACCGGACGCAAGAGGAAGTACTTGAGGTGGCCCGCGAGTTCAAGCGGCGCAACCTTCCGCTGTCGGTGCTGGTCATCGACTACTTCCACTGGTCCAAGCAGGGGGAGTGGCGGTTCCACCCGGACGAGTGGCCCGACCCCACGGCGATGACCGCCGAGCTGGAGTCGATGGGCGTCAAGCTCATGGTGTCGGTCTGGCCGACGGTGAACCCGCTCAGCGACAACTTCGCGGAGATGGCCGAGCGCGGGCTGCTGGTGGAGACCGAGCAAGGGATCACCGGCCAGTTCGATTTCGTCGACCGCGACACCCAGGGCCTGGCGTCGATGTCGTACTACGACCCGACCAACCCGGCGGCCCGCGCGTACATCTGGGACAAGATCACCGCGGGCTACCGATCACACGGCATCGAGGCCTGGTGGCTGGATGCCTGCGAGCCGGAGGTACGCCCGGAGAACCCGGGCAACATGCGCTACTACCTCGGCAACGGACTCGAGGTCGGCAACATCTATCCGATGCTGCACGCCCAGGGGTTCTGGGAGAACTCGGGTGGCGACACCGTGCTGCTGTGCCGGTCCGCGTGGGCCGGCAGCCAGAGGTACGGGTCGCTTGTCTGGTCCGGAGATATCGCGTCCACGTTCGAAGCGCTTCGACGCCAGATCCGGGCGGGACTGAATATGGCGATGTCCGGTATCCCGTGGTGGACCACTGACATCGGCGGATTCCACGGCGGGGACGTGACCGACCCGGAGTTTCGCGAACTGCTGGTCCGCTGGTTCCAGTTCGGCGTGTTCTCACCGGTGTGCCGGCTGCACGGTCACCGCGAGCCAGGCGAAGGCACCGGCGCTGAGGCCACTGGCGCGCCGAACGAGCCGTGGTCCTTCGGCCCCGAAACCGAGTCCATCCTGCGCGACTGGCTAGACGTCCGCGAGCGGCTCCGGCCCTACGTGATGGCGGCGACGCGCGAGGCGCACGAGACCGGGATCCCGGTGCTGCGGCCGCTGTTCCTCGAGTTCCCCGAGGACGCCGCGAGCTGGGAAATCGACGACCAGTACCTGTTCGGCGGCGACCTACTCGTCGCGCCGGTCGCCGAGCTAGGCGCCCGGCAGCGGCGGGTGTACCTGCCGGCTGGCACCAGCTGGGTGGACGGCTGGACCGGGGAGCGGCATGCCGGTGGCCAGTGGCTGGATGCGCCGGCGCCGCTCGAACGCGTGCCGGTGTACCTGCGCGATGGGGGTACAGCTGCGACGTTTTGGTCAATTGGAGGGGGGAAAGTTACGAATACCATCGCGCGGGTGCGACGGTCAGCCAGCTACGGCGGCTCGCCGGCATCCCGGCGGGCCAGACGGTGGCGGCAGGCGGCGAGATGGGGTTTCCTCGTCCCCGCCGGACTGTACGTGCTGTTCGCGTTCGCGATCCCGATTATCTACAACCTGATCCTGTCCTTCGAGCAGACCACGCTCGCCACGATCTCGCACCTGTTCGCGCCATCGGCCGGGTTCTCGAATTACACGACCACGCTGTCGAACTCGACCACCGACAGCGCGATCATCCGCACGTTCAGCTTCACGGTGCTGTCGCTGCTGTTCCAGTTCATCATCGGGTTCGCGCTCGCGCTGCTGTTCAGCCTGAAGTTCCCGCTCAGCCGGTTCGCGCGGTCGCTGATCCTGGTGCCCTGGCTGCTGCCGCTGCTGGTCACCGGCATCATCTTCAAGTTCCTTTTCCAGCTCCAGGCCGGAGCGGTCAACCAGATCCTGCAAGACCTGCACCTGATCAGCCATCCGATCGGCTACGTACTCTCACCAGGCTGGGCGTACGTAACCGTGCTGATCACCAACATCTGGATCGGCGTGCCGTTCTTCACCGTGCTGCTGTACAGCGCGCTGCAGGACGTCCCCGGCGAGATCGTCGAGGCGGCCAGGATCGACGGCGCCGGACCGTGGCAGCGGCTCATCCACGTGAAGCTGCCGGTCATCCGGCCGGTGATCGAGGTGGTGTTCGTCCTCGGCTTCGTGTTCACCATCAAGGTCTTCGACGTGGTGATCGGGCTGACCCAAGGTGGCCCGGCGAACTCCACCCAGCTCATCGCCACCTGGGCCTACAACCTGTCGTTCCAGGACTTCAACTACGGCCAGGGCGCGGCGCTAAACACCGTGCTGCTGCTGATCGCGCTGGTCGCCGCGCCCGTCTACATCTGGCTCAACCGGGAAACGCTGCGGGGGGATGCGCTGTGAAGCGTCGTTACGTCGGCAAGACGCTCGCCAGCGCTGTGCTTGCCACCACTGGGGCGCTGGCCGCGCTCGTCGTGCTGCTGTTCCCGCTCTACGCGGTGATCATCGCGTCGTTCGAGACGAACGCCCAGCTCATCGCCTCGTCGCACTACAACTTCTTCCCGCCGCAGTGGTCGCTGTCCAACTACAGCAACGTGCTGTCCACGCAGGGTGGCCACGTGCTGTCCAGCCTGATCATCGGGGTCGGCACCACGATAATCACGCTGCTGATCGCGCTGCCGGCCGCGCACGCGCTGGCGCGGTACTCGTTCCGGGTCACCGGCCTGCTGGTCGGCGGGCTGCTCATCGCGCAGATCCTGCCGTCGATCGTGATCGCCAACTCGATGTTCATCCTCTATCACAAGCTTCACCTGCTGAACAGCTACCCGGGACTCATCCTGGCCGACGCCTCGTATGCCGTCCCGTTCAGCATCCTGGTGCTGCGCGCGTTCATGCTCTCGTTGCCGCGCGACGTGCTGGCGGCGGCGCGGGTCGACGGCGCGTCGGAGTGGCGGGCGTTCACCCGGGTGGTGCTGCCGATGAGCCGGTCGGCGATTATCACCGTCGCGCTCTTCGCGTTCCTGAACGGATGGGGCGACTTCATCTTCGCCCTGACGTTGCTGAACGGGAACACGTTCGAGCCGATCACGCTGTCCATCTACACCTATGTCGGCGAATTCGCGACCAGCTGGGGGGAGGCGATGGCACTCGCGGTGTTCGCCGTACTGCCCGCCGCCATGCTGCTCATCGCCGCGCAACGCTACATCGCGGCCGGCCTGACGGTCGGGTCGGTCAAGGGTTAACTAAAGGAGAAAGCTATGCGTTCGGCAGCAAAGTGGCTGGCCGTCGCTGGTGCGGTCATGCTCACGGTGACCGCGGCTGCCTGTTCCTCGTCGTCCTCGGGCGGGAGCAGCAGTAGCAGCGGCAAGGTCACCATCACCGAGTTCGACTACTTCACCGGCGGCGGTAACGAGGCCATCGAGTGGTACAACCAGCAGTTTGAGAAGGAACACCCGAACATCACCGTCAAGCGTACCCAGGTGCCGTACGCCGACCTGATCACCAAGATCCTGCAGGACGCGTCGGCCGGTGACATGCCCAACCTCATGCTGATCGACAACCCGGACGTGCCCGAGGTGGCCGCGACCGGGCAGCTGGTCTCGATCAACGGCATGAAGGGCTTCACCAACGCTGGGTACACCAGTGGCGCCACCGCCGAGTGCACCTACCAGGGCAAGCAGTACTGCTTCCCGCTCGGGACCAACGCCGTCGGTATCTTCTACAACAAGAAGATGTTCGCCGCGGCGCACCTGTCACCGCCCACGACCTGGGCGCAGCTGCAGTCCGACGCCAAGGCGCTGACCACCTCCGCGCATTACGGGATCGCGTTCGACGCGACGGGTGACGAGCAGTCCACCTGGCAGCTCGAGCCGTTCTTCTGGTCCAACGGAGGGTCGCTGACCAACGTTTCGACGCCCGCCGTCGAGCAGTCGCTCCAGCTCTGGACGAACATGGTCAAGGACGGCTCCGCGTCCAAGTCGGTGCTCACCTGGGGACAGGACCCGGACCTCACCCAGCAGTTCCTCAACGACAAGGCCGCGATGATCGAGGACGGCCCGTGGATCTTCCCCGAGCTGAACGCGGCCGGCCTGAAGTACAACGTGGACTATGGCATCGTGCCGATCCCGACCCAGACGGCCGGCCAGACCGTTGTCGCCCCGCTCGGCGGTGAGACGATGGACATCGGCGCCGGCGGCTCGTCCGCGCAGACGCAGGCCGCGTGGGAGTGGATCCAGGGCATGCAGCAGACCGCGACCATGGAAAAGGTCGACGGGCTGAACTACTACCTGCCGTCCAAGACGGCCGTCATCGCGCAGTACCTGAAGGGCGGTCCCGAGTTCCAGGTCTTCGCGAACGAGACCGAGACCGCGCGGCCGCGCACCACCGAGTACGGCGCCAACTACCCGAAGGTGTCGCAGGCCATCTGGACCGCGATCCAGGCCGCGATCAGCGGGACCGCGTCGGTGAACTCGGCGTTGTCCACCGCGCAATCGACGATCTCCGGCATCTCGAAGGTCAGCGGATAGCACGCTACTGATGCGAAGGCTGGGCGCGGTTTCGGCCGCACCCAGCCTTCGCTCGTGCACCGGACCTTTTGAGGGGTCTTGCGCGGATCGGTGGGGTGATGTAGAACCGTCGATGACAACGTTGTCGGTCCGGGCCGGGCCGTTGGGACGGAGGACGCTGGTATGTCGTTGCTATCTCATCGGGGAAGACTCGCCGCGGTGGCGGTCGCCGGGATGATGACCGTCGCGCTCAGCGCGGCAATTCCCGCGTCGGCCGCGTCATCGCCGGCCGCGCTGGTGCGTGACCCCGCGTCGCTCGTCGATCCGTTCATCGGTACCGGATCTGGTGGCGCCACGGTCGGCCAGATCGACACGTTCCCGGGCGCGACCGCGCCGTTCGGGATGCTGACCTTCAGCCCTGATACGCCATCGCGGCCGGATGGCGGCGGCTACAACTATGCCGACTCGTCGACCTTGGGCTTCAGCCTGACGCACATCTCCGGCCCGGGATGCAGCGCCTACGGCGACTTCCCGATCCTGCCGACCACCGGCGCGATCGGCAGCGATCCGGTGGACAGCACCGACGCGTTCTCGCACAGTTCGGAGAGTGCTACTCCCGGGTCGTACGGTGTGACGCTGAACCCGGGCACGTCGAGCGCCATCCAGACGGACCTAGCGGCGACCACCCGCACCGGCATCGGCACGTTCACCTACCCGAGCACCACCGCCGCCAACATGCTGTTCAAGATCGGCGACTCGGAGTCGGGCAACACCGCCGCGGACGTCCACGTCGTGGGCGACGACGAGGTGACCGGAGACGAGACGGCTGGGCAGTTCTGCGGAACGCAGGGCACTTACCCGGTCCACTTCGTGGCGAAGTTCTCCCGGCCGTTCACCTCTTACGGCACCTGGCAGACCGAGCCGACCGGCGCGAACGTCTTCACCGAGCCGACCGGGGACCTGGACTGGGGCTACCACTACGAAAACGCCGGCGGCAGCACGCCGACCATCGCCGCGACCACCACGTCGACCGGGGCGAGCGCGATCTCCTGGCAGCAGACGACGGCCGAGGCGAACACCTGGATCCAGGCCGACCCGCCCGCACTGACCCAGGGGGACACCTACCTGGCGAGCGTCACCCTGCAGGGCACCGGCGATGTGTACCTCGACTTCTACAACGGTCAGGAAGACGTTGACAGCCAGCCGGTCAACCTCACCTCCACGCCGACCACGGTGACGATCGCCTCCACCATCCCGACCGGGGCCATCGGAGCGCCAGTGGTCCAGGTCCGCACCGCGGCCGAGGGCGCGGTTGACCTGGAAGCGTCCGCGCTGTCACTGGAGCAAGAATCCATCGTCGAGACCACCGGGTCCTCCGACGTGTCCACGCACACCACGCCGGTACAGCGGGTGGCCGCGGCCTCCAACGGCAAGGCCGCGGCCACCGTGCTGCAGGCGCCGCGCGGGACCGAGGCCAAGGGCGGCCAGTCACGCACCCAGGTCGCGGCGGCGACCGGCCTCGGATCCGGGTCCTGGGTGACCTTCGACACGACCTCGCAGCCCACGGTCACGATGAAGGTCGCCATCTCCTACGTGTCCACCGCCGACGCCTGGCAGAACCTGCGGGCGGAGGACTCCGGATGGTCCACCGCCGCGGTCGCGGCCCGCACCCACGCGGAGTGGAACCAGTTGCTTGGCCGGATCAGGATCGGCGGCGGCACGACCGCGGAGCAGGTGCAGTTCTACACCGCGCTGTACCACGCACTGCTTGACCCGAGCGTGTTCTCCGATGTCAACGGCGACTACCTGGGGTTCGACGACGAGGTGCACAAGCTCGCTCCCGGCCAGGTGCAGTACGCCAACTACTCGGGCTGGGATATCTACCGCGACGAGGTGCCATTGCTCGCCCTGGTCGTACCTCAGCAGACCGGCCAGATGATGTCCTCGTTGCTCAACGACGAGTCACAGGGCGGATGGCTGCCCAAGTGGCCGTTCGCCAACGACTACACCGGAGTGATGAACGGCGACGCGGCCGATAACATCCTCGCCGAGGCGTACGCGTTCGGAGTCAGGAACTTCGACGCGAAGGCGGCGCTGGCCGCCATGGTGAAGGGCGCGACCGTGGTGCCGACCGCTTCCGAACTCGGCCAGGGCTGGTATGTCGAACGCCCGGACCTGGCTGATTACGAGTCGCTTGGGTACGTTCCCAACACCCAGGAGAGTTCGCTATCGCCGGTCGACAACGGGGCGTCGGAGACGCTGGAGTACGCCGCGTCGGACTTCGCGATCTCCCGGCTGGCCTCGGCGCTCGGCGACACCTCCACCGCTGCCACCTTCCTCACCCGCTCGCAGAACTGGACCAACATCTTCAACACCGCCACCGGCTACATCGAGCCGCGGGACGGCTCCGGTGAGTTCCCCGAGCTCGGACCGGACACCTACGGCATGAGCAGCTTCGGCCAGGACGGCTTCCAGGAGGGCAACGCGGCGCAGTACAGCTGGATGGTCCCGCAGGACCTCGGCGGCCTGATCTCCGCCATGGGCGGCGACTCGGCCGTGGTCCAGCGGCTGGACACGTTCTTCACTCAGCTCAACGCCGGACCGAACGCGCCGTATGACTGGGCGGGCAACGAGCCGTCGCTCGACACCCCGTGGACTTACGACTACGCGGGCGCGCCGGACAAGACGGAGCAGGTCGTGCACGAGCTGCTGACTCAGGTCTACTCCGACAGCCCAGGCGGCGAGCCGGGTAACGACGACCTGGGCGCGATGAGCTCCTGGTACGTGTGGGCGAGCCTGGGTGTCTACCCGCAGACCCAGGGGACCAGCGTGCTGGACATCGGCGCGCCGATCTTCTCCCGTGCTGTCTTCGACATCCCGGGCCGGCCGCAGGTCACGTTCAACGCGCCGGGCGCTTCGACGTCGACGTACATCCAGGGCGTGACGGTCAACGGGCGCTCGTCGCAGGACGCCTGGCTGGATGGCTCGATGTTCTCCGGCAACCGGCCGACCAGCGTGGACTTCAACCTGACCACCACCGACGACGCGACCTGGGGCTCGGCGGCGGCCGACGCGCCGCCGTCCTACCAGGCCGGGGCGCTCACCTTCCCGCCGGGCCGGACACCGGAGACCCTGGTGGCGACTGGCCCGAACCTGCTCGGCTCCACCCCGACCGGGCAGCTGGACTGGCAGGGGCCGGTGGAGAACGGCGTCGGTTCGGTAGCCGGGACGATCACGCCCGACGTTACGACACCGCAGGGAGCTAGCGCGATCGAGTGGACCGAGACCGACGCCGCGCCGAACACCTGGATCTGGGTCGACCCGACGTCGGAACTGACCGGCGGCGAGTACTACCAGGCCTCGATCACGCTGCAAGGCTCGGGCGACGTCTACCTCGACTTCTACAACGGAGATGAGGACCTGGTGAGCGAGACGGTCTCGCTCACGTCGACACCGGTGACGCTCAGCCTGATAGGCCAGGTGCCCGACGCCTACACCACACCGCTGCAGGTCCGCACGGCCGACGCCGGCCCGGTCGATCTGTACGCCAGCGGTGCGTCGATCCAGGAACTCACCGCCGAAACCGGTTGAGCCGGGGCCGCGGCGGCCGCCCCCTCCCACCCCAGCGGCCGCCGCGGTTTCCCCTTTACTGGAAAGTCCTTCCCTCAGCCGGTGCACGGCAGCGGAGCGTTCCTGGTGGGTGTTGCACTACCAAGAAAAGCCTGCCTCGTCCCGGGGCGGTCGAAAGCCGGGTGGCTGCGGGCCGTAGGCGGCTGGGCCCGGCTGCCGCGTCCGGCGGCCGCCGGACGGATGTCGCTGCTGGTGCTTGTGGTGCTCATGAATGCGGTCAAGCCGCCGGCCCGGGTGTGCCGTTCCTGGGCGGTGCGGCTCTGCTCAGGCT